>JBFXDI010000015.1:0-47829 GCA_050181295.1 Parvibaculaceae bacterium | reverse complement strand
GGCGTTGGAAAGGCCCGGATAGGCACGGCAGGCGTCGAGCAGTTCGGCGATCGGGTATTTGCGGTTGAGCGGCACCAGCCGGTCGCGGATCTCGTCCTTCGTCGCATGCAGCGAGATGGCGAGCATGGTGCCGATCTCCTCGCCCGCCCGCACGATCTCCGGAACGACGCCCGACGTCGAGAGCGTGATGCGGCGCTTCGACAGCGAGACACCCTCGCCGTCCGAGATGACGTCCACCGCCGCGCGCACATGGTCGAAGTTGTAGAGCGGTTCGCCCATGCCCATGAGCACGACATTGGTGATCATGCGGTCGGGCATGGCGCCGGCAGCGCCCGGCCATTCGCCGAGCCGGTCGCGCGCCAGGAGCACCTGGCCCACGATCTCGCCGGCCGTGAGGTTGCGCACCAGCTTCTGCGTTCCCGTGTGGCAGAAGGTGCAGGTCAGCGTGCAGCCGACCTGGCTCGAGATGCAGAGCGTGCCCCGGTCCTCCTCCGGGATGAACACGGTCTCGGCCTCGTGCCTGGCGCCCTTTGCGTCGGGGGCGAAGCGCAGAAGCCATTTGCGCGTGCCGTCGCTGGAAATCTGCTCGGTGACGATCTCCGGCCGGGAGAGATCGAAAAGCCCCTCGAGCCGGACCCGAAGCTCCTTGCCGATATCGGTCATGGCCTCGAAGGAGGTGGCGCCCCGCACATAGAGCCAGCGCCAGAACTGGTTGGCGCGCATGCGGCGCTGGCGCTCCGGGACGCCGGCCTCCGCCATCGCGTCCGCAAGCTCCGCCCGCGTCAGGCCATAGGGCGAGCGCCGGGGCGCGCCTGCGAGCGCGTTTCCGGGTTCGGCGATGGCTGCCGATGCGGTCATGTCTCTAAACCTTGTGTCGGCCGCGCCCGATTTCCAGGGCCGGCGGCGCCATGGCTTACGCCTATTTGCAGGTCGAGTCGATCTTCTGCATGGCAGCCGAGACACCGGCCAGCGAATACTGATCGGTCGTGCTGGTGCCACGCCAGGAGGTGCCCTTCACCGTCATCGACTGCCCCGACTTCATGGCGGCGACGATGGCGCTGTCGCGGGCGGAAGATTCCGACCACGCGCCGTCCCCGCTCGTGAAGAGCTCGAAGGAATCGGACCCGACCTGCACGGTCGCGGACGACTCCTTCTTGAAGGGATAGCCGATGATTGTGTTGACCTCGTTCCTGACCTTCTCGCCGGGGCGGTGGGTGATGAGGAAGAAGATGGGGTCGCGCGTGACGCCGTCGGGCTGCGACTTCTTCGGCTGCGAGACGATGTAGCAGACGGGACCGTTCTTCGACTTGTAGGTATAGGCGGCCCAGTCGGAGAACTCACCGAGCGAGGAAGGCTCCTGCGCGCCGGCCGTGCCCGCCATGCCGAGGATCGCCGCGCCGGCGAGCGCCGCAACCAGTTGTCTGCCCTTCACTCTCATGATGCCGTCCGATCGTTGCCCCAGTTGACGAAGTCGACCGGCCGGTCGCGCGTGGACAATCTCGCTGCCATCGCTTCCCCATCCCGGCCGTGCGATTGAGACGGACACCCTAGGATCAAATCTGACAACAATTTGACACCGGCCGCCTGAATCCGTTGCCGCATCCCACGCGCGCCTCCATAGTCGCCGCATTCGTTCAAGGGTTTAGGAGACGGAGAAGGATGCGGGCTGTTTTGTGCAAGGCCTGGGGCGCGCCCGAAACTCTGGTGGTGGAGGAGCTGTCCGAGCCCGAGCCCGGAGCGGGCGAGATCGCGGTCCAGGTGAAGGCCGTCGGCCTCAATTTTCTCGACACGCTGATCGTTGAGGGAAAGTACCAGGTGCGCCCAGACTTTCCCTTCTCGCCCGCCGCCGAGTTCGCCGGCGTCGTGAAAAAGCTCGGCAAGCATGTCGTGGGGTTCCGCGAAGGCGACCGCGTCATGGCCTATACGGGCTACGGCGCGGCGCGCGAGACGGTGATCCTCAAGGCCGAGCAGGCCATTCCCGTCCCGGCCGCGATCCCCTTCGAGACGGCTGCCGGCCTCACCATCACCTATGGCACCACGCTGCACGCGCTGCGCGACCGCGCGAACCTGAAGCCTAACGAGACGCTGGCGGTGCTCGGCGCCTCGGGGGGCGTGGGGCAGGCGGCGATCGAGATCGGCAAGCTCATGGGCGCGCGCGTCATCGCCTGCGCATCGTCGCCGGAGAAGCTCGACTTCTGCCGCTCGATCGGCGCCGACGAAACGATCGACTATTCCTCCGCCGACCTCAAGCAGGCTTTAAGGGACGCAACCGGCGGCAAGGGCGTGGACGTGATCTACGATGCTGTCGGCGGTCCCTATACCGAGCCGGCGCTCCGCTCCATCGCCTGGGCGGGCCGGCTGCTCGTCATCGGCTTCGCGGCGGGCGACATCCCGCGTATCCCTTTGAACCTCACGCTGCTCAAAGGCTGCGCCATCGTCGGCGTCTTCTGGGGCGAGCATGCCAGGCGCGAGCCCGAGCGGCACCGCACCAACATGACGATGCTGCTCAACTGGTGCGCGGAGGGGAAGATCCGGCCGCATGTCGAGCGCACCTGGCGGCTCGAGGAGACGGCCAAGGCCATCCGCGCGCTCGCCGACCGCAAGGTCAGGGGCAAGGCCATCGTGGTGGTGTGAGGATCGCCCCCCGTAACACATGTCATCCCGGAAGCTGCGGAAGCGGCTGTCCGGGATCGGAACCGTGAGAGCAGCCTCGGATTCCGGACTGGGCCTTGCGGCCCATCCGGGATGACAGGTCAGGACCGCCCCAGCACCCGTCCCGCGACGGCGTCGAGCTTCTTGAGGAGTTCCGGGTCGCGCGCTTCCGGCGCGGTGATGATCGCATATTCGAGCGCCTTGTCGGAGCCGATGGGGCAGGGCTCATGCTGGCGCGGAAAGTCGCTGGCGAGCCGCGTCACCAGCTTCCGGGCATTCTCGGAGTTGGCCTTCATCACCTTGATGATCGAAGTGATGTCGACCGATCCGTGGTCGGGATGCCAGGAGTCGTAGTCCGTCACCATGGCGGCGGTCGCGTAGCAGATCTCCGCCTCGCGCGCGAGCTTGGCCTCCGGCATGTTGGTCATGCCGATGACGTCGCAGCCCCAGGCGCGATAGAGCTTCGATTCCGCGAGCGTCGAGAACTGCGGGCCCTCCATGGCGAGATAGGTGCCGCCACGGTGGCAGGGGATGGCCTCGGCCCTGGCCGCCGCCTCGAGCCGGTCGGCGAGCTTGGGCGACACGGGATCGGCGAGCGACACATGCGCCACGCAGCCCTTGCCGAAGAAGCTCTTGGGCCTTGCGAAGGTGCGGTCGATGAATTGGTCGACGATGACGAAGGTGCCGGGCGCCAGCGCCTCCCGGAAGGAGCCGCAGGCCGACAGCGACACGAGGTCGGTGACGCCTGCCCGCTTCAGGACGTCGATGTTGGCGCGGTAGTTGATGTCGGAGGGCGAGAAGCGGTGGCCGCGTCCGTGCCGCGGCAGGAAGACCACAGGGAGGCCACCGATCTCGCCCATCCGCAGCTCGTCGGACGGCTCGCCCCAGGGGCTCCTCACGCGCTCCCACCGCGCGTTCTCCATCTCGATGTCATAGACGCCCGATCCGCCGACGACGCCCAACACGGCCTTCGCCATCTATTCCACCTCGGCGTAGAACACCGCCCAGGCCCAGCGGCCTTCTTCCTCCCAGGAAGCAGACCCGCCCTCTACGTCATAGGCCATCCACAGCGGGCCCCGGCCGCCGATCGCGAGCGGAACGCCGTCGCCCGTGTGGGCGAGGACCCAGCGGTGCGCGGCGATCTCCTCGGGCGTGAATTTGGTGGCGTATCCGTCGAGCGCGACGAACGTGACGGTGCGGCCCTCTGCCCCGACGAGCTTGAGCACGTCGGTGACGAGCGGGCCCTTCAACCGGTAGGCCTTCGCCCAGCCTTCGGCCTTGGCGGTGATCTCCTGCTGCGGCAGCGCCTCGAGCATGGCGCGGTCGAACGCGAAGGCCTTCTCGAAGCTGCGCTCGTGGTGCTTCAGGAACCCGTCGTCGAACTCGCTGTAGGGCCCGCGGTTGGTCTCCCCGACGGCGCCCGCGATCGTGAAGATCACGGCGCCCTTCGGCGCCTCCGCGGCCGATGCCGGGGCCAGGAACAGGAACGGCAGGACAAGGAACAGGGCGCGCAGGATGCTCATCGAGGGACCTCCGGTTGGGAGGCGGAAGAGTGGCATCCGCCGCGCCGTTGGCAAGGCTATCCGACTTGGCAGCGTTAATCGCCTAGTGCTCGACCCGGCCCCAGATCATGCGCTTCGTGAGATAGAGAAGCACGGTGAGGACCGCCATGTAGAGCAGCACCTGGAAGCCCGCCCGCTTGCGCTCCTCCATCTTGGGCTCGGCCGCCCAGGCAAGGAAGGCGGAGACATCGCGCGCCTGCTGGTCGACGGTCGCCGGCGTCTCGTCGCCATAGGTGACGCCGCCGTCGGTCAAGGGCGGCGGCATCGAGATCCACGGACCGTTCTCGAAATAGGGATTGTAGGACTTGCCCTCGGGCGCGCCTTCCTTGAGCTCGGCCGGCGGATCGGAGTAGCCCGTCAGCACCGAATAGACGTATTCGGGTCCGCCGACGCCCTTGAAGAGCTGCGTCGTGTAAAGCGTCCAAGGACTGCCGGTCCAGCCGGCCCGCGCCTTGGTGATGAGCGAGAGGTCGGGCGGCAGCGCGCCGCCGTTCGAAGCCCTTGCCGCCTGGTCGTTGGCGAAGGGCGAGACGAACTTGTCCGAGGGCAGGCCCGGCCGCTCGAACATGTCGCCCGAATCGTTGGGCCCGTCCTGCACCTGGAAGCCGGCCGCGATGGCCTTGACCTCGGCTTCCGAGAACTCCGGCCCGCCGGGCTCGCCGAGATTGCGGAAGCGCAGATAGTGCGCCGAATGGCAGGCGGCGCAGACGTCCTTGTAGACCTGATAGCCGCGCTGCAGCTGCCCCCGGTCGAAGGTGCCGAAGGGTCCTTCGAAGGTGAACTTGATGTCCTTGGCCGGGAGCTTGCCTTCCGCCGCCAGCGCCGGCGTGAGCGAGAGGCCGAGGCTCACGGCGAGCGAGGCGAGGATGGTCTTGTTCAATGCCATCTGACTGTTCCTCACTCGGCAGGCTGGGTGGCGGCCGCGGGCTGCTTCTTCTTCTGCAGCACCGATTCCGAGATCGAGGACGGCAGCGGCCTCGGGGTCTCGATGAGCCCCAGGAGCGGCAGTATCACCAGGAAATGCAGGAAGTAATAGAACGTGGCGATGCGCCCGAAGACCAGCCACCAGCCTTCCGGCGGATTGGCGCCGACGATGCCCAGCACGATGCAGTCCAGGACCAGGAGCCAGAAGAACTGCTTGTAGATCGGCCGGTAGGTCGCCGAGCGCACCCGCGAGGTGTCGAGCCAGGGCAGGAAGAAGAGCACCACGATCGAGGCGACCATGGCGATGACGCCCAAGAGCTTGTCCGGGATCGAGCGCAGGATGGCGTAGAAGGGCAGGAAGTACCATTCCGGCACGATGTGGGCGGGCGTCTTGAGCGGATCGGCCGGCTCGTAGTTGGTCGGATGGCCGAGATAGTTGGGGGCGTAGAAGACGAAGGCCGCGAACAGCATCAGGAACAGGAAGGCGGCGAAGGTGTCCTTCATCGAGTAGTAGGGATGGAAGGGCACCGTGTCCTGCCCGGACTTGACCTTGACGCCGGTCGGGTTGTTGTTGCCCGCGACATGCAGCGCCCAGAGGTGCAGTCCGACGAGGCCGACGAGCACGAAGGGCAGGAGATAGTGCAGCGAGAAGAAGCGCTGCAGCGTCGGATTGTCGACCGCGAAGCCGCCCCAGAGCCACGTGACGATCGGATCGCCGAAGAAGGGGATGGCCGAGAACAGGTTGGTGATGACCTTGGCGCCCCAGAAGCTCATCTGGCCCCAGGGCAGCACGTAGCCCATGAAGGCGGTCGCCATCATCACGAGGAAGATCAGCACGCCGATCATCCACAGCACCTCGCGCGGCTCCTTGTAGGAGCCGAAATAGAGGCCGCGGAAGATGTGGATATAGACGGCGACGAAGAACATGGACGCGCCGTTGGCGTGCATGTAGCGCATGAGCCAGCCGTAGTTCACGTCGCGCATGATGTGCTCGACGGAATTGAAGGCCGTGTCGGCGCTCGGCGTGAAGTGCATGACGAGCACGATGCCGGTGATGAGCTGGGAGACCAGCATGATCATCAGGATGCCGCCGAAGGTCCACCAGTAGTTGAGGTTCTTGGGCGTCGGGAAGCTCACCGCCTGGCTGTGCGCGAAGCTCAGGATCGGCAGGCGCGCCTCGAACCAGCGGGCGGCGGCGCTCTTGGGCTGATAGCTCGAATGTCCGCTCATCTAAGCCTCTCCTCAGCCGATCTGGATCCGCTGGTCGTTCAGGTACTTGTAGACGGGCACGGCGAGGTTCTGCGGCGCCGGTCCCTTGCGGATGCGCCCGGCCGTGTCGTAGTGCGAGCCGTGGCAGGGGCAGAACCAGCCGCCGTAATCGCCCTGCTGGCCGAGCGGCACGCAGCCGAGATGGGTGCACACGCCCATCATCACGAGATGCGCCTCGTTGCCGTTGATGACGCGGTTCTCATCCGTTGCCGGCGCGTTCTCGGCGAGGTTGGCGTTGCGGGCCACGGGATCCGGGAGGTCGCCCACTGCCGTGGCCTTGGCTTCCTCGATCTCCTTGGCCGTGCGGTGGCGGATGAACACGGGGTTGCCGCGCCACTTGATGGTGATCGACTGGCCTTCCGTGATGGGCGTGAGATCGACCTCGACCGAGGCCAGCGCCAGCACGGAGGCGTCCGGGTTCATCTGGTCGATGAAGGGCCAGACGGCCATGGCCGCGCCGACCGCGCCGACCGCGCCGGTGGCGATATAGAGAAAGTCGCGCCGCGAGGTATCAGCAGCTTCCATGGTGGACACGTGCCAAATCCCTTGAGAAAAACCGCCCGTGGGCACAGGCGCCCCCAGCGCCGTCCCTTGCGGGCTTTTTGGCAAAGGCCGCCCGGAAAGTCTAGCCAACAGTTGTCGCAGTTCTGGCGCGCTTCCTGTGGGGCGCGAGACCGGCCCCTGACGCACCGGGCTAATCCGGATTGGCAGCGAATCCGAGCATCTTCCCTAGCGTCCCGAGCCGTCGGTCACGGGTCCAGAGGCGGCAGCCGGGCGTCAGTCTGACGGCCGCGAGAAGATGCGCGTCGACATAGCCGATCCCGCGTCCCGCCAGGAATTCTGTTTCGATGAAGTGCCGAACTTCCCGATCCGTAGCGACGGTCACGGCTGGTAGGCTGTCGAGCGCCTCCAGCACTGTTGCTCGGTCACGCAGATTTCCAAGCGCAATCTCCCCGGCGATGAAAGGGTGGATCCATATCGCACCGCGATCGAGCCGCTTCGCCAGCATGGCATTGCCCGACCGCAGATGCTCGATCCAGACGGAGGTATCCGCGAGGATCACTCCGGGTTTCCGCCCGGCCGACGGCGGCGCGGTGTGGCGAGACGAGGCTCGCTGCCGCCCAGCCGGGCGAGCCGGCGGGCGCTTTCCCGCTGGATGAGCGCCCGAAGCGCCTCGCGCACCAAGGCGGACTTCTCGGTCAGCGGCATCAACTCCTGGGCGCGCGCCACAAGATCGTCGTCGAGTGCTATCGTCGTTCGCATGATCGCAACCCTCCAAGCACGGAATATAGCATCATTCGATGCCAGTTTAAATGCCAGAAGAAACTCGATGATCGAAATCGCACTCTACGAGCCGGACATCGCGCCGAATGCGGCGACCATCCTGCGCATGGGCGCCTGCCTTGGCGTGCCGGTCCACATCATCGAGCCGGCGGGCTTCGATGTCTCCGACCGGGGATTCCGGCGCGCCGGCATGGACTATCTCGAGCAGGCCAGTTGCACGCGCCATGATTCCTGGAGCGCGTTCCAGCGCGCGATGGAGGGAAGAAGGCTGCTTCTCTTCACGACTGGCGCGACCCGCTCCTATCTCGATTTCGCCTATACGCCGCGCGACATCCTGCTCTTCGGACGCGAGAGCGCCGGTGTCCCGGAGGATGTGCATGCGCGCGCCGACGCGCGGCTCCTCATCCCGATGCGGCAGGGCCTGCGCTCGCTCAACGTGGCTATGGCCTGCGCCATGGCGACGGGCGAGGCCTTGAGGCAGCAACAGTTGAGTCAACATATGTGTTGGCTCAACTTCATGTTCGATTACTCTTGAACACAATAACCGGCAGCCCCGAGACTGCCTCAACAAGGGAGCCAGCGTCATGGGACAGGTATACGAGAGGAATCCTCATGAACTACGCGGAGTTGCGCCGCTGGCTCTCAAAACAAGGCTGCACATTCGATACCCACAAGGCGGAAGCGGCCATGTCACCGTCCGTCTCGGTGACCGTCGGACGATTCTTCCCGCCCACGGGAAGAATAAGGATCTGGGCAAAGGGCTCGTCGCAAAAATCAAGAAAGATCTCGGATTGAAATGATCTCGTACCGCGTTCACCTGACCCCCGACGACAACGACACGCTGCTGGTGACCTCTCCGGATTTTCCGGAGCTGGTCTCGTTCGGTGATGATCGGGACGATGCGCTCGCCAACGCGCTCGGCGCCTTCGAGGAGGCGATCGAAGCGCGCATGTCGGAGCGCGAGGACATCCCCACACCGTCCGCAGGCCGCGGAGACCGGGTGGCGCTTCCCGTACAGTCGGCGCTCAAGGTGCTGCTCTACCAGCAGATGCTGCGGCAGGACGTGCGTAAGGCCGAGCTTGCCCGCCGTATGGGTCTGCACAAGCAGGAAGTCGACCGCATCTTGACACTCAACCACGCGACCAGCCTGACGAAGCTCGAACGTGCCTTCGCCGCGCTCGGCAAGCAGGTAGACGTGTCGATCAGGAGACTGGCTGCCGCCGAATAGACCCTAGGCTAGCCGGCTTGCGAGCTTGGCCATCCTCGCCGCCGCATCCGCGATGAGGGCATCCTCGGCCACAAGGCCGATCCGCACGTGGCCTGAGCCCGCCGCCCCGAAGGCCTCGCCCGGCATGACCGAGACGTTCTCCTCCTCGAGCAGGCGCATCGCGAAGGCTTCGCCTGAGAGCCCCGTGCGGCGCACATCCGCGAAGACGAACATGCCTCCCTCCGGCATGTGGGCGCTGATGGCGCCCTTCTTTCCGAAAGCCTCGAGCACGGCCCGCGCGCGGCGCTCGAAGGCCTGGCGCATGGCGTCGCATTCGGGGAAGTCGCGGCTGAGCGCGTAGACGGTCGCGTCCTGCACGAAGGGCTGGCAGCCGAACAGGAAAGCTTCCGCACAGGGCAGCATGCGGGTCGCGAACTCTTCCGGCCCGATCGCCCAGCCGGCGCGGAACCCGGGCATGGCATGCGATTTGGAAAGCGAGGAGACGACCACCGTCCGCTCGGCGAGCCTCGCGTCATCGAAAGGCGAGGCGAAGGCGGCATTGCCGAAGACGAGGGTCGAATAGACCTCGTCGGAGACGATCCAGAGGTCGTGGGCGGCGCACACCTCGCCGATGGCGCCGAGCTCGGCCGCCGACAGCACCGCGCCCGTGGGGTTGGAGGGGCTGTTGAGCAGAAGCACCCGCGAGCGGGGCGTGATGGCGGCCTCCAGGCCCTCGGGGGTCAGATGGAAGCGGTCCCGGGGCCGCGTGACGGCGCGCACCTGGGTCGCGCCCGTCGCCGCCACCACGCCGTCATAGGTGACGTAGTAGGGCTCAGGGACAATGACCTCGTCGCCCGCCTCGGCCAGCGCCAGGATGGCGAAGCCGAGCGCGCTCTGCGTGCCGGGCATGTAGACGGCCTGGGCGGGCGTGATGTCCCTACCGGTGCGGCGGGCATAGTGCCGCGCGATGGCTTCCAGCACCGAGGGCTCGCCGCGCCCCGAGGAATAGCGCACGCGCCCCGTCCGAACACTCCGGATCATCGCCTCGCTCACCGCTTCCGGCGGCGCGAAGTCTGGCTCCCCGATCGAGAGCATGAGCACGCGCTCGCCTGCCGCGATCTTCTTCAGCGCCGCGTAGTGGACGGCCCACTTGTCGGTGCCGAGGCCCGCGACGCGCTCGGTGATGGAAGCATAGCGCATGTCGACGCCCGCTTGTTCGTAGGATGGGTTACGCCCGGACTTGCTCCGGCGTAACCCATCGACAAGTGATCCTAGTCCTTCACCACCACCTTGCGCGGCACTTGGGCCAGGCATTCCGCGCCCTTGGGCGTGATGAGGATCGTCTCGGAGAGCTCGAGCCCGCCGTCGTCGAGCCACAGCGCCGGAATGAAGTGGATGGTCATGTTTTCCCTGAGCACCGTCTTGTCGCCGCGCCTCAGGCTGATGGTCCGCTCGCCCCAGTCGGGCGGATAGGAGAGGCCGATCGAGTAGCCCGTGCGGCTGTCCTTCTTGAAGCCGTAGCGCTCGAGCGTGTCGAAGAAGGCGACGGCCACCTCCTCGCAGGTGTTGCCGGGAACGGCCTTGTCGAGGCCCGCCTGCGTCGCCTCGAGCGCCGCCTTCTCGGCGTCCACGAACTTCTGCGGCATCTTTCCGAGGAACACGGTGCGCGACAGCGGACAGTGGTAGCGCCGGTAGCAGCCGCCGATCTCAAAGAAGGTGCCTTCGCCCGCCTTGAAGGGCTGGTCGTCCCAGGTGAGATGGGGCGCCGTGGCGTCGAGCCCCGAAGGAAGCATCGGCACGAAGGCGGCATAGTCGCCCCAGTGTCCCTCGGCGCCCTCGATGGCGATCTTCTGGATCTCCGCAACGAGCTTGTTCTTCGGCAGCCCCGGCTCGACCATCTCGAAGATGCGCTGGTGCATGCGCTCCACGATCCGCGCAGCGCGGCGGATGAACTCCACCTCGTTGTCGCTCTTCACCAGCCGCTGCCAGTTGACGAGTCCGTTCGCGTCCTCGAAGCGGGCGTTCGGAAGCTCCTTTCCGAGAGTGGCGTGGGCGGCGGCCGTGAACCAGTAGTTGTCCATCTCGACGCCGATGCGGCCCTTGGCCCAGCCCCGCTCGCCGAGGAGAGAGGCGAGGTGCTGCATGGGATGGCGTTCCGTGGACTGGACGAAGTGATCCGGATAGCCGGAGATGTTGGCGTGGTCCATGAAGACGGTGCGGCGGGCGCCCTGGGCGTCCATGCCGCGGCCCCACCAGACGGGCTCGCCGTCCAGCCCGAGCAGCACCGCCTGGTGCACGTAGAAGGACCAGCCGTCATAGCCCGTGAGCCAGGCCATGTTGGAGGGGTCGGAGACGACGATGAGGTCGAGGCCGCGCTTGGCCATGGCGTCGCGCGTGCGCTTGATGCGCGCGTCGTATTCGGCACGTGGGAAAGGCAGGGACATGCATGGCTCCGTTGCAAGAGACGGCGCGCACATTGCGTCGCGCCGCGGAATGAGGCAAGGACGATTGCGACTGTCCGGGGCGCATTTGTCCGTACCGTGAGGAGCTGGGAAGCATGGTCCAGTCGGCCGACGTCATCGTGATAGGGGGCGGCATCGCAGGCGCCTCCGCCGCCTCCGAGCTCGCATCCGACCGCAAGGTCGTGCTGCTCGAGATGGAGGACAGGCCCGGCTACCACACGACCGGCCGCTCGGCCGCCATGTTCGTGCCGACCTATGGCCCGCCGCTGATCATGGCCATCACGCGCGCTTCCGCCGACTTCTTCCACAACACGCCCGAAGGCTTCGCCGACACGCCGATCCTTTCGCCGCGCGGCGAGCTCATGCTGGTCCAGCCGGGCGAGGAGGAGGAGGCGGAGAAGGCGCGCGCCATGGGCCTGAAAGACATCTCCATGGAGAAGGGCAAGGCCCTCATCCAGCTCCTTCGCACCGACAGGCTCGTGGCCCTGCTTCTCGACGAGGCGGCCCAGAGCATCGACGTCGACGTGCTGCACCAGGGCTTTCTGCGCCGCTTCCGGCAGCGTGGCGGCACCCTCACCTGCGACGCCGAGGTCACCCGACTTGGCCGCTCAAACGGCACGTGGCGCGCCGAGACCAAGCAGGGCGCCTTCGAGGCGCCGGTCGTGGTGAACGCCTCGGGTGCCTGGGCCGACATCGTCGCCGGGCGCGCGGGCGTCAGGCCATGCGGCCTGACACCCAAGCGCCGCAGCGCCGCCCTTCTGTCCATGCCGGTCGACATCTCGCGCTGGCCCCTCACCTTCGGAGCGGGCGAGACCTTCTATTTCAAGCCCATGGGCGGCAAGCTCATGCTTTCCCCCGCCGACGTCACGCCGGTCGAGCCGCACGATGCCTGGGCCGACGACATGCTGCTCGCCGAGGCGATCGAGCGCTTCCAGAACGTGATCGATCACGAGGTCACCCATATCGACCACACCTGGGGGGGCTTGCGCACCTTCTCGCCCGACGGCGAGCTCGTGGTCGGGTTCGATCCCGAGGCCCAGGGCTTCTTCTGGCTTGCCGGTCAGGGCGGCTATGGCATTCAGACGTCGCCCGCAGCATCAAGGCTCGCAGGCGCGCTGATCCGGGGTGCGGGCGTGCCCGCGGACCTCGTTTCCGAAGGGATCACGGCGGCCGCCCTCTCGCCCGCCCGCTTCGCCGCGGCCTGAACAACGGGAACTCCCGAAGGCCTGCAACCCCCCGTTTTCACGTCCGGGAAAAGGTGCTTAGATGCACCCACCCACCGCTTTCCAGGGTGCAACAAACGACAAATTCAGGGAGTAAACCATGAAACGCTATCGCCTTTTCGCGGCAGCGCTGCTCGGGGCCAGCATGCTCGCGGCGGCCGCCGCCGAGGCCAAGACGCTCGTCTATTGCTCCGAGGGCTCGCCGGAGGGCTTCGATCCCGCGCTCTATACCGCCGGGACCACCTTCAACGCCTCCTCGCGACCCGTCTACAACCGCCTGACCGAGTTCGACCGCGGCACCACCACCGTGATCCCGGGGCTTGCCGAGAGCTGGGACGTCTCGACCGACGGCACGGAATACACCTTCCACCTGCGCAAGGGCGTCAAGTTCCAGACCACCGACTTCTTCACGCCCACGCGCGACTTCAACGCCGACGATGTGATCTTCACCTTCGAGCGCCAGTGGAAGAAGGACAACGCCTGGAACCAGTACACCGCCGGCGCCGCCTATGAGTATTTCGACGGCATGTCGATGCCCGATCTCCTGAAGGAGATCGTGAAGGTCGACGACAACACGGTGAAGTTCGTGCTCAATCGGCCAGAGGCGCCGATGCTCGCCAACCTCGCCATGGACTTCGCCTCCATCATGTCGAAGGAATATGCCGACGCCCTCGACAAGGACGGCAAGAAGGACATGCTGAACCAGCAGCCGGTCGGCACCGGTCCCTTCACCTTCGTCGCCTATCAGAAGGACGCCGTGATCCGCTACAAGGCCAATCCGGACTACTGGGGCGGCAAGCAGGCGATCGACGATCTCGTCTTCGCCATCACCACCGACCAGTCGGTGCGCCAGCAGAAGCTGAAGGCCGGCGAGTGCCATGTGGCGCCCTATCCGAACCCGGCAGACGTCGCCGACCTCAAGGCCGATCCGAACCTCCAGGTCATGGAGCAGGAGGGCCTCAACATCGGCTACTTCGCCTATAACACGCAGCAGGCGCCCTTCGACAACGTGAACGTCCGCAAGGCGCTCAACATGGCGATCAACAAGCAGGCGATCCTCGACGCCGTCTACCAGGGCTCGGGCGCCATCGCCAAGAACCCGATCCCGCCGACCATGTGGTCCTACAACGACGACATCAAGGACGATCCCTACGATCCGGAAGCCGCCAAGAAGATGCTGGACGAGGCCGGCGTCAAGGATCTGTCCATGAAGGTTTGGGCCATGCCCGTGCAGCGGCCCTACAACCCCAACGCCCGCCGCATGGCCGAGCTCATCCAGGCCGACTTCGACAAGGTCGGCGTCAAGGTCGAGATCGTGTCCTACGAGTGGGGCGAGTATCTGAAGCTCTCGAAGGACGTGAAGCGCGACGGCGCGGTGCTCTTGGGCTGGACGGGCGACAACGGCGACCCGGACAACTTCCTCGCGGTTCTGCTTGGCTGTGACGGCGTCGGCAACAACAACCGCGCCCAGTGGTGCAACAAGGAGTTCGACGCGCTGATCCAGAAGGCCAAGACCCTTCCGAACAACGACGCGCGCGAGCCGCTCTACCGGCAGGCGCAGGAGGTGTTCAAGAAGGAGGCGCCATGGGCCACCATCGCCCATTCGGTGGTCTTCATGCCCATGTCGAAGAAGGTGAAGGGCTACAAGATGGATCCGCTCGGGTCCCACCGCTTCGACGGCGTGGACATCGAGGAGTAGTAGTCAGGGGAGCGGCGCTTGAGCGCCGCTCCCCTTCGCCCCGACCGCTCATTCCCGCGCAAGCGGGAATCCACCTTCGCAAGTTCACTCTGATGGTGCCTGGGTCCCCGCCTTCGCGGGGACGAGCGGCAAGAACAGGCAAACCCGATGCTGCGATTCCTTCTCACGCGCCTCGGCCTCCTGATCCCGACCTTCATCGGCGTCACCGTCGCCGCCTTCGGCTTCATCCGCATGCTGCCGGGAGATCCCGTCCTGCTCATGGCGGGCGAGCGCGGCGTGAACCCTGTGCGCCATGCCGAGCTCATGAAGCAGTTCGGCTTCGACCGGCCGCTCTGGGAGCAGTATCTGGACTATGTCTGGGGCATCCTGAACGGCGACCTCGGCGCCTCGCTCGTCACCAAGAAGCCCGTCTTCGACGATTTCTTCACGCTCTTCCCGGCGACGCTCGAGCTGTCGTTCTGCGCCATGCTGTTCGCCGTCGCGCTCGGCATTCCGGCCGGCATCATCGCGGCGGTGAGACGGGGCTCCGTCTTCGACCACGGCGTCATGGGCGCCGCCCTCGTCGGCTATTCCATGCCGATCTTCTGGTGGGGGCTGCTGCTCATCATCTTCTTCTCGGGCATCCTCAAATGGACGCCCGTGTCGGGCCGCATCTCGCTCATGTACTTTTTCCCGCCGGTCACGGGCTTCATGCTGATCGACAGCCTGCTGTCGGGCCAGAAGGGCGCCTTCACCTCCGCCCTGTCGCACCTCGTGCTGCCGACCATCGTGCTCGGCACCATCCCGCTCGCCGTCATCGCGCGCCAGACGCGCTCCGCCATGCTCGAGGTGCTGAGCGAGGACTATGTGCGCACTGCCCGCGCCAAGGGGCTACCGCCCTTCCGGGTCGTTGGCCTGCATGCGCTGCGCAACGCCATGATCCCGGTCATCACCACCATCGGGCTGCAGGTGGGCGTCCTGCTCGCCGGCGCCATCCTGACGGAGACCATCTTCTCGTGGCCCGGCATCGGCAAATGGATGGTCGATTCCATCTTCCGCCGCGACTATCCATCCGTGCAGGGCGGTCTCCTCCTCATCGCGGCCATCGTGATGCTGGTCAACCTGATCGTCGATCTGCTCTACGGGCTCGTCAATCCGCGCATCCGGCATGTGAGGTGAAGGTGGCCGACATCACAGCCCAGTCCCCGAGCTACGACACCCGCCGCGGCGGCCGCATGGCGCTCTTGCGGGAATTCTGGCGCTATTTCAGCGAGAACAGGGGCGCCGTCGCGGGCCTCATCTTCTTCCTCTTCATCTGCTTCATCGCCGTCTTCGCGAACTTCATCGCGCCCCATGGGCCGACCGAGCAGTTCCGCGAAGCTTTGCTCCGGCCGCCGGTGTGGGCCGAGGGCGGCGAATGGCGCTTCCTCCTCGGCACCGATCCCGTGGGCCGCGACATGCTCTCGCGCCTCATTTACGGCAGCCGCTACTCGCTCTTCGTGGGCGTGATCGTGGTGTCGCTGTCCCTGGTCGTGGGCATTCTGATGGGCTTGATCGCCGGCTTCTTCGGCGGCTCCCTCGACAGCATCATCATGCGGCTCATGGACATCATCCTGGCCTTCCCGAGCCTGCTCCTGGCGCTCTGCCTCGTGGCGCTGCTCGGCCCATCCCTCACCAACGCCATGATCGCCATCGCGCTGGTGCAGCAGCCGCATTATGTGCGCCTCACCCGCGCCGCCGTGATGAGCGAGAAGACGCGCGACTACGTGACGGCGGCGAAGGTCGCGGGCGTCAGGCCCATGCGGCTCATGCTCTCCACCATCCTTCCCAATTGCATGGCGCCGCTCATCGTGCAGGCCGCGCTCTCCTTCTCGACCGCCATCCTGGACGCCGCCGCGCTCGGCTTCCTGGGCATGGGCGCGCAGCCGCCGACCCCGGAATGGGGCACGATGCTGGCGGAGGCGCGGGAGTTCATCTTGAGGGCCTGGTGGGTCGTCACCTTCCCGGGCATCGCCATTCTCCTCACCGTGCTCGCCATCAACCTCATGGGCGACGGCCTGCGCGACGCGCTCGATCCGAGGCTCAAGCGGAGCTGATCGCGTGGACCGGCTGATCCAGTATCTCGACGGCCTGAAGAGCGTCGGCGATGCGCTGATCGGCGGCTTCGGCACCATCGTGGCCGCCGTGCTCGGCGCCCTGATCGGCGTCCTCACCTATATCGCGAGCGCCAGGCGGGAGGCCGCCGAGGCGCGCAAGGAGCGCCACGACCAGTGGCTCGTCGAGGAGAGCCGGCGCGCCAACCAGCTCGACGACGAAGTGAGGCTGCGGGAGGAACGGATCGACGACTTCGTGCGCGCCATCCATGCCGAGATCATCACCGGCGTGGTTCTCTACGAAGGCCAGATGCCGTTGGAGGAGGTGCGCTACGCCATCTTCGACCAGACGCCGCTGGCGGTGCCGGACGAGACGGATTTCGTCTTCGAGACGGTTCGGCCGGAGCTCACCATCCTTCCCTCGACGGTCATTCATTCGGTGGTCGCCTATTACCGGATGCAGATGCAGACCAATCTCTACATCCGGAAGTTCCGCTCCGCCGACTTCCGCGGGCAGTCGCCCAAATCCAAGCGGCTCTTCATGGAGGGCTACATCCAGCTCCTGTTCGTGCTGAAGCAGCGGGCGGAGGAGGCGGTGCAGCGGCTGGAGAAATGCGCCGGGGATCGCGGCTACGGACAGGAACTCATCGAGGCGCGGGAGGCGCTTCGGGAATCCACGGCGCGGGCGCTTGCCGCCGCCAACGGGGTGATCGAGGCCGCAAAACGGAGCCCGGAGCCCGTAGGCGCCCCGGAAATCACACGACCGGCCGAATAGGTCCGCGCATGGCTTGCTCCATCGGTTCGGCTCCCAATATAGGGTGTAAAGCCCGGAAATTGAAGGGAGCTTAAAGAACCTCCATGACCGAAGAGACCTGGGATGCCGTGGACGGCTACTACGAGGACCTGCTCTTGGGCCCGGATCCGTTGCTCGATGAGACCTTGAAGGAGAGCTCTGCCGGCGGCCTTCCGGAAATCGCGGTTGCCCCCAACCAGGGCAAGTTTCTGATGCTCCTGGCCATGGCGGTCGGCGCAAGGAAGATCCTCGAGATCGGCACGCTCGGGGGCTACAGCACCACCTGGCTCGCCCGCGGCCTTGCGCCGGACGGGCGGCTCGTCACGCTCGAATACGCGCCGAAGCATGCCGAGGTGGCGAGGCGCAACCTCGCCCGCGCCGGCCTCGCCGATCGGGTGGAGGTGCGCGTCGGGCCGGCCGTCGAATCCCTGCCGAAGCTGGTCGAGGAGGGTGCCGGCCCCTTCGACCTCGTCTTCATCGACGCCGACAAGCAGAGCTATGCGGCCTACCTGGAATGGTCGTTGAAGCTTGTCCGCAAGGGCTCGCTGATCGTCGCCGACAACATGGTGCGCGACGGCAAGGTGACGGACGCCCATTCCGGCGATCCGCTGGTCGACGGCGTGCGGCGCTTCAACGAAAGGCTCGCGGCGGAGAAGCGGCTCTCCGCCACCGCGCTTCAGACGGTCGGCGTCAAGGGCTATGACGGCTTCGTGCTGGCGCTGGTGACAGGGGATTGAGATCTCCTCCCACCGTCATTGCCGGGCCTGACCCGGCAATCCTTTTGACGCGTTTCCTTCAATAAAAAGGATGGCCGGCTCGGGGGCCGGCCATGACGAATTGGAGAAGAGCGGGTCTCACTCCGCCGCGAGGCGCACGTAGCGCCCGTTGGGGACCGGACAGGCGCGCCAGAGCTCGCCGAGCGCCGCGACGAGGGCGTCCATGTCGGCGTCGGTATGGAGCGGCGAGGGCGTCAGGCGCATGCGCTCGGTGCCGCGCGGCACGGTCGGATAGTTGATCGGCTGCACATAGATGCCGTAGCGGTCGAGCAGCGTGTCGGTCACCGACTTGCAGTGCACCGGATTGCCGACCAGCACCGGCACGATATGGCTCGGGTTCTGCATCACCGGCAGGCCGACTTCCGTGAGCCGGCATTTGAGCGTCGCGGCGCGCTCCTGGTGGCGCTCCCGCTCGGCATTGCTGACCTTCAGATGCCGGATGCTCGCGAGCGCGCCGGCGGCGATGGCCGGAGCGAGCGCGGTCGTGAAGATGAAGCCCGAGGCCGACGAGCGGATGGCGTCGCAGCAGGCGCGGCTCGCGGCGATGTAGCCGCCCATGACGCCAAACCCCTTGGCGAGCGTGCCGTTGACGATGTCGATGCGGTGCATGACGCCGTCGCGCTCGGCGATGCCGCCGCCGCGCGGGCCGTAGAGGCCGACCGCGTGCACCTCGTCCAGATAGGTGAGGGCGCCATACTGGTCCGCGAGATCACAGATCGCCGCGATGGGCGCGATATGGCCGTCCATCGAGTAGACGCTCTCGAAGGCGACGATCTTCGGCGTGTGACGCGGATACTTCCTCAGCCGCGCCTCGAGGTCGGCCACGTCATTGTGACGCCAGATCTCCTTCGGGCCCTGCCCATGCCGGATGCCGGCGATCATCGAGGCGTGGTTCTTCTCGTCCGAGAAGATGACGGCGCCGGGGATGAGCTTGGCGAGGGTGGAGAGCGTCGCCTCGTTGGCCACATAGGCGGAGGTGAAGATGAGCGCCGATTCCTTGCCGTGGAGATCGGCGAGCTCTTGCTCGAGAAGCACGTGATAATGATTGGTGCCGGCGATGTTGCGGGTGCCGCCCGAGCCCGCGCCGCAGCGGTCGAGCGCCTCGTGCATGGCTTCGATCACCAGCGGGCTCTGGCCCATGCCGAGATAGTCGTTCGAGCACCACACCGTGACGGGGCGCACGCAGCTCGTGCAGTGCTGCATCGCCTGCGGGAACTGGCCCGCCTGCCGCTCGATGTCGGCGAAGACGCGATAGCGCCCTTCGGCCTTAAGCCCTTCGAGATGCTTGAGAAACTGCGCCTCGAACTTCATCACCGTCTCCGTTACGCCAAAAGCATATCAGACCGGCCGGAAACCTGCCACAGGGCGGCCGGCCGCGGTAATACGCGATTTGACGCGGGGGGAGTCCTCGAACGTCCGCGTCAAATCCTGCCGATTGGCCGGCACGCTACTGCGCCTGCAGCATCTCCGTCCAGACGTCCTGCATGGCCTTGTCCAGGGCCGCGTCCGGGGCCGGATAGAGCTGGGCGCGGGCGAGGAACTGGGGCTGCTCGTCGAAACGCAGGATCTTCTTCTGGTCTGCGTCGAGCGCCGCCTTGGTGTTCGCGGGCATGCCCCAGTAGCAGGAGGAGGTCGCGAGCCGCGCCTGCCCCTCCGGGCTCATCACGTACTGGATGAATTTCAGCGCCAGCTCCTTGTTCTTGCTGGCCGCGAACATGGCGAGCGACTGCGACCACAGGATGCCGCCTTCCTCCGGGATCGAGAAGTCGAGCGCCGGATTCTCCTTGGCGAGGCCGGCCGTCACCCATTCGCCACCGCCCACAAGCACGTCCACCTCGCCGGTGGCGAGCGCCGTCTGGCTCGCCGTCACCTCGCCCACGAGCTTGGCGTTGGCCTTCATCTTGAGCAGCGTTTCCTTGATCGCCGGCAGGTCGGCGGCCGTGAGCTCCGCCGTCTTCTTGCCGAGCCCGAGCGCCGCCATGCCGATGACCGGCAGATAGTAGTCGTAGATCGCGATGCGGCCCTTGTACTTCGGGTCCCACAGCGACGACATCTTCTGCATGTCGGCGACGTCGACCTTCTCCTTGTTGTAGCCGATGGTGTTGTAGCCGAATTTTTCCGTGACGCCGTAGCGCTTGCCGTCCACCACCGTGAACTGCTCGAGCTTCACTTCCGGATACATGTCGGCGAGCGGCAGCGCATCGTCCGCCAGGGGCTCGAAGAGCTTCTTCTCGACGCCACGCCGGATGTCGATGGAATCGATCACCATCACGTCCCAATCGCCGGGCTGCGACTGCTCGACGATCGCGAGCCCCGCGCCTGTGCCCTCGAACTCCTTGACGTTGACCTTGACGCCGTTGGCGTCCTCGAAGGGCTTGAGCAGCGCCGGGTCGGAATGATCGCACCAGACGAGAGCGTTGAGCGCCTGCGCATTCGCGGCCGTCCCGCAGAGACCGATTCCCGTCGCGAGCAGCAGCGCCCGAAATGCCGATCCGAATGTGATACCCATGCCGTTTCTCCCTCCCTGCCTGCCGCCGCGGCAGGCTGGCCGAGATCGGCCGGGGAGTCAAACCCGGCCGGCATTGAGCAAGTAACGGGTGGCTGCCTCGTCCGCCCGACACTAGATGCCCCTCATGCACCTTTTGAGGAGAACAAGTCGTGGAGTTGGAAGGCAAGGCGATCATCATAACGGGGGCGAGCAGTGGGATCGGCGCCGCGGCAGCATTGTTGTTCGCGGCCGAAGGGGCCAATGTGGTTCTCGGCGCGCGCCGATCGGCAGAATTGGAAGCCCTCGCGGGGGAAATCAACCGAAGCAATGGCCGGGCCGTGTTCCTTGCCGGCGATGTCAAGGAC
Organism: Parvibaculaceae bacterium; assembly: GCA_050181295.1. Lineage (GTDB taxonomy): Bacteria > Pseudomonadota > Alphaproteobacteria > Rhizobiales > Aestuariivirgaceae > JBFXDI01. The sequence goes on along the minus strand of JBFXDI010000015.1, from coordinate 27,053 downwards.
GAAGGCTACGCCGCTGCGCTCGCCGATCTCGCTTTGCGAGAATTTGGCGCGCTGGACGGCGCCTTCAACAATGCCGGCATCGTGGGCGACATGGTATCGATCCCCGAGATGAGGATCGGCAACTGGAGCGAGGTTATCTCGGTCAACCTGACCAGCGCATTTCTGGCCGCGCAGGCGCAAATCCCGATCATGGCAAGGCAGGGAGGCTCGATCGTCTTCACATCCTCTTTCGTTGGCTTCAGCAACGGCGGAATGCCGGGAATGGGCGCCTATGCGGCGTCAAAGGCTGGCATGATCGGCCTTATGCGGTCGCTGGCCTCCGACCACGCCGCGGACGGCATCCGCGTCAATGCGCTGCTGCCGGGCGGCACCGTCACGCCGGCTGCCGGAGAGGGCGATCCTGACATCCTGGAGTTCATCGCGAGCCTGCATCCGATGAAGCGGATGGCGGAGCCCCATGAGATTGCGCAGGCAGCGCTGTTTCTGCTTTCCGACCGGTCGAGCTTCATGACGGGAAGTCCGATGCTCGTGGATGGCGGCATCTCCGTCCGGCTGACCTAGCCCCGAGGCGCTGCCCGGCGTTTTCAGGGGTCGCCATCGCCTCCCAAACGGTGTAGCCGAAGGAATGAGGGGGCCGCGCTTGAACGGCCGCGCCGGCTGTCGATAATGCCGGGACAAGCACGGCTAAGAACGATGCTGGGAGGACGTCCGATGTCGGATGACGCGATTTTCGAGGTGCCGGAAGGCTTTGCCAGGAAGGCCTGGGTGGATGATGCCGGCTACCGCAAGATGTACGACGCATCGGTCAAGGACCCGGAAAAATTCTGGGCCGAGCACGGCAAGCGCGTCGACTGGATCAAGCCCTTCAAGAAGGTGAAGGACACGAGTTTTTCCGGCGACGTCCACATCCGCTGGTTTGAGGACGGCACCCTCAACGCCTCCGCCAACTGCCTCGACAGGCACCTGCCCAAACGCGCCGGCCAGACGGCGCTCATCTGGGAGGACGACAGCGGCAAGGAGACGAAGAACGTCACCTACAAGGAGCTTCACGAGGCGACCTGCCGGCTCGCCAACGTGCTCAAAGGCCGCGGCGTCAAGAAGGGCGACCGGGTCACCATCTACATGCCGATGATCCCGGAAATCGTCGTCGCCGTGCTCGCCTGCGCCCGGATCGGCGCCATCCATTCCGTGGTGTTCGGCGGCTTCTCGCCCGAAAGCATCGTCGGGCGTGTCCAGGACTGCGATTCCAACTGCCTCATCACGGCCGATGAGGGCCTGCGCGGCGGCCGCAAGGTGCCGCTCAAGGCCAATGCCGACGAGGCGCTGAAGCGCTGCCCGGGCGTCAAGACGGTGGTGGTGGTGAAGCGCACCGGCGCCGATATCGGCTGGGTGGACGGGCGCGACATCTGGTACCACGAGGCCTGCGCCAAGGCGTCCGCCGATTGCCCGCCCGAGGAGATGAGCGCGGAGGATCCTCTCTTCATCCTCTACACCTCGGGCTCGACCGGAAAGCCCAAGGGCGTGCTGCACACGACCGGCGGCTATCTCGTCTATGTCTCGATGACCCACCAGTACGTCTTCGACTACCACGAGGGCGACATCTACTGGTGCACGGCGGACGTGGGCTGGGTCACCGGCCACAGCTACATCGTCTACGGGCCGCTCGCCAACGGCGCCACCAGCGTCATCTTCGAGGGCGTGCCCAACTATCCCGACGCCTCGCGCTTCTGGCAGGTGGTCGACAAGCACAAGGTCAACACCTTCTACACGGCGCCGACCGCCATCCGCGCGCTCATGCGCGAGGGCGAGGATTTCGTGAAGAAGGCGAGCCGCAAGAGCCTGAGATTGCTCGGCACCGTGGGCGAGCCCATCAATCCGGAAGCCTGGCTCTGGTATCACCGCGTGGTGGGCGACGGGCGCTGCGCCATCGTCGACACCTGGTGGCAGACGGAGACGGGCGGCATCATGATCACGCCGCTGCCCGGCGCGACCAGGGCCAAGCCCGGCTCGGCCACGCGGCCCTTCTTCGGGGTGAAGCCGGTGATCGTCGACGGCGAGGGCAAGGAACTTTCAGGCGCCTGCGAGGGCAATCTCTGCATCGCCGATTCCTGGCCCGGCCAGATGCGCACCGTCTATGGCGACCACAAGCGCTTCGTGGAGACCTATTTCTCGACCTTCCCCGGAAAATACTTCACGGGCGACGGGGCGCGCCGCGACGAGGACGGCTACTACTGGATCACGGGGCGCGTGGACGACGTCATCAACGTCGCGGGCCACAGGCTCGGCACCGCCGAGATCGAAAGCGCACTCGTGGCGCATCCGAAGGTCGCGGAAGCGGCAGCGGTGGGCTATCCGCACGACATCAAGGGGCAGGGCATCTACGTCTATGTGACGCTGAAGGCCGGCGAACAGCCGAGCGAGGAGCTTCGGAAGGAGCTTGTCGGCTGGGTCCGCAAGGAGATCAGCCCCATCGCCGCGCCCGACCTCGTCCAGTGGGCGCCGGGCCTGCCCAAGACCCGTTCGGGCAAGATCATGCGCCGCATCCTGCGCAAGATCGCCGCCAACGAGCATCAGCAGCTCGGCGACACTTCCACCCTCGCCGATCCGGCGGTGGTGGAGGACCTCGTCGCCAACCGCGCCAACAAGGGCTGATCCATGGCCGAGTGCACCATCGTGAGCTGGCAGGAGATCCCTTCCATGGTCGAGGCCAGGGAGGGAAGAGCCCGCCACAAGCTCCAGCTTTCCGACCGCTTCCAGGAGCTCATCGACATGATCGCCATGCGGCGGGGCTTGTCCGATTCCGACGCCTATATGGGCGAGTGGCGGCGCGAGCGGACGGAGCGGCCCGGCGCGCCGGAGGCGGCGGCAGCCGCGCTCGCGGCCGAGATCGAAGGGCGCTACGAAGAGATCCGCGCCGAGGCCATCCGCTTGACGAAGGAGGCATGAGCGCCTTTCCGGACCTCCCGCGCCGGTTTGCCGGGACGACCGCCTATGTGGAGGAGGGCAAGGGCGAGCCCCTGCTCTTCATCCATGGCGTCGGCATGCGGGCCGAGGCCTGGACCCCGCAGATCGCGGAATTCTCCTCGACGCATCGCGTCATCGCCATGGACCTCCTCGGCCACGGGCAAAGCGCCGTCGCGCCCAGGCCGGAACGACTCGGGGACTACGTGGCGCAGGCGCGGAGCTTGACGGAAACGCTGGGTCTCTCCCACGTCACCCTCGTTGGGCATTCGCTGGGGGCGCTGGTCGCGCTGGGCTTCGCGCTCGACCATCCGGAGGCGACGGCGCGCGTCGCGGCGCTCAACGCCGTCTATTGCCGGGACGCTGAGAGCCGCCGCGCGGTCGAGGCGCGCGCCGCCGAGATCGCGTCCAAGGGCGATGCCGGCGACGTCGAGGTGCCGCTCAAGCGCTGGTTCGGCGACGCCTCCGACCCCCGCTATACGGATGTCCATGCGGCCGTGAAGCGCTGGCTTCTCGGTGTGAATCCTGAAGGCTATGCCGCCGCCTACCGGATTTTCGCGATGAGCGACAGGGCGCATGCGGGACGCCTGCCGGACCTTGCCGTGCCGGCCCTCTTCGCGACCGGGCCGGGCGACCCCAACTCGACGCCCGCCATGTCGCAGGCGATGGCGGCGGAAGCGCCGAAGGCTCGCGCCGAGATCATCCCCGGCGCCCGCCACATGATGAGCCTCGTCGAGGTGGACGAGGTGAACGCCATGCTCCGCCGGTTTCTCGAGAGCGACTGAGGCAATTTCTTTCGTCACCCCAGCGCAGGCTGGGGTCCAATGAAGCTTGTCCGCTTGGCCCTATTGGATGCCAGCCTTCGCTGGCATGACGAGGTAAGAAAGGTTCGGAAGTGAGCACCCCCGCCACCTTTCATTCGTCATTGCCGGGCTTGACCCGGCAATCCTTTGGCGACCGTCTCGACTCCTAAAAGGATGGCCGGCTCGGAGGCCGGCCATGACGGGAGTGTAAGGCGGCGAGACTCGCGGGAAACTCGCCTACTCCGCCGCGATGGGCTGCGGCAGCGACGTCTGGCCGCTGCGGAAGGCGGCGAGAAGGTCCGCCTCGCGTGCCTTCGCCTGCCCGAGGTGCCGCTCCTTCACGTGTCCGTAGCCACGGATGTGCTCAGGGATAGACGCGATGTCGACGGCGAGCGCGTGGTTCTCGGGCGTGAGCTTCTGGGCCAACTCCTCGATCAGCGCGCGATAGTCCTCGATGAGCTGCCGCTCTGTGCGCCGTTCTTCCGTGTAGCCGAAGACGTCGAGGGCCGTGCCGCGTAAGGCTTTCAGCTTCGCGAGCAGCGCGAAGGCGGTTTTCATCCAGGGACCGTAGGTCTGCTTCCTCAGGTGCCCTGTCTCGGGGTCGCGCTTGGAAAGAAGCGGCGGCGCGAGGTGGAAGGTGAGCTTGAAGTCGCCCGAGAATTTTTCCCGGATCGCCTTGTCGAACGACCCGTCGATATAGAGACGCGCCACTTCGTACTCGTCCTTGTAGGCCATGAGCTTGAAGAGGTAGCGCGCGACCGCCTGCGTGAGCGCGCTTGAGCCAGGCGCCTTGCGGGCCTCGACCGCCCTCACCGCCTCGACGCGCCCGCGGTAGTCCTCCGCATAGGCCGCGTTCTGGTAGCCTGTCAGGAACTCCACCCGCCGCTGGATCATCTCGTCCAGCGTCTCGGTCTTCGACTCGGGCTTCTCCGACAGCGCGCCGATGACGGCTTCGACCGCCTTGAGATCGTGCGCGGCGCGACGCCCCCAGCGGAAGGCCTGCGTGTTCATCTTGATCGAGACGCCGTTGAGCTCGATCGCCTTCTCGATCGCCTCGACGCTGACCGGGATCAGGCCCTTCTGCCAGGCAAAGCCCAGCGTGAACATGTTGGCCGCGATCGAATCACCCATGAGCGCGGTCGCGAGCGCGGTCGCGTTCACAGTGTGCGCACCGCCGGGAAGTCCCCGGGCCGCGATCGCGACCTGCATCTCCTCACCGGGCAGCCGGAAGTCGGCGTCGCGGGTGAACTGCGCCGGCATCTGCTCGTGCGTGTTGACGACCGCATGCGTGCGCTCGCGCGAGGCGGCCGACAGGATGCGCTCCGAGGCAGACGTCACGAGATCGCAGCCGAGGATGAGATCGGCGCCGCCTGGCGCCACGCGGATGGCCGCGATGTCCTCAGGCGTGGCCGCGATCTTCAGGTGCGAGACGACCGCGCCGTTCTTCTGCGACAGGCCCGCCATGTCGATGATGCCGGCGCCCTTGCCTTCCAGATGCGCCGCCATGCCGATGATCTGGCCGACCGTCACGACGCCCGTGCCGCCGATGCCGGTGACGAGCACCGACCAGGGCCGGTCGAGCGGAGGAAGGGTGGGCTCGGGCAGCACCGGGAAGGGTCCCGTCTCGCTCGGCAGCTTCTTCGCCTTGGAGCCAAGCGCGAGCTGCCCGCCCTCCACCGTCACGAAGCTCGGACAGAAGCCCTTCAGGCACGAATAGTCCTTGTTGCAGACGGACTGGTCGATCTGGCGCTTGCGCCCGAAGGGCGTCTCGAGCGGCGCCACGGCGACGCAATTGGATTTCACGCCGCAGTCGCCGCAGCCCTCGCAAACGAGCTCGTTGATGAAGACCCGCCGGTTGGGGTCGGGGAACTCGCCGCGCTTGCGGCGCCGGCGCTTTTCGGCCGCGCAGGTCTGATCGTAGATGAGCGCGCTCACGCCCTTGACCTGCATGAGGTCCTTCTGGAGACCCTGGATGTCATCGCGGTGATGCACGCTCATGCCGGCGGGATAGCCGGACACGCCTTCGTATCTCTCCGGCTGGTCGGAGACGAGCGCGATGCGCTCGACGCCCTCTGCCCTGAGCTGGTTGGCGATCATGGGGACGGTGAGGCCACCCTCGTGCCGCTGCCCGCCCGTCATGGCGACGGCGTCGTTGTAGAGGATCTTGTAGGTGATGTTGACGCCGGCGGCGACCGCGGCGCGGATGGCGAGGATGCCGGAATGGTTGTAGGTGCCGTCGCCGAGGTTCTGGAACACGTGGCCGCGCTTGGAGAACGGAGCCTCTCCGATCCAGTTGGCGCCTTCGGCGCCCATGTGGGTGGCGCCCTCGGTTAGCCGTTCGGGGATGAACTGCACCATCCAGTGGCAGCCGATGCCGGCATAGCCGCGCCCGCCCTCCGGCACGACGGTCGAGGAGTTGTGCGGGCAGCCGGCGCAGAAATAGGGGATGCGCGTGGCGAGGTCAGGCGCGTTCGAGACCGAGGCCTCGGCGGCCCGGATGGCCTCGACCTTGCGTTTAAGCGGGGCGTTCTCGCCGAGCCGGAGCAGCCTTTCGCCCAGCACCAGCGCGATCTCGTTGCTCTCAAGCGTGCCGTAGGCCGGGAACAGGATTTGGCCGTTCTCGTCCTTCTTGCCGTAGATCCTCGGCGCGCTGTCGTCGTTGCAGAGCTGCTCGCGCATCTGCGTCTCGATCAGCGAGCGCTTCTCCTCGACGACGAGGACCGTGTCGAGTCCGCGGCAGAACTCCTGCACGATCTTCGGGTCGAGCGGCCACACCATGCCGATCTTGAGGAGTTTCAGGCCCAGCCGCGCGGCCTCGACCTCGTCGATCCCGAGCTCCTCCAGCGCCTGGCGCACGTCGAGATAGCTCTTGCCTGTCGTGACGATGCCGAGGCGGGGCTTCGGTCCGCCCGAAAGCACGACGCGGTCGATGTTGTTGGCGCGCGCGAAGGCCACCGCCGCGAAGCGCTTGAAGAGATGCGTCCGCCGCTCCTGGTCGAAGCGGTCGTCGAAGGGGCGGATGTTGAGGCCGCCTTCCGGCATCTTGAAGTCGGGAGGATAATTGATCCGTAGGCGGTCGATCGAGCCGTCCACGATGGCGGTCGATTCGACATTGTCGTGAACGCACTTGATCCCGACCCAGCAGCCGGAATAGCGCGACATGGCGAAGCCCAGGATGCCGTAGTCGATGATCTCCTGCACGCCCGCCGGATGCAGCACCGGCATCATGGCGTCGACCAGCGCGAACTCGCTCTGGTGCGGCACGGTCGAGGATTCCGCGCCATGGTCGTCGCCCATGAGCACCAGCACACCACCGTTCTTGGACGTGCCGGCGGCATTGGCGTGGCGGAAGACGTCGCCGCAGCGATCGACGCCCGGCCCCTTGCCGTACCACATGCCGAACACGCCATCGAAGGCCCCTTCGCCCCGCATCTCTGTCTGCTGCGAGCCCCAGAGCGCGGTCGCCGCGAGGTCTTCGTTGAGGCCGGGCTGGAAGAGGATGTCGACGGGCTTCAGGTGTTTCTTCGCCCGGCCGAACTGCTGGTCGAGCCCGCCGAGCGGCGAGCCGCGATAGCCGGTGATGTAGCCGGCGGTATTGAGGCCCGCCTTGGCGTCGCGCGCCTTCTGCATCAGCACGAGGCGCACCAGCGCCTGCGTGCCGGTCAGGTACACGTGCTCTTTTGTGAGGTCGAACTTGTCGTCGATCGCGACGCTGCGCAGTGCCATGAAAAGCCCTGGTTCCCGCGGCCGTCCTGCCGCACTTCCTATGTCGTACCGGAACGGGCGTCATGCAAGCCGTCTCGGCGCATGGCGGTTATAGCCGATTGGAACGGGCGGGCGAAACAAGTGGATGAAAATGGCGGCAAAAAAGCCCGGAGGATCACTCCGGGCCTTGCTTCTCGGGACAACGGGTCCCGCTACTCCTTCGTGACCACCTGGAGCGTGTTCGGATCGAGCGTCAGGTCGTAATCCTTGCCGTCGCTGTATTCGGCGTCGTTCACGTCCCACATGTCGTGGCTCCACTCGATTTCGTCCCAGCTGGTATAGCCCTGCGCGTTCAGGGCCTCGGTGATGGCGGCCAGCTCGGCGCCCTCCGGCTTGCGGTCGTCGGCATAGGCCACGGCGGGCACGGCAAAGGCCAGCAGGGCGGCCGCGGCGGCCAGCTTCAGTCTCGCGTTCATGTCGATAGTCCTCTCTCGCTTTACTTGCAGGGACGCCCCGTCGCCTGGGGTCAGATATGATCAACACCCGGCGGCGCGCAAGGTTCCCTAGCGGCAAGTCCATTGCCGAAACCGGCCGTTTTTGCTAACATTTTCTCCAAGGGGCCTGACGCGGCCGCCCCTTCAGGCTCCTCGCCCAAGCGCCGCCCCACTGGCATGTGGAGGCGAGCATGGGCGATTTCTTTGTTTCCCCCGAACACCTCATGGCGAAGCTGGCGCGCGCGCAGGCTCCCCGGCTGGTCGATGTCCGCCGCAGGTCGGCTTTCGATGGTGCCGATCGGCTGCTTCCCGCAGCAGTCTGGCGCGACCATCTGGAGGTCAGCCGGTGGGCGAAGGAGCTGCCCTCCGGCGGAGCTCTCGTCATCTACTGCACGCATGGCCACAACGTGAGCCAGCTCGCTGCCGCGGCGCTCAGGGCCGAGGGCCTGGACGCGCGGGTGCTGGCCGGCGGCATCGAGGCGTGGATCGCGAACGGCTACCCGACGGTGGGCCGCGCGCCCTTCCACGACCCGGCAAGCCAGGAGCCGAGCCGCTGGGTGACGCGCGTGAAGCCCAAGATCGACCGCATCGCCTGCCCGTGGTTCATCCGGCGCTTCGTCGATTCGCACGCTCGGATCCTCTTCGTCGAGCCTGAGTTTGTTCTCGACGTCGCGGCCGAGGCGGACGCCGTGGCCTTCGACGTCAAGGGTGCGCCCATCGAGCATGAAGGCGAGCGATGCTCCTTCGACACCTTCCTCGACCGCTTCGCGATCGAGGATGCGGCCTTGCGGCGGCTCGCCAGAATCGTGCGTGGCGCCGACACGGCAAGGCCCGATCTCGAGCCTGAGGCTGCAGGGCTTCTTGCCGCCTCCCTCGGCATCTCGGCCATGTCGTCGGGTGACGAGGAAGCGCTCGACCGGGGCTTCCGCCTCTACGACGCGCTTTACGCCTGGCTGACCCTTGCAAGCGGCGAGACGCACAACTGGGCGGGAAAGGTCGCGCCATGATGGACCGGCCCTCCTTCGGCGAGCTGTTCCGCACCTTCCTCAGGATCGGCCTCCTCTCCTTCGGCGGTCCGGCCGGTCAGATCGCGCTCATGCACCGCGTGCTGGTGGAGGAGAAGCGCTGGCTCGACGAGCCGCTCTACTTGCGCGGCCTCAACTTCTGCATGCTGCTCCCCGGCCCCGAGGCCATGCAGCTTGCGACCTATGCCGGCTGGCGCCTGCACGGCGTGAAGGGAGGCCTCGCCGCCGGGCTGCTCTTCGTGCTGCCGGGAGCGGTGGTGGTGCTCGCTCTGGCGGCCCTCTATGCGACGTTCGGCAAGCTGCCTCTGGTCGAGGCGCTGTTCCTCGGCGTCAAGGCCGCCGTGCTCGCGATCGTGATCGAGGCGCTGCTGCGGGTCGCCCGCCGCGCGCTGAAAGGCCCGGCAGACTGGGCGATTGCCGTTTGCGCCTTTCTGGCGCTCTTCGTTCTGGGACTGCCGTTCCCGCTTGTCATCGCTGCCGCGGCGCTGGTCGGCTTCGTGACGCCGCAGCCTGTCCCGGCGAGCGCCGCCTCGCATTCCCCTGGTTCCTCGCTCCGCTCGACCGCCGGAACCGTCTTGCTCTGGCTCGCCATCTGGCTCTCGCCGCTGGCGGCGCTCGCCCTCCTGCTCGGGCCGGACCATGTGCTGGTCGTCGCCGGCGTCTTCTTCTCCAAGCTCGCCGTCGTGACCTTCGGTGGCGCCTATGCGGTCTTGGCCTACATGGCGCAGCAGGCGGTCGAGGTCCATGGATGGCTTGACGCGCGCGAGATGGTCGACGGGCTCGGCCTCGCCGAGACGACGCCCGGGCCCCTGATCCTCGTCACGGAATTCGTGGGCTATCTCGCCGGCCACCGTGCCATCGGGGGCTTCTGGGGTGGACTTGCGGGAGCATTGGTGACGCTCTGGATGACCTTCGCGCCCTGCTTCCTGTGGATCTTCGCGGCCGCGCCCTATGTCGAGGGGCTGTCTGCCCTGCCGCGGCTTTCGGGCGCGCTTACCGCCATCACGGCAGCCGTCGTCGGGGTCATCGCGAACCTCACACTGTGGTTCGCCCTGCATGTCCTGTTCGGAAGTGTCGGCAGCCTGCCCGTTGGCCTTTCGGGCATGCCATGGCCCGTCTGGTCGACCATCGACCGGGCCGCGCTCGCACTCCTCGCCGCCGCGGCCTTCGTGCTCTTCCGCCTACGCGCCGGCATTCCGCTGACGCTTGCGTTCTCGGCCGTCCTTGGCGTCGCCTGGCGCTACTTTGTCGTTTGACGTTCAGTCTTTCGCCAGCGTCCCGTAGGGTGCAATAGCAAAGCGTATTGCGCCACTGGAGAGCAAAGAGGCGCGTTACGCTCCCGCTAATGCGCCCTACGCTTGTCGGTTTACGCCCCCCAGCGCCAGAAGTCGTTGCCGAGCTTCTGGTAGTGGCGCGCCAGCACCATCTCGTGCACCTCGGACGCGCCGTCCACCAGCTTGGCGCAGCGCGCATAGCGGTAGATCCATTCGAGCAGCGTGTCTTTCGAGTATCCCTTGGCGCCGCAGAGCTGCACGCCTGTGTCGGCCGCCCGGTTGAGCGTGTCGGCGACATGGATCTTCGCCATCGACACCTCCTTCTGAGCCTTGTCGCCCTGGTCGATCTTCCAGGCCGCCTGCATGGTGAGGAGCCGGCCGATCTCGATGTCCTTGGCAAGGCGTCCGAGCATCATCTGCACCGATTCCCGCTCCGCGAGCTTCGATCCGAAGGCGTGGCGCTCGCTCACATATTGGCCGGCGATCTCCATGCAGCGCTTGGAGAGCCCGAGCCACCGCATGCAGTGCGTGAGGCGGGCGGGCCCTAGGCGGATCTGCGTGATCTTTAGGCCGTCGCCCTCCTCCATGAGCCGGTGCTCGAGCGGGATCTCGAGGCCGTCGAACTCGAGCTCGCACACGCCCCCGTGCTCCTCCGGCCCCATGTTCGGGATGCGCCGCACGATCCTCCAGCCCGGATCGTCCTTGTGGTAGAGGAAGCCCGTGAGACCCTTGCGCGGATCGTCCGAGGTGCGCGCCACCAGGATGAAATGGCTGGCGACGGCGGCGCCCGAGATGAACCACTTGCGGCCTGAGATCACATAGCGGTCGCCCTTGCGCTCAGCGCGCGTCAGCATCATGCCGCCGGGGTCCGAGCCTGAGCCCGGATGCGGCTCGGTCATGACAAAAGAAGAGCGCACCTTTCCCTCGATGATCGGCTGCAGCCAGCGGTCCTTCATCTTTTCCGACGGCAGGATCTTGTTGAGCACGCTCATGTTGCCGTCGTCGGGCGCCTGGCAGTTGAGCACGACGGGGCCGAAGATCGAGCGGTTGGCCTCCTCGTAGAAGGCGGCCCAGCCGACGAGCGGCAGCTCGAGGCCGCCACGCGCCTTCGGCATCTGCGGCGCCCAGAGTCCCGCGTCCCTCGCCTTCCGGCGCATGCGGTCGAGGAGCGTGAGATCGATGTTCTCGTATTCGTCGTAGCTCCGAGGGTCCGTCTCGAGCGGCATCACCTCCGAGGCGACGAAGTCGCGCACCCTGAGCCGCAGCCGCTCGATCTCGGGGGGAAGCGAGAAATCCATCGCTAGAGCGCCTTGTGCATGTGGCCGCCGTCGACCACGATGGTCGAGCCGGTCATGAATCCGGAGGCGCGCTCGGAGGCGAGCAGCAGGAGCGCCCCATCGAGGTCGGACGGCTTGCCCACCCGGCGCTGCGGGATGCCCTTGATGAATTCCTCCCCCTTGGGCGAGGTGAAGAAGGCCTCGTTCATTTCGGTGACGATGTAGCCGGGCGCGATGGCGTTGACGCGGATGCCGTGCCGCGCGAGTTCGGGAGCGAGTGTGCTCGTCATGTGGATGACGCCCGCCTTGGCCGCGGCATAGGCGACGAGGGTGGGCGCCGCCCTGATCCCGAGCAGCGAGGCGATGTTGATGATGGTGCCCGTGCGCTTGCCCGCCACCATGCGTCTGGCCGCCTCCTGCGCCACGTACCACACGGCATCGAGATTGACCGAGAGGACAGAGCGCCAATCCTCCTCGTTCATCTCGAGCGCAGGCTTCTGGCCCGAGATCCCGGCATTGTTGACGACGATGCTGACCGTCCCGAAAACCTTCTCGGCCGCGTCGAAGGCGGAGCCGATCTCCTTGCGCGAGGAGACGTCGAGCGTCACGGCCAGCGCCCTGCCGCCGGCGTCCGCGATCTCGCTTGCGAGCGCATCGAGCCGCTCCCGGCGGCGCGCGCAGACGACGACGCTCGCGCCGTGCGTCGCCAGCACTTTCGCGAAATGGGCGCCGAGCCCGGAAGAGGCGCCGGTGACGAGCGCCACCTCGCCGGTGAGATCGAGAAGTCCGCTCGTTTTTGACGCAGAGGGCATGTTTTCTGGGGCTCTTTAGATCGGCAAGGGCGCGCACGCTAGCTCGCAACGCAGTACATGTCACCTGGAGCATGATCCGGAAAAGTGTGGAGCCTTTTCCGATAAGATCATGCTCATCTCTGGAAAAGGTCCCGTTCATCCACGGGGCTGACTCGGCCCGCATGGATCGGGACCTGGCGCCTATTGCCCAATAGTTGGGCTGGTCGGGCGCGGAATCTTTGTAATAGGGTGGCGTCAAAGCGAAGACGGCCCGAGCAGGTCCGCGACAACAGAAGGGGGACGCAAGATGGGTGCATTGCTCGCCGCGAGCCGTGCCGTCGATGCCTTCAGCCGCTTCGTCGGGCGCTGGGTCTACTGGCTCATCCTCCTCGCCGTCCTGGTGAGCGCCGGCAACGCCACCACGCGCAAGCTCTTCGATCTCTCCTCCAATGCCTGGCTGGAACTGCAATGGTACCTGTTCGGCGCCGTCTTCATGCTGGCGGCCGCCTGGACGCTGGAGCGCAACGAGCACATCCGCATCGACATCGTATCCGGCAATCTCCCGAAGCGGGCGCGCGACTGGATCGATGTCTTCGGGCATGTCTTCATGCTTCTGCCCTTCGCCGCGATCCTTTCCTATCTCTGCTGGTTCTTCTTCTGGAACGCCTACCGCTCGGGCGAAATTTCCGGCAGCGCCGGCGGCCTTGCCCTCTGGCCCGCGCGCCTCGTCATGTTCGTTGGCTTCGTCATGCTGCTGGTCCAGGGATTGTCCGAGCTCGTGAAGCGCGTGGCCGTCATCATGGGGCGCATTCCAGATCCCCACGAGGCCGCGCAGCAGCAGCACGTCATCGAGTAACGGCACAAGTGAGGGGGAAAGCGCGATGACCGACTTTCTCATTCACAACATGGCGCCGATCATGTTCGCGGCCCTGGTCGTCTGCCTGCTGCTCGGCTATCCGGTCGCCTTCGCCCTTTCCTTCGTGGGCCTCGGCTTCGCGGTGCTGGGCATCCAGCTCGGCCTCTTCCATCCAAGCTTCCTGCAGGCGCTTCCCGACCGCGTCTGGGGCATCGTCTCGAACGAAACGCTGCTCGCGGTGCCCTTCTTCACCTTCATGGGGCTGATCCTCGAACGATCGGGCATGGCGGAGGATCTGCTCGACACCGTCGGCCAGCTCTTCGGGCCGGTCAGGGGCGGTCTTGCCTATGCGGTGATCTTCGTCGGCGCGCTGCTTGCCGCCACGACCGGCGTGGTCGCCGCCTCCGTGATCGCCATGGGCCTGATCTCGCTCCCTATCATGCTGCGTTATGGCTATGACCGGCGGCTCGCCACCGGCGTCATCGCGGCCTCCGGCACGCTCGCCCAGATCATCCCTCCGAGCCTCGTCCTCATCATCATGGCCGACCAGCTCGGCCGCTCGGTCGGCGACATGTACGAGGGCGCCATCATCCCTGGCCTCGTGCTCACTGCGCTTTATGCCTCTTACGTCCTTGGCGTGACGATCTTCCGGCCGGCGGCGGCGCCCGCCCTTCCGCCGGAGGCCCGCACGCTCGGCTCAGGGATCCCGAGCCTCCTCGTCACGCTCGCCGTCTCGGTGGTGATAGGCTATGGCGCCGACCGCCTCGCGGCTGGGCACATGCAGGGCCCGGAGATCGCCGGCTTCTTCGCGGCCGTCGTCTTCGCCTACGCGGTCGCCTCGGCCAACAAGTATCTGGGGCTGAACCTCATCTCGCGGCTGGCGCAGGAGGTGATCATCGCGCTCATCCCGCCGCTCGCCCTCATCTTTCTCGTCCTGGGCACCATCTTCATCGGCCTTGCGACTCCGACCGAAGGTGGCGCCATGGGCGCGGTGGGCGCTCTCGTGATGGCCGCCGCCAAGGGACGTCTCAATCTGGCCATCACCCGCCAGGCGCTCGAATCGACCGCCAAGCTTTCCTCCTTCGTGATCTTCATCCTCATCGGCGCCAGGGTGTTCTCCCTCACCTTCTATGGCGTCGACGGGCACAAATGGGTCGAGGATCTGCTCCTCAACCTGCCCGGAGGACAGCTCGGCTTCCTGATCTTCGTCAACGCGATGGTTTTCGTGCTTGCCTTCTTCCTCGACTTCTTCGAGCTCGCCTTCATCATCGTGCCGCTTCTCGCGCCTGCCGCCGAGAAGCTCGGCATCGACCTCATCTGGTTCGGGGTACTGCTGAGCATCAACATGCAGACGTCCTTCATGCATCCGCCCTTCGGCTTCGCGCTCTTCTACCTGCGCTCGGTGGCGGCGCGCCAACCTTACATCGACAAGATCACGCGGAAGCGCATCGAGCCGATCACCACCGGCCAGATCTATTGGGGCGCCGTGCCTTTCGTCATCATCCAGGTGATCATGGTGGGACTCGCCATCGCCTTCCCGCAGATGGTGATGCACTACAAGCATACGCTGACGACCGATCCCTCCAAGATCGAGATCATCGTGCCGCCGGCTGGCAACGACCTCAACCAGCCGCCATCCTTCGATCTGAGCCAGCCGCCTGATTTCGGACAATAGGAAAGGGGCGCCGAAAGCGTCCCTTCTCTCTTGATACCCTCATCCTGAGGTGCCAATGGCGGCGGTCACGCCGCCATTGGCCTCGAAGGATCACAGCGTCTTCTTGCGCTGCTGGCCCATCATGAAGGTGTCGTAGCCGTATTCGGAGAGCTGCCACCAGAGATAGCCCTCGCGCCGGATCGCGGCCATGGACTCGAAGGCCTTCTTGAAGTTCTCGTTGCTGGCGGAAAGCTCGGCATAGGTGTCGGTCGCGGCCTTGAAGCAGGCTTCCATCACGTCCTGCGGGAAGGGCCGGAGCTGGGCGCCGCCCGCCACGAGCTCCCGCAGCGCCTTGGGGTTCCGCACATCGTAGCGCGCCATCATCTCGTCATTGGCGAAGGTGCCGGCGGTCGTGAGGAGCGCCTGGTATGTCTTCGGTAGTTCCTGCCACTTCTGCAGGTTCACGATGGCGTGCAGCATGGGCCCGCCTTCCCACCAGCCCGGATAATAGTAATAGGGCGCGACCTTGTTGAAGCCGAGCTTCTGGTCGTCATAGGGCCCTACCCATTCCGCGGCATCGATCGTGCCCTTCTCCAGCGCCGGATAGATGTCGCCGCCGGCGATCTGCTGCGGCACGACCCCGATCTTGGAGATCACTTTCCCGCCGAAGCCGCCGATCCGCATCTTGATGCCTTCGAAGTCGGCCAGCGTCTTCAGTTCCTTGCGGAACCATCCGCCCATCTGCGCTCCGGTATTGCCGGCCGCGAGGGCGTGGAAATTGTAGGTCTTGAAGAACTCGCCGAGGACGTCCTTGCCGCCGCCCTCGAACCACCAGGCATTCTGGAGCCGGCTGTTCAGCCCGAACGGCACGGCGGTCGCCAGGGCGAAGGTCGGGTCCTTGCCCCAGTAGTAGTAGAGCGCGGTATGGCCCATCTCGACGGTGCTGTCCTGCACCTTGTCGGCGACCTGGAGGCCGGGAAACAGCTCTCCCGAGGGGAAAACCTGGATCGCGAACTTGCCGTCGGTCGCCTCCGAGACATATTTCGCCATCGTCTCGGCGGGGCCGTAGATCGTGTCCAGACTCTTCGGAAAGCTCGACGCCATGCGCCATTTGAGTTCCGGCATGCTTTGCGCAATGGCGGGCGCGGCAAGGGTCGTCGTGGCAGCGGCGACCGATGTCGTCGCGAGACTCGATTTCAGAAACTTTCTGCGGTTCATCCTGGTCTCCTCGTCATTTCCGCGCGGGACTTCGCCCTTTGTCGCGATGCATGAAAAAAGCACTCAGGTTCGGACGGCCGGGCACGCGAAGGAAGTTTTCCGGTCCGGGATCACGTCCGGCGCTGCTGGAGCAGTCGGAACAGTAGATGCGAGCCCCGACGCCGGTGCAAGTCAGCATTTCGGACCGGGCTTTGAAAAAATCCGGCCCTTGCGCTATTTGAGAGGGTCATGCCGAACAGGAACCCTCTAGTCAGGACTGCGGCGCCGATCGTGGGCCTTCCGGCCGATACCCGCGACGACCACGGGCTCCTCTTTCACTCGATCGGCGACAAGTATGTGCGCGCCGTCACGGAGGTTTCGCGCTGCCCTGCTGTCATGCTGCCCTCGATCGGCGAGGAAGGGCTCGACAGTCTGCTCGACCATCTCTCCGGCATCGTCATGACGGGGGCGCTCTCCAACGTCCATCCGCCCCGTTACGGCGCGGCGGCGACGCCCGATCACGAGCCCTATGACTTCGGCCGTGATTCCACGACGCTCGCCTTGATCGCCAAGGTGCTCGAGCGCGGCATGCCGCTCTTCTGCATCTGCCGCGGCTTCCAGGAGCTGAACGTGGTCCTGGGCGGAACGCTCGAGACCGAGGTCCAGCGGAGAGAAAGCCGGCTCGACCACCGGGCGCCCAAGTCGGACGATCTCGACATCCGCTATGGACCGGCGCATCCGATCCGCATGACGCCCGGCGGCGTGCTCGAAAGAATCCTCGGCAAGTCCGAGACGCGGGTGAACACCGTTCACCGGCAGGCGATAGACCGGCTCGCACCCCGCCTCGCGGTCGAGGCCGTGGCGCCCGACGGCATCGTGGAGGCGGTATCCGTCACGGGCGCTTCTGGCTTCACGCTCGGCGTTCAGTGGCACCCCGAATACAAGGCTGCCGCCAACCCCGACTCGGTCAGGATCTTCGAAGCCTTCGGCGACGCGGTGCGGGACTACGCCCGGGCCGGCGGTCGTCCCCGCGAGCTCGCCGCGGCCGTCTAACCCTCACGCGGCTTCGCCCTGGAGCAGGCGGGGGAGCGTCCCTGTGAGACCCGCGGCCTCGCTGGCGAAGGCCTCCTTCAGCGGCCCGATCCCGTTCACGAGTCCGAGCCCCGCGTCGCGCATGAGGCGAACGATGCGGTTGTCGTTGGAGAAGAGACGGTTGAGGCCGTCCGTCGCCGCTGCCACCATCACCGTGTCCGGCCGCCGCCAGGCCTCGTAGCGCTCGAGCACGGCCGCCGCGCCGATGTCGAGCCCGAGCCGCGCCGCGTCCGCGACGCATTCCGCAAGCGCCGCCACATCCCGTAAGCCCAGATTGAATCCGAGCCCCGCGATCGGATGCACCACATGCGCCGCGTCGCCTATGAGAGCGAGGCGCGGACCGACGAAGCGCTGGGCGATCTGCAGCGTCAGCGGATGGCTGTGCCGCGGCCCTTCCGGCTCGACCGCGCCGAGGTGATCGCCGAAGCGCCGTTCGAGCTCCTGCCGGAAACCTTCCTCGTCGAGACGCATGATCCGCTCCGCCTCGTCCGTGGGCTCGGTCCACACGAGCGATGAGCGGTTGCCTTTGAGCGGCAGGATCGCGAACGGCCCCGCCGGCAGGAAGTGCTCCTCGGCCGTCCCTTCATGCGGACGCGCATGTGCGACCGTGGTGACGATCGCGGACTGGCCGTAGGCCCAGTCGACGGTGCCGATGCCGGCGGTCTCACGTGCAGGGGACTTGCGTCCCTCGGCCGCGACAAGGAGGGAAGCCCTGAGCGTCTCGTCCTCCCAGCCGATCTCTGCGGCCGCCTCGCCGAACGCGTAGGCGCCGACCGTGGCGCCGTCGATGACACGGATGCCGGATGTCTCCCTGACGGCCTCACGGAGCGCCGCATGCAGATGCCGGTTCTCGATCATGAAGGCGGAAGGCCCCTGTCCGCTCTCGGTCTCGCCGAAGCGCAGAAGGGCCGGGCGCTCGGCCTCGCCGAGCCGCGAATCCGTGACCACGATGCGCCGGATCGGTTGGGCGTGCGCATCGAGCCGGTCCCAGACGCCCAGAACCTCGAGCAGCCGCCGCGAGGAGAGCGTGACGGCCGAGGCGCGGCTGTCGAAAGTCGAGCGGTCCTGGGAGGGATCGGCATTGTCCATGAGGACAACGTCGAGCGGCGGCCGCGCCTGGCGGCCTCCGAGCGCGAGCGCCATGGTGAGGCCCACGAGCCCGGCCCCCACCACCACGACATCCGCGCTATGGGCCTTTTGAGGCATGTCCTTTTCGCCGAAGCTCAGTATTGTCCGGGAAAGCTATCCTGCCCGCCCCGCCGCCTCAACCCGAGTCCCCCATGCCCGACGAGCTGACGACCGTCCTTGAGACGCTGAACCTGGAGAAGCTCGAGGAGAACCTCTTCCGGGGCGTCAGCCCGCAGGTCGGCTGGCAGCGCGTGTTCGGCGGGCAGGTGATCGGCCAGGCGCTGGTGGCGGCGCTGCGCACCGTCGATGACGGCAGGCTCGCCCATTCGCTGCACGGCTACTTCATCCGGCCGGGCGATCCGAAGATTCCGATCGTCTATCAGGTCGAGCGCTACCGCGACGGCAGGAGCTTCACCACCCGCAACGTGGTGGCGATCCAGCACGGCGCGCCGATCTTCACCATGGCGGCCTCCTTCCATGCCGAGGAGGAGGGCTTCGAGCATCAGTTGCCGATGCCCGAGGCGCCGGACCCGGACACTCTGCCGAGCGAGAAGGAGTTCCTCGCCGAATTCGCCGACCGCATGCCCGAGAGCATGCGGCGCTACTTCACGCGCGAGCGCCCGATCGAGCTCAGGCCTACCAATCCCTTGCACTACCTCGAGCCGGTGAAAGGCATGCCGCCGGTGCAGAACGTCTGGATCCGCGCCAGCGCGCCCCTGCCCGACAGCCATACCGTGCACCAGTGCGTGCTGGCCTACGCCTCCGACATGACCCTGCTCGACACCTCGCTCGTGACCCATGGCCGGCACCTTTTCGACCACGACCTGATGCTGGCGAGCCTCGACCACGCGCTCTGGTTCCACCGGTATGCCCGGGCGGACGAGTGGCTGCTCTACGCGCAGGATTCTCCTTCCGCCAGCGGAGGGCGCAGCATGAACCGCGGTCTCATCTACACCCGCGACGGCCGCCTCGTGGCCACCGTCGCCCAGGAAGGGCTGGTGCGTCTGCGTCGTGGACAGCCCAAGGAGTAGGCAGTCATTCCAATTTGCCAGTTATTTAGGCTAAGCCTGCGGTCAGTCATCCAGGCCCAGCAATAAAACTGATTTCTAATCAATAACTTGCTGAAAGTGCCCGAACTGGCATGCGGCTTGATTTGCTCTCCCGCGCCTCACCAGGCGCAACACGGGGAGATGCCGATGAAATACATCGTCGCGGTCATAAAGCCGCACAAGCTCGAGGAAGTGAGGGCCGCGCTCGCGGCCGTGGGGGTCGAGGGCCTCACCGTCAGCGAGGTCAAGGGGCACGGGCGGCAGAAAGGCCATACCGAGATCTACCGCGGCGCCGAGTACCAGGTGTCCTTCGTCCCGAAGCTGAAGCTGGAGATGGCGCTCGAAGGGCCGGTCGCCGACCGGGCGGTCGAGGCGCTGGCCGCCGCCGCGCGTACCGGCCAGATCGGCGATGGAAAAATTTTCGTCCTGCCGCTCGAGCAGGCGCTGCGCATCCGCACCGGCGAGACCGGTATGGCCGCGCTCTGATCAATCGGGGAGCTTGAAAACGATGTCACGACCCTTGCTTCGTCTCGCCGGCCTGGCGCTTGGTCTTTCCGCGGGCGTCCTGCCCGCCCTGGCGCAGGATGCCACGCCGACGCTCAATTCCGGCGACACCGCCTGGATGCTCGTGTCGACCGTGATCGTGCTGATGATGACCGTTCCGGGCCTTGCCCTCTTCTATGGCGGTCTCGTGCGCAAGAAGAACGTGCTCGCGACCGCCATGCAGAGCTTCGCCGCCGCCTGCCTTCTCACCATCGTCTGGTTCGTCCTGGGCTACTCCCTCGCCTTCTCCGACGGCGGCGGAGCGAACGCCTATATCGGCGGCCTGTCGAACATGTTCTTCGCCAGCCTGACCAAGGACGGGTTGACAGGCACCATCCCGGAAAGCGTCTTCGCGACCTTCCAGATGACCTTCGCGATCATCACGCCGGCGCTCATCTGCGGCGCCTTCGCGGACCGCATGAAGTTCTCCGCCCTCCTGATCTTCCTGACACTCTGGTCGATCTTCGTCTACGCGCCGATCTGCCACTGGGTCTGGGCCTCGGGCGGCTTCCTCTTCGACGCCGGCATCCTCGACTTCGCAGGCGGCACCGTCGTCCATATCAACTCAGGGGTCGCGGCGCTCGTGGCCTGCCTCGTGCTCGGCCGCCGCTCGGGCTACCCGGCCGAGCCCATGCCGCCGCACAACCTGGTCTACAGCCTCATCGGCGCCTCGCTGCTCTGGATCGGCTGGTTCGGCTTCAATGCCGGCTCGGCGCTCTCGGCCGGCGCGTTGACGGGCATGGTGCTCGTCAACACCCAGATCGCGGCCGCGGCCGCGGGCCTCGCCTGGATGTTTGCCGAATGGGCGGTCCACAGGAAACCCTCCGTGCTCGGCATCCTGTCGGGCGCCGTCGCCGGCCTCGTCGCCATCACGCCGGCCTGCGGCTTCGTCACCCCGGCGGGGGCGCTCTTCATCGGTCTCATCGCCGGCGCCGTCTGCTTCTGGGCCTCGACCAGCCTCAAGCGGATGCTGGGCTATGACGATTCGCTCGACGTCTTCGGCATCCACGGCGTCGGCGGCCTGACCGGCGCGATCCTCACCGGGGTCTTCGCCTCGAGCGCGGTCAACACTACGGCCGGCTTGCTCGAGGGCAATGGCGGCCAGGTGATGACGCAGATCTACGGCGTGCTCGCCACCGTCCTCTGGTGCGGCATCGCCACCTTCGTGATCCTGAAGGTCGTGGATCTTCTCGTGGGCCTCCGCGTCGGCAAGGAGACGGAGATCGAGGGCCTCGACATCAACCTGCATGGCGAAGTCGTTCCCTGATCTTCGCCCATGACGGCGGGGGTCGGCTTAGAACCCCGTTGGAGCCCCGGCCGTGGCATCCGGCCGGGGCCGCTTTTTGGGTTCGGTCCCGCCCACGAGAGCCAATCCTTAACGCGACCTTAACCATGCCCGCCGCACGCTCCGGCCGATAGACCGCAAGGTGCGGGATGACGCGGTCGTCCCGCCTTCAGGCGCCGGGCGCGATCCGCTCCCCGCGCGTAGACTCGGGAGCGTTCGCGAGCAGCAATGGCGCAAACCCATCCGCTGGACACCGACGATCGGGCCATACCGGGCGCGGTCCGCCGCTTCGTGCGCAACCGGCTCCTGGAACTCGCGGGCCTCGGCCTGCTGGCCGTCATCGTCTTCGTGGTGGTGAGCCTCGCCACCTGGTCGGTCGACGACCCTTCCTTCAACAACGCCGTCGACGCCCGGCCGAAGAACCTGCTCGGCGCTCCGGGCGCCATCGTCTCCGATCAGCTCATGCAGCTCATTGGCATCGGCGTCCTGCCCTTCATCGTGGTGCCGGTCGCCTGGACCATGTGGCTCTTCTCGCACCGCGTGCCGAGGCGGCCGGGCAGGCGCTTCCTCTGCTGGATCGGCTCGGCCGCGCTCTGGGCGGGCTTCCTCTCGCTCTTCGACGCGCCGGCCGGCTGGGCGCTGGGCTCGGGGCTGGGCGGCGTCGTCGGCGACGTCATTGCCAATTCGCTGACGACCGTCCTGTCGGTGGCCCTGAAAGGGGGCTTCGCCACGGCCTTCGCGGGCGTGCTCCTCGCCATTCCGGCCTTCATCCTGCTGCTCTCGGCTTCCGGCGCGACCGGCGACGACGTCGTCGCCTTCATGCGCCTCTTCGGCGCCGATACCCAGGACTGGACCGCCCGCGCCCTCGGCTCCATCGCCCATGCGGGCTTCTTCACCCGCGCGCTCTGGGCTCATTACGGCCGCCCGCTGCTCCGGCGCATCCCCCGTCCCACTTTCGAGCGCATGCTCCCGGCGCCCGACCGCGAGCCGCGCGAGCGCCTGTCCGGCAGGCTGCGCGCCATGCTCTCGGAGCTCGGCGGTGAGGGGTCCATGTCCGGTCACCGGGTCGAGCCGACGCTCGCGTCCGGCCTTGCCCGGAGACCCTCCGAGCCGAGCCTCTTCTCGCCCTCGCGTCCGGCGCCCGCTGCCGAGGAGCTGGAGGAAGACGCCGAGATCGAGACCGACACGTTCGAGGAGACGGAAGAGGCGGAGGACGACGCCCCCGCGCCGCGGGTCGCGCGCGGTCCCAAGGGCGTCAAGCAGGGCAAGCGCCTGCAGCGCGAAGCCCAGGGCTCGCTCGCCTTCGAGCGGTCGAAGGGTTTTGAGCTTCCCCCGCTGACGCTCCTCGCCGAGCCCAAGCGGCAGGGCAAGGGCGCCGACCTCTCGGACGAAGCTCTGGAGCAGAACGCCCGCATGCTCGAAGGCGTGCTCGACGACTTTGGCGTCAGGGGCGAGATCATCAAGGTCTGCCCTGGCCCGGTCGTGGCGCTTTACGAGCTCGAGCCGGCGCCGGGCATCAAGTCGTCGCGCGTCATCGGGCTTGCCGACGACATCGCCCGCTCCATGAGCGCGGTCTCGGCCCGCGTCGCCGTCATCCCGGGCCGCAACGTCATCGGCATCGAGCTCCCGAACGCACGCCGCGAGACGGTCTATCTGCGCGAGCTCCTCGCCTCCCAGGCTTATGAGAAGTCGGGCCAGAACCTGGCGTTGGCGCTCGGGAAAAACATCGGCGGCGAGCCGATCCTCGCCGACCTCGCGCGCATGCCGCATCTCCTCATCGCCGGCACCACCGGCTCCGGCAAGTCGGTCGGCATCAACACCTTCATCCTCTCCCTCCTCTATCGCATGACGCCCGAGCAGTGCCGCCTCATCATGATCGACCCCAAGATGCTGGAGCTGTCGGTCTACGAGGGCATCCCGCATCTCCTGGCGCCCGTCGTCACCGATCCGCGCAAGGCCATCGTGGCGCTCAAATGGGCGGTGCGCGAGATGGAGGACCGCTACCGGAAAATGTCGAAGCTCGGCGTGCGCAACATCGACGGCTTCAACAACCGCGTGAAGCAGGCGATCGCCAAGGGCGAGATCGTCACCCGTACGGTGCAGACGGGCTTCGATCCGCACAACGGCGAGCCGATCTTCGAGCAGGAGGAGATGGAGCTCTCCCCCTTCCCCTATATCGTGGTCATCATCGACGAGATGGCCGACCTCATGATGGTGGCGGGCAAGGACATCGAGGGCGCCGTGCAGCGCCTCGCGCAGATGGCGCGCGCCGCCGGCATCCACGTCATCATGGCGACGCAGCGCCCCTCGGTCGACGTCATCACCGGCACCATCAAGGCCAACTTCCCGACCCGCATCTCCTTCCAGGTCACCTCCAAGATCGATAGCCGCACTATCCTCGGCGAGCAGGGCGCCGAGCAGCTTCTGGGGCAAGGCGACATGCTCTATATGGCCGGCGGCGGCCGCATCTCGCGCCTCCACGGCGCCTTCGTCACCGATGACGAGGTGGAGAAGGTGGTGAGCTTCCTGAAGGCGCAAGGCGCCCCCGACTATGTCGAGGCCGTCACCGCCGAGCCCGAGGAAGGTTTCGGCGATGGCGAGGGAGACGCCGGCGGCATGCTGGGCGAAGGCGGCGGCAGCGGCGACTCGCTCTACGACCAGGCCGTGGCGGTGGTGCTCCGGGATCGCAAGGTCTCGACCAGCTATGTCCAGCGCCGCCTGCAGGTCGGCTACAACAAGGCTGCGAGCCTCATCGAGCGCATGGAGAAGGAAGGCCTCATCACGGCGCCCAACCATGCCGGCAAGCGCGACATCATTCCGCCCGGCAATGGCGGCGAGGACTGAGGGCCGGGAATCAAGGAAAGCGCCGCAAAACCGCCGCCTTGTCGGCGGACACCGGCTTCGGAGCAGCAGCCACTAACCACGGCGAGATGGAGGGAAGAAGACCAAGATGGCCCGCAACAACACCACACGACTGCTCGGCGCGCTGGCGCT
The DNA here is from genome assembly GCA_050181295.1 of Parvibaculaceae bacterium. Taxonomy (GTDB): domain Bacteria; phylum Pseudomonadota; class Alphaproteobacteria; order Rhizobiales; family Aestuariivirgaceae; genus JBFXDI01. The sequence continues at coordinate 2,925 of JBFXDI010000015.1, read as the reverse complement.
GCTGGCGCTTCTCGTCTCCGTTGGCTTCGGCGTCGCCGAAGCGGCGAAGGCCGCGAGCCTCTCCGATGCCCAGGCCTCGGCGGTGCAGCAGATCTCGACCTACTTCAACAAGATGAAGACCATGCAGGGCGAGTTCACGCAAGTTGGCCCGAAGGGCCACGTCTCCGCCGGCGTGTTCTACATTTCCAAGCCCGGCAGGCTCCGCTTCGAATACGCCCCGCCCAATCCCTTCCTCGTGGTCGCGGACGGCAGCTGGGTGACGATCAAGAACAACGCCAAGAACACCGCCGACCAGTACCCGCTTTCGGCCACGCCCCTGCGTCTGGTGCTCGCCGACCGGGTCGACCTCCTCAAGGAAGCCGACGTCAAGTCGGTCGAGGCCGCCGACGGCCTGACGCGCGTCACCGTGGAGGACAAGTCGAAGCTGGTGCCCGGACATCTGGAGCTCGTCTTCGACAGCCAGAAGGACGAGCTCCAGCAATGGATCATCGTCGACGGCCAGGGCCGCCGCACCACCATTTCCCTCATGAACATCCAGGCCGACACCAAGCCGGACCCAAAACTGTTCGTGGTTGAGCTCCCCGATCGGGAGAAGCGGACCTCGAAATAGCTTCAGGTCTTACGAAAACTTAACCGCTATGTTCACGAAAAGTTTCCCCTCCGGCCATTGAAACCGGAGGGGGCTGGATTTATTTAGTCGATAGTATCCGCTGCCGCTCAAAAAGCGGCCGATCTGCCCCCGCTCAGAGGTCGCTTGGCAGTGGTACGCGCCGGTTTCCCCTCCCGGCGCAAAGCGCAGAAGAAGCGCGAAGGCGTCCGGCCCCCCGACCGGACGCCTTTTCTTTTCACCCGCCCTATGCTCTTGAGCATGGTCCGGAAAAGTGTGAAGCACTTTTCTGACAAGACCATGCTCAACTTGCTGGAATCGATCACGATCCATCCATCCGGGTCGATTCAACCCGGATGGATCGTGATCTAGCCCCTCATGCCCGTCACCGTCGCGACCTGGAACATCAACTCGGTGCGCCTGCGCGCCGACACCGTCCACCGCTTCCTGGCGCGCTGGCGGCCGGACATCCTCTGCCTGCAGGAGACGAAGTGTCCGGACGGCCAGTTTCCCCACGGCCGCTTCAAGCGGCTCGGCTATCGCTGGCTCGCGGCCAAGGGTCAGCCCGGCTACCACGGCGTCGCCATCCTTTCCCGCATCCCGATGGCCGAGATCGGCACGCGCCAGTTCTGCGGCAAGAACGATGCCCGGCATGTCTCGGCGCTGTTCGAGGCCGGCCGCCCTTTTCTCGTCCACAGCCTCTATGTGCCGGCGGGCGGCGACGAACCCGATCCGGAGATCAATCCCAAGTTCGCGCACAAGCTCGCCTTCCTCGACGAAATGGAGAGCTGGCTTCCCGAAATCGCCAGCGCCTCCGTCCATCCCTCGATCGTCGTCGGCGACCTCAACGTCGCGCCCCACGAGCATGACGTCTGGTCCCACAAGCAGCTCCTCAAGGTGGTGAGCCATACGCCGGTCGAGACCGAGCGGCTTCTGAAGCTGCAGGCGGCCGGGCGCTGGATCGACGTCATGCGCCAGCATGTGCCGCTCGAGCAGAAGCTCTACACCTGGTGGAGCTACCGGGCGCGCGACTGGGAAGCGGCCGACCGCGGCCGCAGGCTCGATCACGTCTGGCTCGATCCGAGGCTCGACGGCGCCTGCTCGAGGCTCGAGGTGGTGCGCGAGGCGCGGGGCTGGCCGCAGCCATCCGACCACGTGCCGGTCATCGCCACGCTGGATCTCTAGGGCCGGATTCCGCTGGCGCTACCCTAAATTTGCCGGCTCCTGTCGATATCCGCATTCCCCGTTCGTCTTGAGAAGTGACCGGAAAAGGAACCTGGCGCATGCAATACGCGATCCTCTGCTACGATTCCGAGGCCGCCGTCACCTCCTGGAGCAAGGAGGAGGACGCGGCCCTCATGGAGCGCTTAAGCAAGGTGCAGGCGAAATACGCCGCCAGGGGCAAGCTCGGCCCCGTGGCGCGCCTCATGCCGACCACCACCGCCACGACGCTCCGCAAGGGCCGCGAGACCATGGTGGTCGACGGACCCTTCGCCGAGACCAAGGAGCAGCTTCTGGGCTTCTATCTCGTCGACTGCGACACGCTCGAGGAGGCGCACGAGTTCGCAAGGCAGCTCGCGGGCGCCGCCACCCACGGTTCGGGCACCTACGAGATCCGCCCCGTCATGCTCTTCCGACCGGGAGCCTTCGGCCAATGACCGATATCGCCTGGATCGGCACGGCGCTCACCGCCGCCCGGCCCCAGGCGATGGGAGCGCTGCTGCGCTATTTCCGCGACCTCGATCTCGCCGAGGAGGCGTTCCAGAACGCCTGCCTCAGGGCGGTGAGGACATGGCCGCTCAACGGTCCGCCGCGCGATCCTGCCGCGTGGCTGATCTTCGTTGGCCGCAACGCCGCGCTCGATGAACTTCGCAAGCACCGCAAGGAGGTTCCGCTTCCCGACGGCGACTGGACGGACGGGACGGAGAACCCGGAAACGGAGCTGGCCGACCGCCTGGACGAGTCCCACTACCGCGACGACCTTCTGCGTCTCATGTTCGTCTGCTGCCATCCGGACCTCCCTGCCACGCAGCAGGTGGCGCTGGCGCTGAGGATCGTCGCGGGCCTCACCGTCAAGGAGATCGCGCGCGCCTTCCTGGTGAGCGAGGCCGCCATGGAGCAGCGCATCACCCGCGCCAAGCGCCGCATCGCCGAGGCCGACATTCCTTTCGAGGCGCCCGGCCCCGTTGAGCGAGCGGAGCGTCTGGCGGCCGTCGCGGCCACGCTCTACCTCCTCTTCAACGAGGGCTATTCCGCAAGCGGCGGGAACGCGCATATCCGCAAGCCCCTCTGCGAGGAGGCGATCCGGCTCTCCCGGC
>JBFXDI010000014.1:0-47970 GCA_050181295.1 Parvibaculaceae bacterium | reverse complement strand
GAGACGATGCACTGGCTGGAGAGCTTCCTCGGGCTCATGTCCGAGGTCGTGCCGCACGACGCCGACCCCGAGTATATCGACAGGATCGGGCCGGAGGCCCGCAGACAGGTGGTCGAGGGGATGAAGCAGCGCTTTCCCGACTGGTTCGACCCCTACTACTACGAGGGCAAGACGGTGCTCGAGCAGTGCATCGACGGGCACCGCTCCGAGATCATCGGCGCCGAGGTCATGGCCACGCGCGGCAAGGACGCCGCGTGAGCACCGATCTTGCCAATGAATATGCCGGCCGCTCGGTCCTGATCTCGGGCGGCTCGTCGGGCGTGGGCGCGGAGCTCGGGCGTCTGCTCGCGGGCCTCGGCGCCAGGGTGACGCTCATGGGCCGCGCACGCGATCGGCTGGACGCTGTCGTCAGCGAGATCGAAGCCGCCGGCGGCAAGGCGCTGAGTGTGGCGGGCGATGTCCGCCGCTCGGCCGATGTCGATGCCGCGGTCGCCAAGGCCATCGACACCTTCGGCCCGCTCGATATCGCCATCGCCAATGCAGGCATCGGCGACCGCTGCCCGCTCGAGCGGCTCGATGACGAAACCTGGAACGCCTACATCGACACGAATCTCACCGGCGCCTTCTGGGTCTGCCGCGCGGCCGGCCTCCACATGCGCGAGAACGGCGGCGGATCGATCCTCACCGTCGCTTCGGGCCTCGGCCTCGTCGGAATGGCGGGACAGGTCGCATACTGCGCGTCGAAGGGCGGCATGGTGCTGATGACCAAGGCGCTCGCGGCCGAACTGGCTCCGACCGTCCGCGTCAACTGCTTCGCGCCGGGGGGTATCGAGACGCCGATGACCGAGACCGACTTCGGCGTGACGGGCGATGCTGCGGAAGCGCGGCGGACGGCGCTCGTGCGCGTGCCGCTCGGCCGTCTCGCGGCGGTCGGCGAGGTCGCGCGGGCCATCGCGTGGACGGCGTCCGGCGCCTTCTCCTATGCCACGGGGAGCATCGTCTCCATGGACGGCGGCACGACGGCGATATGAGCGCGACGAGGCCCGTGCATCCCGATCTCAGGGGGCGCGTGGCCGCCGTCACCGGCGGCGGCAGGGGGCTCGGCCTCGCCATGGCGAGGCATCTGGCCGCGAATGGCGCGCACGTGCTCGTGGGCTCGATCTCGGAGCAGGAAAGCGAGGAGGCCGCCGAGCTCATCCGGCGCGAGGGCGGAACAGTGGAGGGCTCCCGCCTCGACGTCATCAATCGAGAGGAGTGCGAAGCCTTCGTGGCGCGGGCGGTCGATCGTTTCGGCCGGCTCGACATCATGATGTGCAATGCCGGGATCAGCATTCCCGGATCGGCGTTCGAGACGGATGCGCAAGCCTGGGACCGCACGCTTGCCATCGACCTCACCGGCGTCTTCAACACCGCGCTGGCGGCAGGCCGGCACATGGTGAAGGCTGGGACGGGAGGCGCGATCGTCGTCACCTCCTCGACAGCCGCGCGCGTGGCGTTCGAGGGTCTCACCGCCTATTGCGCGGCCAAGGGCGGCGTGGAGCAGCTTGTCCGCTCGCTTGCCGCTGAATGGGGCCCGCATGGAATCCGCGTCAATGCCGTGGCGCCGGGCTGGACCAGCAACCGCATGCAGGGCAACGAGGCGAAAGTGGATCGCTCCATGCTCGACGCCGGCATCGACCGGACGCCGCTCCGCAGAGTTGGAGAGGTGGACGAGATCGCGGCGCCGGCGGTTTTCCTCGCCTCGGACGCGGCCTCCTTCATCACCGGCGCGGTGCTGGTGGTCGACGGCGGCTATACCGCCGCCTAGTTGTGGTCGCGCCTGCAACCGTCCACCAGGGCCAGGCACGCACCTGTCGAAAACGAAGGCGGAGAGCTTTCGCTCTCCGCCACACGGCCGCGAGCTGGGGGGCCGGAAGGCGCCGCGGCTGAAACTTAGGCGAACCACCAGCGATCGAAGAACATGCGGCCGTCGACCTCGTAGTTGGAGGCGAGCTTGCCGTGCCGCACATTGTCTCGGGTGGCGAAGACATCGTTCGCGAAGGCGGGAATGACGGCGCCGCCCTCGTCCCGGAGGAGAAGCTGCATCTCGCGGTACATGGCGGTGCGCTTGGCATCGTCGAGCTCGCCCCGCGCCTCGACCATGAGCTTGTTGAACTTCTCGTCGTTCCAGTAGGTGTCGTTCCAGCCGGCGCCGCCCGCATAGGCCTGCGTGAAGATGCCGTCGGCCGTGGGCGTGCCGAACCAGTAGGACGTGCACCACGACTTCTTGCGCCAGACATTCGACCAGTAGCCGTCGTTCGGCTCACGCACGACATTGATGTTGATGCCGGCCTTGGCGGCATTCTCCTTGTAGAGGAGGGCCGCATCGACGGCGCCCTGGAAGGCCGCGCCCGAGGCGCTGAGGTCGAGGGCCAGCGCCTCCATGCCGGCTTGCTTCAGGTGGTGCTTCGCCTTGTCGGGATCGTAGACCCGCTGCTCGATGTCGGAGGCGAAGAAGCGGTAGGCCGGCGTGATCGGATGATCGTTCCCGAGCATGCCATGGCCGAACAGGATGGCCTTGAGGAAAGCCTCGCGGTCGATCGCGTATTTAAGTGCGAGGCGCACGTTGCGATCGGTGAAGGGCGCGGTGTCAGTGCGCATCGGGAAGGTGTAATGGAGCTTGCCCTGCACCTCCTCCATCACGATGCCTGGTGTCTTCGCCAGCCGATCGGCCGTCTTGAGGTCGATGCGGTCGATGGCGTCCACCTCCTTGGTGATGAGCGCGTTCTGACGCGCCGCCGGATCGAGGATGGCGATCAGCTCGCCGCTGTCGAAGAAGGCGCGGTCCGCCTGCCAGTAGTTGGGATTGCGCTCGAAGGTGGTCTTGCCGCCCGGCTGAAACGCCTTCAGGCGGTAGGCGCCGGTGCCGATCCCCTTCTGCCAGTTGAGAGTTCCATCCTCGTTGGCGGGATAGATGCCGAAGCTGAAGTTCGAGAGCTTGGCCGGGATGTCCGCATCCCCGCTTTCGAGCGTGACGACCACCGTGTCGTCGCCATCGGCGTCGACCGACTGCATGGGATCGACGATCGGCTTCACCGAGGATTTGGAATCCTTGCCGCGGTGATGGTTGATGGAGGCGACGACGTCCTTGGCGCTCAAGGCGCGGCCGTCGTGGAACTGCACGCCCTTGCGGAGCTTGAAGGTCCATTTCTTGGCGGCGTCCGAGGCCTCCCAGCTCTCGGCGAGCTTGGGCTGGATCTTGCCGTCGGCGTCCTCCTCGGTGAGCATGTTGGTGATCGCGTAGGCGACGACGGTCGTGTAGCCGTTGTTCACCTGCCCGGGGTCGAGCGTGTCGGCCGTCTCGCCATGCGCCATTCCGAAACGCATGTGCCCGCCCTTCTTGGAGGTCTCCTGCGCCAGGGCGCGGCCGGCGAGGCTCGAGGCGAGCGCGGTCGTCACCCCCAGAGCGGCCATGCGGCCCATGAACTCGCGCCGACCCATCCGGCCCTTGCCGAGCTCGGAGGTCAACCATCCTATCTTGCGATCGTCATCGGTGTGCATCGGTCGTCTTCCCGTTCTGATTCTCGTGAACGCCAAGGGTTTGCAGGCACGTCAGACGGCTGGAACCGTCGCGGGCATCACCAGAGCTTCAGGCGGCGGCCGAGCTTCCGGGCATCCGCCTGTTCAAGAATGTGCTGGCCGAGGACGATGTCGCTGACCGCGAACCCCCGGTGCCAGAACACGATCCTTTCCTGATCGTTCTCGCGTCCGGGCCGCGCTCCGTCCACGATCTCACCGATCTCGGCGTGGAGATGCTCGCGCGTGAGCTTCCCGTCACGGATGAGCGGATGGAATGTCCCGCCCTCGCAGCACTGTCGCCAGTCGTCCACCACGAGCTTGTCGGCGTTGAGCGGGAGCGCCGGGTCGACGGCCATCACCCAGCCATAGGTGATGAGCAGCGAGCCGGGCTTCATCATGTCGTCGCGGACGAGCACCTGCGGCTTCTCGAGCCGGGTGGCCTCGACCACGATGTCGGCGTCGAGCACCGTGTCTGCGATGTCGGAGAGCGGGACCGCGTCGATGCCGAGCTCCTCCTCGACCTGGCGCGCCAGCGCCTCGCGCGTCTCGGGCCGCTTGCTGGTGATCCTGACCTCGTCGATCGGACGCGCGCTGGCGATGGCCTTGATGTTGGCGAAGGCCGTGCCACGCGCGCCGACATGAGCAAGGATGCGGGAATTCTTCCGGGCAAGATGCCGGGCGCCGATGCCGGTGACTGCACCGGTCCGGAGCCAGGTGAGGCTGGTTGCGTCCATCACGCAGCGCGGAACGCCGGTGCGGGGGTCGTAGAGCGTGAGCATCGCGACCTCGGAAGGGAGGTCGTGATCGATGTTGTCGACATAGTCGCCGATGACCTTGACGCCCGCCGTGTCGATCGGTCCGACATAGCCGGTCAGCACGTTGAAATGACCGTTGTAGCGGTCATCGAGCAGGATGTGCGACTTGGGCGGCAGGACCACGTCCTTGCGGCCATGGGCGCGCAGGCCCTCCTCGACCACACGCATGACCTCGCCGAAGTCGGGAATGAGGCTTGCGACCTCGGCCTGGTCCAGGAACGTGAACTCGACGGAACGCATGGGTGCGGAATCCCGGGCTTGCATGGCTACTGGCGCGCGATCTGCTTGCGGGCGTCGTAGAAAGGCGTCTCCATGACCCTGGCCGTGCGGCGGCCGGCGGGACCGTCGATCTCGAGCTCGGTGCCGAGCGCGGAATGGCGCGCATCGATGCGGGCATAGCCGATGGCCGACTGGACGCGCGGCGAATAGACGACGACGGTCGTGTCGCCAATCTTCTTGCCGTTGCGCAGGATCGGACGCCGGCCGAAGGCTGCGGCCTCGCCCGCAAGCGCCTCCGGATCGAAGGCGATGCCGACGAGCTTCCAGGGCACGCCTTCCTTCGCGATGCGGGCAAGCGCCCGCTTGCCAATGAACTCCGCCTTTTTCCCGAGATCGACAAGGCGCTCCATGCCGAGGTGATAGGGCGTCGCGTCGGCCGGGAAATCGGAGCGCATGGCGACGATCCCGGCCTCCACGCGCCGGATCGTGTTCGGCCCGGTGGCGCGGATGTTGAACGGCTTGCCGGCCTCCATGACACGGTCCCAGAGCTCATCCGCGCGGCTCCTGTCGCAAAGATAGATTTCGTAGCCCAGGTCGCCGCTCCAGCCGGTGCGGGTAATGACGACCGGCATGCCGTCGAGCTCGGTCTCGGCGAGGCGGTAGTAGCGGAGCTCGCGCGCGACGTCGCCGAAGAGGCTCGCCATGACCTCGCGCGACTTGCCGCCCTGCACCTGCACCGGCGCCACGTCCGGTTGCGTGAGGGAGACGTCCATGCCGGCATAAGCCGCCACGCCTTTGGCCCAGAGCAGAAGGTCGCTGTCGGCGGCCGACAGCCAGTAACGGTTCTCGCCCAGGCGGTTCAGGACGGGATCGTTGACGATGTGGCCGTCCTGGTCCGTGATGACCACGTAGCGGCACTGGCCGACGCCGCAGGTGTCCATGTTGCGCGGCACGAGGATGTCGATGAAGCGGGTCGCGTCCGGTCCGCTGATCTCGACCTGGCGCTCCGCCGCCACGTCCCAGAGCGTGACGTCGTTGACGAGCGCCCAGTACTCCTCCACCGGATCGCCGTAGCGATACGGCATGAACATGTGGTTGAGGACGATATAGGCCTTGGCGCCGGCCTTGTGGGCGCCGTCGAAGAAGGGCGATTTTTCGAGGGATTGGTCGAGTACGCTCAAGAGCACGATCGTCCTGCCTTTCACAAAAGGGAGGTCAATCGCCGCAAAGCCCCGTCGGGGGCATTCGTCCGTCTCGAGCGGGCGGACGCTACCATCCGCGAGCGTCGAATGTCAACGCGCACGCCTGGCTTCGCCTGAGAAGCAAGGAAGTTTGATGCGCGCGGAACGAAAATTGAGAGACAGCTTTCCGGGACATGTTCTACTCTCGCCCCGCGCGGGCCATGACCCGCCCTCTCCATAAACCCAGGCCCGGCAGGTTCCCGCAAACATGCAGCGCGACAACCAGAACCTTGCCAGCAACCTGCGGAATCTCTGCGCCCGCTACGGCTCGGTGGCCGAGGTGTGCCGACGCCTCGGCATCAACCGGCAGCAGTTCAACAAGTACCTGAGCGGAACCTCCGCGCCCTCCCTCGCCAACCTCCGGCGCATCACGACCTTCTTCGGCGTGGACGAGTACGAGATCACGCTTCCGCCGGAGGAGTTCCGGCGGACCGTCGTTCCGGACAAGGAGCGGATCGTCGGCCTGGCGTCGCTCCTTCCGCAGCTGCTGGCCCAACTCTCGATCGATTCGAAGCGCTCGCTTGAGTTGATGCGACCCTATTGCGGGCTCTACGGCGTCTATTTCTGCACGCCGGTCTGGTCGAGCCATATCGTGCGCTCGCTGACCGTCCTCAGGCAGGAAGGCCAGAATATCCTCACCAAGAGCATCGAGCGGCTGGAAATCACGTCCGGCGCCAGGCGCGCCAAGGTCGTCCAGAAGTTCAAGGGCGCGGCCTTCTACGTCGTCGACCGCATCTACCTGCTCGAATACGAGGCCGCCTCCAGCGATCTCGTCGCGCTCACCATCCTCTACCCGTCACACCGCAAGCAGCGGCACTATCTCACCGGCATCATCCTCACGATCGCCAGCGGCGGCAACCGGCAGCCCTTCGCCTCGCGCGTCGTCTATGAGTATCTGGGCGAGGACGCCGACCTCAAGGCCGAGCTCGCCAAAAGCCACCTCTATCCGATGGACAGCGAGGAAATCCCCGAGGAGATCCGCAGCCGGATCGGCCATATCAGCGACCTCTCCGACCAGATCCTGCTGGCGCCGGGCTACTAGCGATTTTGCTGGCGTCAGGCGTGGCTTTCTCGAACTGACGCCAAGCCGCGTCAGGTCGCGTCACGCTCGGCAATGTCGCGAAATTGCGCCCCTCCGGCGCCCTCCTATCATCGCGGGCACCGGTCAATGCCGCATCGTCCGTTTCGAGCAAGACAGCCGATGTGTTCCATTGTCCCGGCATTGAGGGAGGCTGCCATGACGCCGTCGCAAGCCGTGCGCGCCATCCTGCGCGGCTGGGAGGAAGCGGACCCGGACGCGATCGCGTCGCTTTTCGCTTCCGACGGGATTTTCGACGATCCCCTGCAGCCGCGGCGCCGCATCGGGCCGGCCGATGTCCGCGAGGCCTGCGCCGGCGGCATCGCCGCCGTCCGCAACTGCCACATTCCCTTACGAACGCTCCTCGAGTCTGGCGACATGGCCTTCGCGGAGGGGGAGTTCCTTTCCGAGCTGGCTTCGACCGGCGCGCGCTTCGACTTTCCCTTCGCGCTGGTGCTGGAGATGAAGGGCGGCAAGGTGACGAGGCTTTCGGAATATTTCGACACCTCGCCGCTCAAGGCGGGGTGATGTCAGTCCGTCACCCCAGCGCAAGCTGGGTCCAATAGGGCCTTCATCATTCGCTCCATTGGATGCCAGCCTTCGCTGGCATGACGAGCGTCTAGCTTAGGTGGCTCAGGTCGCGGATCGTCGGGTTGCGGCCGTTGAGCGGGTTCTCCGGGTCCCAGGTGAGCTTCGTCACATAGGTGCGGGCCGACAGCGCGTCATACATGAGGAGCTTGCCCGCGAGGCTGTCGCCGATGCCGAGCAGCTCCTTCAAGACCTCGATCGCCTGCAGGGAGCCGACCACGCCGGTGAGGGCGCCGAGGATGCCCGCCTCCTCGCAGGTCGGGATGGCGCCGGGGGGCGGCGCTTCCGGATAGAGGCAGCGGTAAGTGGGCCAGGGATTGCCGTCGGGCGCCTCCCCACGCGGCCTGAAAGTCGATATCTGCCCGTCGAACTGCCCGACCGCGGCGCTCACCAGGGTCTTGCCCGCCAGGAAGCAGGCGTCGCTCACGAGATAGCGGGTGTCGATCCGGTCGGAGCCGTCGGCCACGAGGTCGTAGCGCGCGATGATGTCGAGCGCATTGCCGGCATCGAGGCGCACCTGGTGCGGCTCCAGCGTCACGAGCGGATTGATGTCGTGCAGCGTGACGGCGGCGCTCAGCGTCTTCGGCTCGCCGACGCGGCTGGTCGCATGCACGATCTGGCGCTGCAGGTTGGAGAGCGCCACCACGTCGTCATCGACGATGCCGAGCGTGCCGACGCCCGCCGCCGCGAGATAGAGGAGAAGCGGCGAGCCGAGGCCGCCGGCGCCCACGACCAGCACGCGCGAGGCTTTGAGCTTCTGCTGGCCGGGCCCGCCCACCTCGCGCAGGAGGATATGTCGGGCGTAGCGTTCGAGTTCCTCGGCGTCGAGCGCCATGGGTCACGCCACTCCGGAAGAGCCGAAGCCCCCTTCGCCCCGCGCGGTCCCCGATAGGGCATCCTCCACGCGCCAGCGGGCGCGCGATATGGGCGCCACGATCATCTGCGCGATGCGGTCGCCACGCTTCAGGCGGAAGGGCTCGGAGCCGTGGTTTACAAGGATGACCTGGACCTCGCCGCGATAGTCACTGTCGATCGTGCCCGGCGTGTTGAGGCAGGTGACGCCGTTGCGGAAGGCGAGCCCAGAGCGCGGGCGTACCTGGGCCTCGAAACCTGGAGGAATGGCGATCGTGAGCCCCGTCGGAATTTTCGAACGCTCGCCGGGCGCGATCACCGTCTCCTCCCCTTCGGGGATCGCCGCGCGAAGATCCATGCCGGCCGCACCCGCCGACTCGTAGGCCGGCAGCGGCAGCCCGTCCCCGTGCGGCAACACCCGCACGCCGATCTCCACCTCGGATGCCATCAGGATGCCTTGCCGAGCATCTCGGCCAGGCGGCGCATGAGACGGTTCGCGACCTCGTCCTTGCCCATCTCGGGCCAGCTCTCGACACCTCCGGCCGACACGAGATGCACCGTGTTGCGGCTCCCCCCCATGACGCCCGAGGCCTTGCTCACGTCGTTGGCGACGATGAGGTCGCAGCCCTTGGCGGCGAGCTTCCGCTTCGCGTTCTCGATCACGTTCTCGGTCTCGGCCGCGAAGCCAACCACGAGGCGCGGCCGCTTCTCCTTCCGCGTCGCGACCGTCTTCAGGATGTCGGGGTTCTGCTCCAGCGCAAGGGCCGGCGGCTTGCCCGAGCCGTCCTTCTTGAGCTTCTGGTCGGCAGCGGCAGCCACCCGCCAGTCGGCAACCGCGGCGGTGAAGACGGCGATGTCGGCCGGGAGCTCGCGCTCGGTCGCCTTCAGCATCTCTTGCCCCGTCTCCACCGGCACGACGCCCGCGCCGGGCGGCAGGGGCAGGTTCACCGGCCCGGAGACGATGATGGTCTCGGCGCCGAGCGCCACGGCGGCCGCGCCCAGCGCATAACCCTGGCGGCCCGAGGAGCGGTTGGCGATATAGCGCACGGGGTCGATCGGCTCATGCGTCGGCCCGGCGGTGACCAGCACCTTGCGGCCCTGAAGCGGCCGGTCGCGCGACAGCGCGGCTGCCGGCGCGGCCGCGCCCTTGCCGCCGAAATGGGCCTCGATGGCCGCGATGATCTCGGCAGGCTCGGCCATGCGGCCCGGGCCATATTCCCCGCAGGCCATGTCGCCGTCATTGGGGCCGACCACCGTCACGCCGTCGGCCTGCAGCGCCTTAAGATTGCGCTGCGTCGCCGGGTGCTGCCACATGCGCACGTTCATGGCCGGCACGATCATCACCGGCTTGTCGGTCGCGAGCAGCGTGGTGGTGGCGAGGTCGTTGGCGAGCCCTGCCGCCATGCGCGCCATGAGGTCGGCGGTGGCGGGCGCCACGACCAGGAGGTCGGCCGAGCGCGAAAGCTCGATATGCCCCATCTCGGCCTCGTCTGTGAGACTGAAGAGGTCGTCATAGACCTTCTCGCGCGTCAGGCTCGCAACCGAGAGCGGAGTCACGAACTCCTTGGCGGCGCGGGTCATGATGACGCGCACGCCGCAGCCGCGCTCCTTCACGCGCCGGATGAGCTCCAGGCACTTGTAGGCCGCGATGCCGCCGCCGAGGATGAGGATGATGCGCTTGCCGTGCAGCACGTGCCTGAAAGCTCCGGTCGGGTTGCGAACCTATCCCAGCTCCCGCATCGTGGCGAATCGGAAAAATGGCGTCATCCGGGCTTCATGCGAATCGGCCAGTTTCCGGTTAACCGGAAGACGGGAGCGAACGGACAGATGGGCATCGCATACTTCAGCCGCAACCAGACCGGAGCCTTGCCATGGCGGCCGGAACTGGTGTTAAAAACCTCCCGCGGCCCGCTTTCAGCGCGGCTCGCGCAGGATGAGGCCGACGTCGCCGCGGCACAGGCGCTGCGGCACCGCGTGTTCCATGCCGAGCGGGGACTGTCGGGTGCCGACACCGACGCCGACCGCTTCGATCCGATCTGCGACCACCTGCTCGTCACCGACACGCGCGACGGCGCGCTCGTCGGCACCTACCGGCTGCTCCGGCAGGAGGTTGCGGAGGCCCATGGCGGCTTCTACAGCCAGGACGAGTATGATCTCAGGCCGCTTCTGGCGCGCCAGCGGCATCTCCGGTTCCTGGAGCTCGGCCGGTCCTGCGTCCTCAAGGAGTACCGGACGAAGCCCGTGATCGAGCTCCTGTGGCAGGCGATCTGGGACTATGTCCGCCATCACGGCCTCGACGCCATGCTCGGCTGCGCGAGCTTCGAAGGCACCGATCCGGATGCCCACGCCCCGGCGCTTGCCTGGCTGGCCCGCAACCATGGCGCCTGCGAGGACTGGCGGGTCAGGGCCCTCGCCCACCGCTACGCGGCCATGGACCGCCTCCCCGGCACGGACGTCGACGACAAGGCGGCCCTCAAGGCCCTGCCGCCGCTGATCAAGGGCTATCTGCGGCTCGGAGCGCAGGTGGGAGACGGCGCGGTTGTGGATCACGCCTTCAACACGGTTGACGTGCTGATCCTGCTACCCGTCGAGCGCATAGAGCCGCGCTATTTCGGACGGTTCGGAACCCCTCAGGATAGCGTTCGCACCTCTTAAAAGTGGGTTTCCAGAGCTATGCATTAAATGCTCTGGTGCGATGCACAAATTCCCTTGTGCGGCGCTCTAATCATCCTACATATGCGCCCGTAGGCAACCATCCAAACGAGGTTTCGAAAGCCATGACCGCGCTTGCAGCCGCTGCTCCCGCCACCCGGAAGTCCGGCTTTTCCCCGCTCGAGTTCTTCAGCATCCTTGGCGCCGCCGTGCGTGCCGCCAATGCCGTGGAGAGTCACCGCCATCCGGCGCGCGAGGACCTGCGCATCCTTGGCATCAGCGGCGACCTTCCCAAGGCGCTCTAACTGAAATCGGGAGGCCGTGCTTCGGCCTCCCTCTGAGACAATCGTCATGTCCGGGGCTCCCTGGGCATCCTACGGGGGCTCGCAAGAGCCTTCGCGGACTGCCCGGGTCGAGACCCGGTCATGACGGTTCGTAGGAACCCAGGAGCCCCGGCCAGCCGGGGCTTTTCTCTTTCCGTCACGCGTTGATGTCGTAGGCCGCGATGGCCGCGAGATTGACGAGATCGGAGGCCGTCGCCGACATGGAGGCGATCTGCACCGGCTTCTCGAGCCCCGCCAGCAGCGGACCGATCACGGTCGCGCCGCCGAGCGTCTGGAGCATGCGCGTCGAGATGCTGGCGCTGTGCGCCGCCGGCATGACGAGGACGTTGGCGGGCCCCGTGAGGCGGCAGAAGGGATAGGCCGCCATGGCGGCGCGCGACAGCGCGACGTCGGCCGACATTTCTCCATCGTATTCGAAGTCGATCTTGCGCCGGTCGAGCTCCGCCACGGCGTCGCGCGAGTTCCTCACCCGCTCGCCCGCCGGATGGCCGAAGGTCGAATAGGACAGAAGCGCGACCCGCGGCACGTGGCCGAGCCTCCGCGCCACGTTCGCCGCCTCGACCGCGATGTCGGCGAGCTGCAGCGGATCGGGCATCTCGGTGATGGAGGTGTCGGCGATGAAGACCGTCCGCCCCTCCGCGATCACGATCGAAACCCCGATCGGACGGTGGCCGAGCCTCGCGTCGATGGCGAGCCGCATGTTGTCGAGCGCGATCGAGAAGTTGCGCGTGAGCCCCGTCACCACCGCGTCGGCATCCCCCAGCGCCACCATGCAGGCGGCGAAGATGTTGCGGTCGGTGTTCACCATGCGCTGGCAGTCGCGCAGCAGGTAGCCCTGCCGTTGCAGACGGCCGTAGAGATAGTCGGCATAGTCGTGGATGCGCTCCGAGAGGCGGGCATTGAGGATGCGGACGTTCTCGTTGAGCTCGACGCCCGCATGCGCCACCGTCTCCCTGACTCGGTCCTCGCGTCCCACGAGCACCGCCTCGCCGAAGCCCGAGGCCGCGTAGATGTTGGCGGCGCGGATGACGCGGTCCTCCTCGCCCTCCGCGAACACCATGCGTTTCGGATTGTTGCGGAGCTGCACGAAGACCGCCTGCAGCGAGCCCGCGATGGGGTTGAGCCTTGCCGAGAGTTTTGCCGCATAGGCATCGATGTCCTCGATCCCGCGGCGCGCCACCTTGGTCTCCATGGCGGCCTTCGCCACCGCCACGGGCACGGTCGAGATGAGACGGGGATCGAAGGGCACCGGGATCAGGTAATCGCGCCCGAAGCGCAGCCTTGAGCCCTGATAGGCGGCGGAAACCTCGTCCGGCACGTCCTCGCGCGCCAGCGCCGCCAGCGCCTTCGCGGCGGCGATCTTCATCTCGTCGTTGATGGTGCGGGCGCGCACGTCGAGCGCCCCCCGGAAGATATAGGGAAAGCCGAGCACATTGTTGATCTGGTTCGGATAGTCGGAGCGCCCCGTCGCCATGATGGCGTCCTCGCGCACCGCCGCCACCTCCTCGGGCGTGATCTCGGGATCGGGGTTGGCCATGGCGAAGATGATCGGGTCCGGCGCCATGGAGGAGACCATCTCGGGCGTCAGCGCGCCTTTCACCGAGAGGCCGAAGAACACGTCCGCGCCCTTCACCGCATCGGCGAGCGTGCGCGCCTCGGTCTCGACCGCGAAGGCCGACTTCCACTGGTTCATGCCCTCGGTGCGCCCCTTGTGGACGACCCCCTTGGAATCGCAGAGCACGATGTGGCGGCGGGGCACGCCCATGGCGGAGAGCAGGTGCATGCAGGCGATGGCCGAGGCGCCGGCGCCGTTGCAGACGAGGCGGAAGCCGTCGAGCTTGCGCCCGGTGAGCTCCAGAGCGTTGATGAGGCCGGCGGTGGCGATGATGGCGGTGCCGTGCTGGTCGTCATGGAAGACGGGGATGTCCATGAGCGCCCGGAGCTTCTCCTCGATCACGAAGCAGTCGGGCGCCTTGATGTCCTCCAGATTGATGCCGCCGAAGGTGGGGCCCAGATAGCGCACCGCGCCCACGAAGGCGTCCGTGTCGGTCGTGTCCACCTCGAGGTCGAAGGCGTCGATGTCGGCGAAGCGCTTGAAGAGCACCGCCTTGCCCTCCATGACCGGCTTCGACGCCAGCGCGCCCAGATGCCCGAGGCCCAGGATCGCCGTTCCGTTGGTGATGACGGCCACCATGTTGCCCTTGGTGGTGTAGTCGTAGGCAAGGTCGGGATCTTTGGCGATGGCGCGTACCGGCACCGCGACGCCGGGGCTGTAGGCGAGCGAGAGCTCGCGCTGCGTGGTCATGGGCTTGGTGGCCCGGACCTCGAGCTTGCCGGGCTTGCCGGAGGCATGGAAGTCCAGCGCCTCCTGATCGGTGAAGCTCGGTCGGTTGCGGCCCTTGCGCGGCATGAAAACCCCTCACGTGACGCGATACACCCCATTCAACCGCATCGCGGCGCTTCCGCCTAGCGGCTATCCCGCCCTGCGAGGGTGGCCCGCTTCCGGTGCTCCCCTGTCATCCCGGAAGCCGCTTCAGCGGCTGTCCGGGATCGGAACCGTGAGGTTGGTCAAAGGTGATATCGGGCTTGGCCTCCAGCCGATCCGGTGATGACAAGATTGATGGGCTGTGGGCTTCTGTACCTGCTCCGGATGACAAGTCTTCGGGTTCCGCCTAGAAAACCGACCATGGAACAGCCGGTCGGAAAGCTCGCGCCCGAGGCCGATCCACGGCCCACGCCCATGATGGCGCAGTATCTGGAGATCAAGGCGGCCAACCCGGACTGCCTGCTGTTCTACCGGATGGGCGATTTCTACGAGATGTTCTTCGGGGACGCCGAGACGGCCTCGCGGGCGCTCGGCATCGCGCTCACCAGGCGCGGCAAGCATCTGGGCGAGGACATCCCCATGTGCGGGGTGCCGGTGCATGCCGCCGACGACTATCTCCAGAAGCTCATCCGCCTCGGCCACCGGGTGGCGGTGTGCGAGCAGACCGAGGACCCCGAGGAGGCAAGGAAGCGGGGCTCGAAGTCCGTCGTGCGGCGCGCGGTGACGCGCCTCGTCACCCCCGGCACCATCACGGAGGAGACGCTCCTCGATGCCCGCCGGCACAACTATCTCGCGGCCCTCGTCAGGCTCAGAAGCGAGGAGGATCTGGCGCTCGCCTGGCTCGACATCTCGACCGGCGACTTCTGTGTCTCCTGCTTTCCGACCGATGCGCTCGCAACCGAGTTCGCGCGGCTCGAGCCCGGCGAGGTGGTGCTGCCCGACACGCTCCTCGCCGATGCCGTAGTCGGCCGCCTTCTCCAGGAGCTCGCCATCCCGGTCACGCCGCTAGCCGCCTCGCGCTTCGATTCGGCCTCGGGCGAGCACCGCCTCAAGCAGCATTTCCAGGTCCTGTCGCTCGACGCCTTCGGCAGCTTCAGCCGCGCCGAGGTAGCAGCCGCGGGCGCCCTGCTCGACTACGTGACCCTGACCCAGATGGGGCGCGCGCCCGTCATCTCGGCGCCGTCGCGGCAGGCGCGGGAGAAACGGATGGCGATCGACGCCGCGACGCGCGCCAATCTGGAGCTCACGCGCACCACCTCCGGCGAGCGGCAGGGCAGCTTCCTCCACGCCATCGACCTGACGGTCACCGGCCCCGGCGGACGCCTGCTGGCGGAGTGGCTGTCGAGCCCGCTCGTCGATCCGGACGGCATCAATGCGCGGCTCGACGCCGTGGGCTTCCTCGCCGAACGCCGCGACCTCCGCCGTTCGCTCCGCGAGGCGCTGAAGGCGGCGCCCGATCTCGGCCGCGCGCTCGCGAGACTGACCGTCGGACGCGGCAGTCCCCGCGATCTCGCCGCCATCCGCCACGGGCTCGATGCCGCCCACGACCTCGCGCGGTTGCTCAAGGAAGCTTCCCGGCTTGGCCTGCCGAGCCTCGTCGATGAGGCGGCCACAACACTTGCGGATGCCGATCGTCCGCTCGCTCGGGCGCTCGCCGAGGCGCTGGCCGAGGAGCTTCCGCTGCTCGCCCGCGACGGCGGATTCATACGGTCCGGCCACCTTCCTGAGCTCGACGCGCAGCGGACGCTCCGCGACGACACCCGCAAGGTGGTCGCGGGCCTGCAGGCGAAGTATGCCGAGGAGACCGGCATCAAGGGTCTCAAGGTCCGCCACAACAACTTCCTCGGCTATCACATCGAGGTCGCGGCGCAGCACGGGGCTGCGCTCATGGCCGAGCCCCTGTCGCGGAGCTTCGTCCACCGCCAGACGCTCGCCAACGCCATGCGCTTCTCCACCGCCGAGCTCGCGGATCTCGAAAGCCGCATCTCGCTCGCCGCCTCGCGCGCCGTCGCCATCGAGATCGAGACCTTCGAGCGGTTCGTGCATGAAGTCGCCGAGAAGGCGGGCAATATCTCCGCCACGGCGCATGCGCTGGCGCTGCTCGACGTGCTGGCAAGCCTCGCCGAGCTTGCCGACACGCACCGCTTCGCGCGGCCCTTGATCGATGCCTCGCGCGCCTTCCGCGTCCGGGGCGGCCGCCATCCGGTGGTCGAGGCGGCGCTCCGGCGCGAGGGGCATGCCTTCATCGCCAACGACTGCGAACTTTCGGCGGACGGCGAGGAGGCGCGCCACATCTGGCTCCTCACCGGCCCCAACATGGCGGGCAAATCGACCTTCCTGCGTCAGAACGCGCTCATCGCCATCCTCGCCCAGACAGGGTCCTTCGTGCCGGCGGAGGAGGCCCATATCGGCGTCGTGGACCGGGTCTTCAGCCGCGTCGGCGCCGCCGACGATCTCGCGCGCGGCCGCTCGACCTTCATGGTGGAGATGGTCGAGACCGCCGCCATCCTCAACCAGGCGAGCGACCGCTCGCTCGTGATCCTGGATGAGATCGGACGCGGCACGGCGACCTTCGACGGGCTCTCCATCGCCTGGGCATCGGTGGAACATCTGCACGAGGTCAACCGCTGCCGGGCGCTCTTCGCCACCCATTTCCACGAGCTGACGGCGCTCTCGGGCAGGCTCTCCCGCCTCGCCAACGCCACCATGAAGGTGCGCGAATGGCAGGGCGACGTCGTCTTCCTGCACGAGGTCACGCCAGGCTCGGCCGACCGCTCCTACGGCATCCAGGTCGCGAAGCTCGCCGGGCTGCCGCCGGCCGTCGTGGCGCGCGCCGGCGAGGTCCTGGAGATCCTCGAGCAGAGCGAGGCCGCCTCGGCGCGCCGCGACCTCATGGACGACCTGCCGCTCTTCGCGCCGCGCCCCGTGGCGCCTGGGATGGAGGAGCCAAGGGGGCCGTCCGAGGCCGAACGGCTCATCGATGCCTCCGAGCCCGATGCCTTCAGCCCGCGCGAGGCGCTCGAGCTTCTCTACCGCCTCAAGGCCGCGCGACGGTTGGACGAGCGCGCATGACCCGGAGAAGGGAAAAACAAGACCCGCTCATTTCCGCGAAAGCGGGAATCCAGGCGGAAACGGATATCGCCTCGAAGGCAAAAGCTGGGTCCCCGCCTCCGCGGGGACGAACGGATCGGTCAAGCGATGACACGCTCGGCATGGGCATCGCCGCACTGGTCGAGACGCACGGTGCGGAGGGAACCGCCTTCCGGCCGGCGCTCATCGCGTTCCTCAAAGGCTGGGTGAAGGAGGCCCGCGCGGAGGCGGAGCGCCAGCTTCTCGCCGACGGCAGCGGCACGCGCTGCGCCGAGCGGCTCTCCGCGCTTCAGGACATGCTGGTCGAGGGCCTCTACGATCTCGCCTCGAGCCACATCTACCGGGCCGTCAATCCCTCGACGTCGGAGCGGCTTGCGGTGGTGGCGACCGGCGGCTACGGGCGCGGGACGCTCGCGCCCCAGTCCGACATCGACCTCCTCTTCGTGCTTCCCTACAAGCAGACGGCCTGGGGCGAGAGCATCGTCGAATACATGCTCTACGTGCTCTGGGACACGGGCTTCAAGGTCGGGCACGCGACCCGCAGCGTGGACGAGTGCCTGAAGCTCGCGCGCGGCGACACGACCATCAAGACCTCGGTGCTGGAGGCCCGCTACATCTGCGGCGACACCGGGCTCTTCGAGGAGCTCTCGCAGCGCTTCCGCGCCGAGATCGTGGGCAAGGACGCCAAGAACTTCATTGCCGGCAAGCTCGCCGAGCGTGACGAGAGGCACCGCCGGGCGGGCGAATCCCGCTATCTGGTCGAGCCCGACGTCAAGGACGGAAAGGGGGGCTTGCGCGACCTCCACACCCTCTTCTGGATCGCCAAATATGTCTACGGCACGCAGTCCAGCGAGGATCTGGTGCCGGCCGGACTCTTCACGCGCGCCGAGCTCGCGCGCTTCATCAAATGCGAGGATTTTCTCTGGTCGGTGCGCTGCCAGCTCCATTTCATGGCGCCGAAGGGCGGCGACAAGCTCACCTTCGACAAGCAGGCCGAGCTCGCCGAGCGGCTGGGCTACACCGCGCATGGCGGGCTGCGCCATGTCGAGCGCTTCATGAAGCACTATTTCCTCATCGCCAAGGAGGTGGGCGACCTCACCCGCATCTTCTGCGCGGTGCTCGAGGCGCAGGAGATGAAGAAGGCGCCGGGCCTCAGCCGCTTCTGGCAGGGCTTCTCCCACAGAGGCCGCGCCATCAAGGAGAGCCGCGACTTCCGCATCGACGCCGGTCGCCTCACCATCAGCGACGAGGGCGTCTTCGAGCGCGACCCCGTCAACCTGCTGCGGCTCTTCGGCTTCGCGGTCGCATACAACGTCGCCATCCATCCGGACGCCTTCAAGGAGGTGCGCCGCTCGCTCAATCTCATCGGGCCGGAGCTCCGCGAGAACCCGGAAGCGAACCGCATCTTCCTCTCGGTCCTCACCGACTCGGACGATCCGGAAGCCGCGCTCTCCCGTATGAGCGAGGCGGGCGTGCTCGGACGCTTCATCCCCGACTTCGGCAAGATCGTCGGCATGATGCAGTTCAACATGTACCACCACTACACGGTGGACGAGCATCTGCTGCGCGCCGTCGGCATCCTGTCGGACATCCAGCACGGGCGCTTCCGCGACGATCATCCGCTCTCGACCGACATCATGCCGACGCTCGCCAACCGCCGCGCGCTCTACGTCGCCGTGCTGCTGCACGACATCGCGAAAGGCCGCAAGGAGAGCCATTCGGTGGCGGGCGAGCGGGTGGCCAAGGCGCTCGGTCCGAGGCTCGGCCTCGAGCCCGCGGAGACCGAGCTCGTCGCCTGGCTGGTGCGCCACCACCTCGTCATGAGCGAGACGGCGCAGACGCGCGACCTCAACGACTTCAAGACCATCCTCGACTTCGCCTCGCTGGTGCAGAGCCCGGAGCGCCTGAAAATGCTCCTCATCCTCACCGTCGCCGACATCCGCGCCGTGGGGCCGGGCGTGTGGAACGGCTGGAAGGGCCAGCTCCTGCGCACGCTCTATTTCGAGGCCGAGCCCGTGCTGTCGGGCGGCCATTCCAGCATCTCCCGCAAGGACCGCGTGGCGGCGGCGCAGGCGGCGTTCCTGAAAACCGTGTCCGACTGGAGCGAGAAGCGGAAGCGCGCCTATCTCAGGCGCCACTACGATCCCTACTGGCTAAACTCCGACACGGCGCACCACGAGGCGCATGCCCTGATGCTGGCGGAAGCCGAGCGCACGGGCGAGCCGGTTCTCACCTCCGTCAGGACCGACGACTTCACCGCCATCACCGAGCTGACCGTGCTCGCGCCGGACCATCCGCGGCTCCTCGCCACGCTCACCGGCGCCTGCGCGGCGGCCGGCGCCAACATCGCAGGCGCCCAGATCTTCACCACCACCGACGGCATCGCGCTCGACACGCTCCTCATCCAGCGCGAATTCTCCGAGGAGGCCGACGAGCAGCGGCGCGCCGAGCGTGTGGCCGCCCTCATCCGGCAGGCGCTGAAAGGCGACGTGCGGCTGCGCGAGCTGGTGGCCAGCATGGCGAGGCCCAGAGGCCGCATAACCTCCTTCACGGTCGAGCCGCGGGTCATCATCGACAACGAGTCCTCCAACCGCACCACCGTCATCGAGGTCAACGGCCTCGACCGCATCGGCTTTCTCTACGATCTCACCCACGCGCTCTTCCGGCTCAACCTCAACATCGCCTCGGCCCACATCACGACCTATGGCGAGCGCGCGGTCGACGTCTTCTACGTGACCGACCTGACGGGCGAGAAGATCACCAACGGCAACCGCCGCAACGCCATCGTGCGGCACCTCATGCAGGTGCTGCAGCCGGAAACCCAGGCTAAGGCGAGGTAGAGGCGATAGAGATGGCGAAGCCGGTCACGATCTACGGCATCCGGAACTGCGACACGATGAAGAAGGCGCGCGCATGGCTCGACGCGCATGGCGTGGAGTATCGCTTCCACGACTACAAGGTGGACGGCATCGACAAGGCGCGGCTCGAGGGCTGGGCGAGGAAGGCCGGCTGGGAAAGGCTCCTCAACCGCGCCGGCACGACCTTCCGCAAGTTGCCTGAGGCCGACCGGCAGGGACTCGACGAGCGCAAGGCCCTGGCGCTCATGCTCGCCCAGCCCTCGATGATCAGGCGGCCGGTGCTGGAGACCCAAGAGCAGCTTCTGGTCGGCTTCGGGCCAGAGGAGTATGCTCGCGCCCTTGCCCGGTAGAGCTCCTGAGGATTTCCGATGAAGGACATGCCCACGATCGTGAAGCGGAAGCTGCAGGCGGAAGTCATCGGCCCGATCTTCAGGGAGATGGCGGCCGAGATCGGCGAGGAGAAGGCCGCCTCCATCCTCGATGCCGCCATCCGCAAGGCGGCCATCGCCGAGGGTCAGGCCTTCGCGAGCAAGGCGCCGGGCGGCGTCACCTCCATGGCCGACTTCATCAAGCTCTACGAGCTCTGGACCGCCGACGGCGCGCTCGAGATGGAGGTGCTGGAGGCGACCGACGAAAAATTCGACTTCAACATCACGTGCTGCCGCTATGCCGAGACCTATCGCGAGATGGGGCTCGGCAAGATCGGGCACCTCATGTCGTGCAACCGCGACGGCACTTTCTGCCAGGGCTACGACCCGAAGATCCGGCTCGAGCGCAAGCAGACGATCATGGAAGGCGCGCCCTGCTGCACCTTCCGCTACACCTACGACACGCCGGCGTAAGGCCTTCCGCCTGGCCGCAAGGTGTGTGCCCAACCAGTGTCATTCCAGCGCAAGCTGGAGTCCAATGGTGACTCTGCCACCCAGCGGGACCGCTTCAGGGGATGCCCTGAGTTCCGCTGGCATGACGATCCGTAGACCACGACGGTGCCACTGCCTCTATCCTGTCATCCCGGATGGACCAAAGGTCCAGTCCGGGATCCATGAACACAGGCCCCGCATTGCTTGCAATGACGATGTTCATGGATTGCCGGGTCAAGCCCGGCAATGACAAGAGATGGCCGATCGTTCAGAACGGGCGGCGGGCCTTCAACGCCGCGGCGAGCGTGCCCTCGTCCAGATAGTCGAGCTCGCCACCGACCGGCACGCCGTGGGCCAGCCGCGAGACGGAGACGTCGAGCCCGCGCAGCTGGTCGGTGATGTAGTGCGCCGTCGTCTGGCCCTCCACCGTGGCGTTGACGGCGATCACCACCTCGCGCACGTGAGGCTCGCCGGCGCGGTCGACAAGCCTCGCGATGTTGAGGTCTTCCGGCCGCACCCCCTCGATCGCCGAAAGCGTGCCGCCCAGCACGTGGTAGAGCCCGTTATGCGCGCCCGAGCGCTCCAGCGCCCAGAGATCGCCCACCTCCTCCACGACGCAGATGACGCCCCGGTCGCGCCGCTCGTCGAGACAGAGCGTGCAGGGATCGAGCGTGTCGACATTGCCGCAAGCAGAGCAGACCTTCACCGTGTCGCGCGCCGTCGCCATGGCCGCGGTCAAGGGCTCGAGCAGGCTTTCGCGGTGCTTGATCAAGTGCAGCGCCGCGCGCCGCGCCGAGCGGGGACCGAGCCCCGGAAGACGCGCCAGGAGCTGCATCAGGCGCTCGATCTCGGGGCCCGTGGTGCGGCGGCTCATGGGGTGGCCATGCTTCTTACGCTCGTCCCCGCGAAGGCGGGGACCCAGGAGATGATGGATTCCCGCTTGCGCGGGAATGAGCGGAAATGGACGAGCAGCATGCGCTTCAGATCGGAAGCTGGAAGCCCGGCGGCAGCGGCAGGCCGCCCGTCATCTTGCCCATCTCGTCCGCCATCATGCGCTCGACCTTGCCCTTGGCCTCGCCATGCGCGGCGACGATCAGGTCCTCGACGATCTCCTTCTCGTCGGGCTTCAGGAGGCTCGGGTCGATCTCGACCCCCACGAGCGCGCCCTTGCCGTTGAGCGTGACGGTCACGAGCCCGCCGCCGGAGCGGCCCTCGATGGTCATGGTGTCGAGGCGCGCCTGGAACTCCTGCATGCGCGCCTGCATCTCCTGAACCTGCTTCA
The DNA here is from genome assembly GCA_050181295.1 of Parvibaculaceae bacterium. Lineage (GTDB taxonomy): Bacteria > Pseudomonadota > Alphaproteobacteria > Rhizobiales > Aestuariivirgaceae > JBFXDI01. The sequence continues at coordinate 26,207 of JBFXDI010000014.1, read as the reverse complement.
TCATCTGGCCGAGGTTCTTCATCGCCACTCTCTCCTGCAAATCACTCGGGCTGCTCGTCGGGCGGCGGACCGGCCTCGGCGGCATAGGCGCCGCGGTCGCGCACCTCGAGAATCTCAGCGCCCGGAAATTTGTCGAGCACGGCGCGCACGGAAGGATGCTCGCGGGCGCTCCGCAGCGCATCGTCCTTCAGCGCCTTCTTCTGCTCGGCGATCGGACGCTCGCCGCCCTCATTGTGCAGGAGCACCATCCAGCGGCCGCCGGTCCAGGCCTCGAGCTTGCGGGAAATCTCGCCGGGAAAGCTCGGGCTCGCGCCAGGCTCGAGCGCGATCTCGAGCTTGCCGAGGGAGACCCGCACCGGGCGAACGAAACGTTCCAGATCGAGCTTCAGCTTGAGGTCGCGCATGGCGCCCGCGAGCGCGACGATGGCCGGAAAATCGGTGGGCATGGGAAGCGCCGAGGCGCGCGGCGCCTCGGAAGGCTCAGGCAGGCGAGGTGCTGGACGGGATGCCGGCTCGGGCGCCACGGCGCGGAGCGCACGCGCACCGCCTCCGTCGCGAGAGGGCGCGCACTCCGGCGAGGGACGCGCGGAGACGCCGTTGCCTTGCGCGTCGCGCACGAGGCTCGCCGGATCCGGCAGGTCGGCTGAATAGGCGAGGCGGATCAGCACCATTTCCGCGGCGGCCAGCGGGTTCGCCGCCTGCCCCGCTTCCTCCAGGCCTTTCAGCAGCATCTGCCAGGCGCGGGCGAGATGCGGCATGGCGAGCGTTGCGGCGAATTCCCTGCCGCGCCGGATCTCCACTTCGCTCCGGGCCGCATCGGCCTCGGTCTCCGGCGCCACTTTCAGGCGCGTCACCCAGTGCACGAAGTCGGCGAGATCGGTCAGGATCGCGAGCGGATCGCTGCCCAGCGCATATTGCGCCTCGATCTCGGCAATGGCCTTGGGCATATCGCCCCGCATCACCGCCTCGAACAGATCGACGACGCGCGCCCGGTCGGCGAGCCCCAGCATGGACTGGACATCCGCCGCCTTCACCATCTTGCCGCCATAGGCGATGGCCTGGTCGAGCAGCGAGAGCGAATCCCGCACCGAGCCTTCCGCCGCGCGCGCGATCATGCGCAGCGCCTCCTCCTCGGGCTCGACGCCTTCGGCCGCCGACACCTCCGCGAGGTGCCGCATGAGGAGCGCGCCGTCCACGCGCCTCAGGTCGAAGCGCTGGCAGCGCGACAGCACCGTCACCGGCACCTTGCGGGTCTCGGTGGTGGCGAAGATGAATTTCACGTGCTCCGGCGGCTCCTCGAGCGTCTTGAGCAACGCGTTGAAGGCGTTCTTCGACAGCATGTGCACTTCGTCGATGATGTAGACCTTGGTGCGCGCCGCGATCGGCCGGTAGCGCACCTGCTCGATGATCTCGCGCACGTCGTCGACGCCGGTGCGGGAGGCGGCGTCCATCTCGATCACGTCCGGATGGCGGGATTCGAGAATCGCCTCGCAGTGCTCGCCCATCTCGGGCATGCTGGTGGTGGGGCCGCCCTCGCTCCCCGGTCCTGTGTAGTTCAGCGCCCGCGCGATGAGGCGCGCGGTCGTGGTCTTGCCCACCCCGCGCACGCCGGTCAGCATGTAGGCATGGGCGATGCGGCCGGTCGCGAAGGCGTTGGTGAGGGTGCGGACGACGGCGTCCTGCCCGATCAGGTCCTCGAAGCGGCGCGGCCGGTACTTGCGCGCCAGCACGCGGTATTCCCCGGGGCTCTGCGACGGTCCGGCGCTCTCGTGTTCGGTCAGGGCCAAGGTCGGTTCCTGCTGGGCGCCAGCTCCAACAGGAGGCGGCGTCCGAGCCGCATGGGCGCTGGTGAAACGGCGCTGGTGAGGCGGGAGGCTGGACGGGCAACCCGTGCCATTCTCGTTGGGGCTGCTTCCTTCCGGACCTGACCCGGTTGGCGAGCGGCGCGTCCGCCGCCAACCTCCCGGCCTCTATATCGTCCGGCAGGCCACAGGATGCAAGCGGCGCCTGCGGTTGCCGCCAGAACAACCAGCCGCGTCCGGCTTGCGCCTCCGTGCCTCGCGCCCTACCTTGCAGCCCCCAATCCTGAAATGCCCTTCCCGATGCCCGAAATTCCCCTGCCCGCCTATGTCGGCTCGACGCTCGACCGCGCGGCGGCCTTAAGGACGGACGCGGCCTGGATAGATGCCCGGCGCTCCGATCCCACAAGCCGCTTCCTGCGCTTCTTCGCCGACCGGCCGCGCATCGACGTCTCGAACGGAGACGCGCTCGGCATCGCCTATGACGATTGGGAACGGGCCGGGACGCCGCTCGAAGGGACGGAACCGGTCTTCCTCGGCATCGATGGGGAGCGCCGCGCCGTCTTCGCGCTCATGGCGGCTGCGGAGCCGCCGGAGGACCCTGGCCCCGGCATCAAGCTCATCGACCTCAGGAGCCTCGCCGTGCAGGCGGCTCTTCCGCCCGCTGATCTCGGCCTCCTGGCGCAGGCGCGCTCGCTTCTCCACTGGCACTGGCGGCACCGCTTCTGCTCCAACTGCGGCGCGCGGACCGAGCCCACCGATGCCGGCTACCGGCGGCACTGCGGGAGCTGCCGCGCGGAGCATTTCCCGCGCACCGACCCGGTGGTCATCGTGGCGGTCGGGGCGGGAAACCTCCTGCTTCTCGGCCGCCAGCCGAGCTTTTCGCCCGGCATGTATTCGGCGCTCGCTGGCTTCGTCGAGCCGGGCGAGTCGATCGAGGAGGCGGCGCGGCGGGAAATCCTCGAGGAATCGGGCGTGCGGCTCGGGGCGGTGCGCTATGTGGCGAGCCAGCCCTGGCCGTTTCCCGCGAGCCTCATGATCGGGCTTGCCGCGGAAGCGGTGACGACCGACCTCAAGATCGAGGAGGCGGAGCTTGAGGATTGCCGCTGGTTCGAGCGCGAGGAGGTGCTCGCCATGCTGGAGGGCCGCCATGCGGAGGAGCTGATCGTGCCCGGCCCCCTGAGCATGGCCCGCTACATCATCCGGGACGCCGTCGGCGCCTGACCCTCATTCCGCATGAAGCGCCGCGGCGCGGCGGGCGAACTCTTCACGCATGGGGGAGGCCGGATAGATACCCAGAACGCGGAAGTGCGTCGTGAAGAAGCCGAGCTCCTCGAAGGCGAGCTGCACGCGCCGCTCGGAAGGATGCCCCTCGATGTCGGCGTAGAACTGCGTGGCGTAGAACTGCCCGTCGAGCTGGTAGGATTCGAGCTTGGTCATGTTGACGCCGTTGGTCGCAAACCCGCCCATGGCCTTGTAGAGGGCGGCAGGGACGTTCCGGACGCGGAAGAGGAAGGTCGTCACCACCGCCCCGTTGCCGGCGGGCGCCTCGTCGGCCTCGCGCGCCATGAGGAGGAAGCGCGTGGTGTTGTGGTCCTCGTCCTCGATGTCGGCGCGCAGAACCTCGAGGCCGTATATCTCGGCCGCGAGCGAGGTGGCGATGGCCGCCCGCGCCGGGTCGCCCGACTCCTTGAGCTCGCGCGCCGAGCCCGCCGTGTCGGCGGCGACCACCGTCCTCAATTTCAGCTCCGAGATCACCTTGCGGCACTGGCCGAGCGCGTGCACGTGGCTCGCCACCGTGCGGATGCCGGAAAGCGCCGCCCCCTTGACGCCCAGCAGCTGATGACGGACCCGCAAAAAATGCTCCCCCACGATATGGAGGGTGGAGGCCGGCATCAGGTGATGGATGTCGGCCACCCGGCCCGCGACCGAGTTCTCGATCGGGATCATGCCGTAGCGCACCTCGCCCGACTCCACCGCCGCGAAGGCGTCCTCGAAAGTCGCATAGGCTACGGGCTCGCAGTCCGGGAACACCTCCAGGCAGGCGAGGTGCGAGTTGGCGCCGGGCTCGCCCTGATAGGCGATGCGAAAGCTCGTGGTCGCGGTCACGGAGGGTCCTTCAGGAACTTGCGGATGGCGAGGGATCAGCCTGCCGCGCCGGAAAGCTCGGCCTTCACAGCCGAGCGCGCGCGATCGAGGTCGGCGGGAGTATCGACACCGAAGGGCGCCAAGTCAACGCGCTGCACGGCGATGGTCATGCCGGCGTCCATGGCCCGCAACTGCTCCAGCCGCCGCTCGATCTCGCTGGCGCTCGGGGGGAGAGATACGAAGCGCTCGAGCACCCCCCGGCGATAGGCGTAGATGCCGATATGGTGCCATTGCGGGCGGATGCGCCCTGGCTCCCGCCGGAAGTCGTCGGCGACCGCCGTCTCGGCGCTCTCAAGGTCGACGTAAGCCTTTACCACATTGGGATTTTCGAGCTCCTCCGGATCGCGGATCTCGGCCGCGAGGGTCGCGATGTCGGCCTCCGTCGCGGCCAGCGGCTTGAGGCAGGCCCGGATGTCGGAGGGCCGGATGGTGGGGAGATCGCCCTGCAGGTTGATGACGAAGCGGAAGCGCCGCTCGGGGTCGCGCATCGCCACCGCGGCGGCGACCCGGTCGGTGCCCGAGCCGAGCGCCGGATCGGTGAGGATGGCGTCGCCACCGGCATCCGCCACGGCCTGCGCGATCACGTCCTCGGCGGCCGCGACCAGCACCGGCCCGACGCCTGCCTCCACCGCGCGGCGCCAAACGCGCACGATCATCGGCTCGCCGCAGATGTCGGCCAGCGGCTTGCCCGGCAGACGGACCGCGGCCATGCGCGTCGGGATGACGACGACGGTATTGGAGGGGCTCGGATTCATGGCGGCCTCTCGGCGCGGCAAATTGGTGCGCCAGCCCTTATACGGGTTGCGCGGTTCCGGAGAAACAACTAGCTTCCGCGCCGATCGTAAAAGGGCGGTCGGGCGAGGATTTCGGGATGCAGGCGGTCGATACTTTCACCCTCAACAAGATTGCAGGCTGGGTGCTGTTCACGGGCCTGCTCGTGTTCGGGCTCAACGAGACCGCGCATATCGTCTATCACGCCGAGAAGCCCGAAAAGCCGGGCATGACCGTGGAAGTGGCGGAGGAGGCCCCGGCCGATCAGGGCGCAGGCGAGCAGGCCGCGGCGGTGCCCATCGGACAGCTTCTCGCCAAGGCCGATCCCGCCAAGGGCCAGGCCGCCTTCAAGGCCTGCCAGGCCTGCCATTCGATCGAGAAGGGCGGGCCCAACAAGGTCGGTCCCGACCTCTGGGGCGTGATCGGCCGGCCCATCGCCTCGCACGGGGGCTTTGCCTATTCCGACGCGCTCAAGGCCAAGTCCAACGAGAGCTGGACGTTCGAGTCGATCAACACCTTCGTGCATGCGCCGAAGACCTTCGCGCCCGGCACCAAGATGACCTATGCGGGCGTCAAGAAGGACGACGTGCGGGCCGATCTCCTGGCCTACATCAATTCCCAGAGCGACAGCCCGCAGCCGCTTCCCGCCGCCGACGCTCAGCCCGCCCCGGCCGAAGGCCAGCAGCAGCCGGCGCAAGGCGAGCAGCAGGCCCCCGCGCAGGGGCAGCAGGGCGAGCAAGCTCCCGCCCAAGGACAGCAGCAGGCACCTGCGCAAGGCGAACAGGCGCCGGCGCAGGGCCAGCAGCAGGCGCCGGCGCAAGGCCAGTCCGAGCAGCCGGCCCAGCAGCAGCCGCAGCAATAGGCAGCGGAACAAGCTCCGGTCTTACCAAGTTTTCACGCCGGCGGGGCTTTCGCCGGCGTTTTCGTTTGTGGCAAGCTAACGTCAAGCAATGGCGAGGAATTTCTCCGGAGGTGCGATGCGACTCGACAGACGGCTGATGCTGAAGCTTGCCGGGGCGCTCGGGCTTGCCGGCGGCTTCCGGATCGTCGGGGCCGGCGTCGCCCATGCCGAGGAGAAGCAGTGGCGCCACGGGCTGTCGCTCTTCGGCGAGCTCAAGTATGCGGAGGGATTCAAGCAGTTCGACTACGTCAACGCGCAAGCGCCCAAAGGCGGAAAGCTCCGATACGCGTCCGTCGGCACCTTCGACAGCCTCAACCCCTTCATCATCAAGGGTGTGCCCGCCGCCGGCCTCAGCTTCATCTACGATACGCTCATGACATCGAGCTACGACGAGGCGAGCACGGAGTATGGGCTCATCGTGGAGCGGGTCTCGCACCCGGACGACTTCTCCTCGGTCACGTTCCAGCTCAGGGACAGCGGGCGCTGGCACGACGGCCAGCCGATCACGCCCGAGGACGTGATCTTCAGCTTCGAGTTCCTGAAGGAGTCGCATCCCCGCTACCGCTTCTACTACCGCAACGTCACGAAGGCGGAGAAGACCGGCGACAGGGAGGTGACCTTCACCTTCGACACGACCGGCAATCGCGAGCTGCCCCAGATCATGGGTCAGCTTTTCATCCTGCCGAAGCACTATTGGGAGGGCACGGGCCAAGACGGCAAGGCGCAGGACATCAACCAGACCACCCTCACCCCTCCCCTCGGCTCGGGCGCCTATCGCATCAAGACGGTGAAGCCCGGCCAGTCGATCAGCTACGAGAGGGTCGAGGACTATTGGGGCAAGGATCTGCCGGTCAACGTCGGCACCAACAATTTCGACGAGATCGAGATCATCTATTTCCGCGACCGCACCGTCATCTTCGAGGCCTTCAAGGGCGACCAGGTCGACGTCCGCACCGGCGGCGGCACCAAGGAGTGGGACCAGCAATACGACTTCCCGGCCTACAAGAACGGCTCGGTCATCAAGTCATCGTTCCTCACCAAGAACGCCGAGCCGATGCAGGCCTTCGTGCTGAACACGCGGCGCCCGAAATTCGCCGACGCCCGCGTGCGACGCGCCTTCAACCTCGCCTACGACTTCGAGGGCCAGAACAGGCTCCTCTCCTTCGGGAACTACAACAAGCGCACCGGCAGCTTCTTCGCCAATTCCGAGCTTGCCGCCACCGGTCTGCCGCAGGGGATCGAGCTCCAGATCCTGGAGGAGGTGCGCGACGGCGTGCCGCCGGAAGTCTTCACCACGGCCTATGAGAATCCGGTCAACGGGTCGCCGCAGAACATCCGGAAGAATCTCCGCGAGGCGCTCGACCTCCTGAACGCCGCCGGCTGGAGCCTCGTCAACCGCGCCCTCACGCACAAGGAGACGGGCGAGCGGATGACGGCGGAATTCCTGCTCAACGATCCGGGCTTCGAGGACATCGTGCTTTACTACAAGCAGACGCTCGACCGCCTCGGCATCGAGATCAGGGTCCGCACCGTCGATTCTAGCCAGTACCAGAACCGGGTCCAGAACTTCGACTTCGATGTCATCACGGACGTGTGGCAGCAGAGCCTTTCGCCCGGCAACGAGCAGCGCGAATACTGGGGCTCCGCCGCGGCCGATCGGCCGGGCAGCCAGAACACCATCGGCATCAAGGATCCGGCCATCGACAAGATCATCGACCGCATCATCTTCGCCAAGGACCGGGAAACGCTGGTCGCCGCAAGCCGGGCGCTGGACCGGGTGCTGCTCTGGCACCACTACGTCGTGCCGCAGTTCTTCCGGCCGGAAGTCTGGATCGGTCACTGGAACCGCTTCGGATTCCCCACTCCGCCGCCACCCTACAATCCGGGCTATCCAAGCCTCTGGTGGTGGGACAAGGAGAAGGCCGCCAAGGTGAAGCGCGCATGAGACCCCTGCCCGTCGCGGCGCTCATTGCCGCCAGCTTCATCGCGACCTCCGCCCATGCCGCTCCCCGGCATGGGCTTTCGGTGTTCGGCGACCTCAAATACCCGCCCGACTTCAAGCATTTCGACTACGTGAACCCGGATGCGCCGAAGGGCGGGCGCATCGCCACCATGGGGGTGGGGGCGACCGGCACCTTCGACACCTTCAATGCCTATATCCTGCGCGGCGACTCCGCACAGGGCGTCGATGCGCTTTTCGATTCGCTCATGGCGCGCGCAGAGGACGAGCCAGACGCGGTCTACGGCCTCGTTGCCGAGACGGCCGACCTCGCCGACGACAAGATGAGCGTCAGCTTCAAGCTCCGGCCCGAGGCGCGCTTCTCGGACGGGACGCAGATCACCTCGGAGGATGTCTGCAACTCCTTCAGTCTGCTGAAGGAGAAGGGACACCCCAACATTGCCGTCATGCTGCGCGACGTCACCGCCTGCCGCATGATCGGGGGCGACCAGGTCCGCTACGAATTCAAGGGCAAGAACATCCGCGATCTGCCAACCACGGTGGCGGCGTTGCCGATCTTCTCCAAGGCCTATTACGATGCCCATCCCTTCGACCGCTCGACACTCGAGCCGCCGCTTGGCTCCGGCCCCTACAAGATCGGCAGCTTCAAGCAGGGAAGCTTCGTCGCCTATGAAAGGCGCGACGACTACTGGGCTAAGGACCTGCCGGTCAACAAGGGCCGCTACAATTTCGACGAGGTGCGTATCCTCTACTTTCGCGACCGCACGGCGGGGCTCGAGGCGCTGAAAGCCGGCGTGCTGGACCTTCGTGAGGAGTTCTCGTCCCGAAGCTGGGCGACGGAATACAACGTCAAGGCCGTCACGGACGGGCGTCTCATCAAGGCCGATATCCCGGACGAGACCATCACCGGCGCGCAGGGCTTCTTCCTCAACATGCGGCGGGAAAAATTCGCCGATCCGCGCGTCCGGCGCGCGCTCGATCTCGCCTTCGACTTCGAATGGTCGAACGCCAACCTCTTCTACGGCCTCTACGAGCGCACGCAGAGCTTCTTCGAGAACTCCACCTACAAGGCGGAAGGCAAGCCCTCTCCGGACGAGCTGAAGCTTCTGGAGCCCCTGAAGGCGGACCTGACGCCCGAAGTTTTTGGCGACGCCTATCTGCCGCCCATCTCCGACAAATCGGGCCAGGACCGCAAGCTTCTCAGGCAGGCGAGCCAGCTTCTGACCGAGGCCGGCTGGAAGCTGGAGAACGGCGGCCGCGTCAACGCCAAGGGCCAGAGGCTCTCGATCGAGTTCCTGCTCGACGATCCGACCTTCGAGCGCATCCTCGGTCCCTATGTGCGCAATCTCCGCCTCATCGGCATCGATGCTTCCATCCGGCAGGTCGAATCGGCCCAATACGAGCAGCGGCAGAAGGAGTTCGACTTCGACATCATCGTGACCCGCTTTGGCATCGGCCAGACGCCCGGCACCGAACTCCTCGTCTTCTTCGATTCGAAGAACGCCGACGCCATAGGCAGCGCCAACCATTCGGGACTGAAGAGCACGGCGGTGGACTCGCTCATTGAGACCGTGACCCAGGCCAAGACCCGCGACGAGCTCACTATCGCGGCGCGGACGCTCGACCGAACTCTGCGCGCCACCCACTTCTGGGTGCCGCAATGGCACAAGCCCAGTCACTGGGTCGCCTACTGGGACCTGTTCGGGAAGCCCGATGTGAAGCCGAAGTTCAACCGCGGCATCATCGACACCTGGTGGAGCGATCCCGCCAAGGCCAGCACCCGCAAGGGGCCGTGAAAATTGGCGACCCCATCCCCAAGGGCGTCATGCGCGGGCTTGACCCGCGCATCCTTTTGCAAGCGCCACGAAACATGCGAAAAGGATTGCCGGATCAAAGTCCGGCAATGACGACCTAGCGAGATAGAAAACTCCCCAGGCAGACCAAAATGGCCGCCTATATCCTCAGACGCCTCCTGCTGATGATCCCGACGCTCGTCGGCATCATGCTGGTGAGCTTCGTCATCATCCAGTTCGCGCCGGGCGGGCCGGTGGAGCGCATCATCGCGCAGCTCCAGGGAACCGAGGTCAGCGCCACGGCGCGCTTCGGCGGCGGAGGCGGCGGCGAGGTCGGCGGCAACGCCCAGGTCGGAGCGGCGGAGTTCAAGTATCGCGGCGCCCAAGGCCTCGATCCCGAGTTCATCAAGAAGCTCGAGGTGCAGTTCGGCTTCGACAAGCCGGCGCACGAGCGCTTCCTCCTGATGATGAAGAACTACATCACCTTCGACTTCGGCCAGAGCTACTTCCGCGACGTGCCGGTGGTGCAGCTCATCTGGGAGCGGCTTCCCGTCTCGCTGTCGCTCGGGCTCTGGCTTACGATCGTCACCTACCTCATCTCGGTGCCGCTCGGCATCGCCAAGGCGGTGCGCGACGGCTCGGCCTTCGACATCGGCACCTCGGCGGTCATCATCGTCGGCTACGCGATCCCGAGCTTCCTCTTCGCGATCCTGCTCGTGGTGCTGTTCGCCGGCGGCTCGTTCTGGAACTTCTTTCCGCTCCGCGGCCTCGTCTCCGACAATTTCAACCAGCTCTCCTGGTGGGAGCAGATCCTCGACTATGCCTGGCACCTGGTGCTGCCGCTGACCGCGCTCGGCATCGGGTCGTTCGCCACCATGACGCTCCTGACGAAGAACTCGTTCCTCGACGAGATCAAGAAGCAGTATGTGACGACGGCGCGCGCCAAGGGGCTGACCGAGCGCCGCGTGCTCTACGGGCATGTGTTCCGCAACGCCATGCTGCTCGTCATCGCGGGCTTTCCCGGCGCGTTCCTCGGCGCCTTCTTCACGGGCGCGCTCCTCATCGAGCAGATCTTCTCGCTCGAGGGACTTGGCCTCCTGAGCTATGAGTCCGCCATCAACCGCGACTATCCGGTGGTCTTCGCCACGCTCTACATCTTCAGCCTCTTCGGGCTCCTCACCAACCTCATCACCGACCTGACCTACACCTGGATCGATCCCCGGATCGACTTCGAGTCGCGGGAGGTCTGAGGCTCATGTCGGACGTCGCCGCAGCAGCGCCCGCGCGCCCCGCAAGCCGCCCCTGGCTCACCGGCCTCAACCTCCGCCGCTGGCAGCTCTTCAAGGCCAACCGGCGCGGCTACTGGTCGAGCTGGATCTTCCTCGTCCTCTTCGTCGCGAGCCTCGGATCGGAGTTCATCGCCAACGACCGGCCGATCCTAGCCTCCTACAAGGGCGAGCTCCTGTTCCCGATCTTCAAGGACTACCCGGAGGAAAAATTCGGCGGCTTCTACGCCGTCACCGACTTCCGCGACCCCCTCATCACCGAGGAGCTGAAGCAGCACGGCTGGGCCGTCTGGCCGCCCATCCGCTACGACTACCGGGCCGTCAACCGGGAGATCCCGGCGCCCGCGCCCTCGAAGCCCGCCTTCCTCATGAGCTGGGAGGAAGCCTGCACGCGCTATGCTGAAGGCGTCAACGATCCGTCTTGCCGGGTCGGAAACCTCAACTGGCTCGGCACCGACGACCAGGGCCGCGACGTGATCGCGCGGCTCATCTACGGCTTCCGCATCTCGGTGCTGTTCGGGCTCGTCCTCACCGTGCTCTCCTCGATCATCGGCGTCGCGGCGGGCGCCTCGCAGGGCTATTTCGGGGGCTGGGTCGACCTCATCTTTCAGCGCATCCTCGAGATCTGGAGCTCCATCCCGACCCTCTATCTGCTCATCATCCTCTCGGCGTTCCTGGTGCCGAACTTCTGGGTGCTGCTCGGCATCATGCTGCTCTTCTCCTGGACGGCGCTCGTAGGCGTGGTCAGGGCGGAGTTTCTCCGCGGACGGAATTTCGAGTATGTGCGCGCCGCCCGCGCGCTCGGGCTCACCGACTGGAAGATCATGTTCAAGCATCTTCTGCCCAACGCCATGGTGGCGACCGTCACCTTCATGCCCTTCATCGTCTCGGCTTCCGTCACCACGCTTACCGCGCTCGACTTCCTGGGCTTTGGCCTGCCGCCGGGATCGGCCTCCCTCGGCGAGCTCCTGTCGCAGGGCAAGGCCAACCTGCAGGCGCCCTGGCTCGGCCTTACCGGCTTCGCGGTCGTCTCGATCATGCTGAGCCTCCTCGTCTTCATGGGCGAGGCGGTGCGCGACGCCTTCGATCCCCGCAAGACTTTCCAGTAGATGAGCGGGCATGAGGCGGGGCAAGGTAGAGAGCGTGGGGATGCCGTCCACATGAGCGGGAAGGCCGAGCCCCTGCTGCAGGTGAAGGACCTCTCCGTCGCCTTCCGGCAGGGCGGACAAGACACGCTTGCGGTCGACAAGGTGTCCTTCGACATCGCCAAGGGCGAGACGCTGGCGCTGGTCGGGGAGTCGGGCTCGGGCAAGTCCGTCACCGCGCTCTCGATCCTCAAGCTCCTGCCCTACCCCGCGGCCCACCACCCGTCCGGCTCCATCCGCTTCCGCGGCGAGGAGCTTCTCGATTCCGACGAGGAGGATCTCCGGCGCGTGCGGGGCGACGACATCACGATGGTGTTCCAGGAGCCCATGACCTCGCTCAACCCGCTTCACACGGTCGAGCGGCAGATCGGGGAAATCCTCACCGTGCACGGCAAGCTCTCGGGCGAGGCGGCGCGCGCCCGCACGATCGAGCTCCTCGGCAAGGTCGGCATCCGCGACCCCGAGCAGCGGCTCGACAGCTTCCCGCATCAGCTTTCCGGCGGCCAGCGGCAGCGGGTGATGATCGCCATGGCGCTCGCCAACGATCCGGACCTCCTGATCGCGGACGAGCCGACGACGGCGCTCGATGTGACGGTGCAGGCGCAGATCCTGGAGCTCCTTCGCAAGCTTCAGAAGGAGCTCGGCATGGCGATGCTCCTCATCACGCACGATCTCGGCATCGTGCGCCGCATGGCGGACAAGGTGGCGGTCATGCGGCAGGGCAAGATCGTCGAGGCGGGAGCGACGGAGGAGGTCTTCAAGGCTCCGCAGCACGCCTACACCAGGCAACTCCTCGAGGCCGAGCCCAAGGGCAAGCCGCCGGCCGCCGATGCTTCCGCGCCGGTGGTCCTGGAAGCCAAGAACCTCAAGGTCTGGTTTCCGATCAAGCGCGGCTTCTTCCGCCGCGTGGTCGGGCACATCAAGGCGGTGGACGGGGTCGATGTCGCCGTCAGGCAGGGCCAGACTCTGGGCGTCGTCGGGGAATCTGGCTCCGGCAAGACCACGCTCGGCCTCGCGCTTCTGCGGCTCATCTCCTCGGAAGGCCGCATCGTCTATCTCGGCCGCCCGATCGACGGCCTCAACTCCAAGGCCATGCGTCCCTTGCGCAAGGAGATGCAGGTCGTCTTCCAGGACCCCTACGGCTCGCTTTCCCCGCGCCTCTCGGTGCGCCAGATCGTGGAGGAAGGGCTCCTCGTGCTCGACAAGGAGCTCGGCCACGAGGAGCGGGAGGCCCGCGTCGCCAAGGCGCTCGAGGAAGTGGGCATCGATCCCGCCGTGATGGACCGCTATCCGCACGAGTTCTCGGGCGGGCAGCGGCAGCGCATCGCCATCGCCCGCGCCATGGCGCTCGAGCCCAAGTTCGTCATGCTGGACGAGCCCACGAGCGCGCTCGACATGTCGGTGCAGGCCCAGATCGTCGATCTCCTGCGCGCGCTGCAGGCGCGCCACACGCTCGCCTATCTCTTCATCAGCCACGACCTCAAGGTCGTGCGCGCTTTGGCAAACGAGGTTGCAGTCATGCGGAACGGTATCATCGTGGAGCAAGGTCCAGCGCAGCAGATCTTCGAGAGCCCCCAGGAGGATTACACCAAGGCGCTGCTTGCCGCTGCGCTGCACCTCCAGACGGCGCCCGCCGGCGTGGTGAGGCAGTAGCCATGGCCGTCGCAGTGCTGATCAATGGCTGGGACGTGAACCTCTGGGCGGACGGCTTCCGCTCCGTCGCCGGGAACCGCGACACCCGCCTCTATCCGGACGAGATCGGCGAGCGCGCCGACATCGAATACGCGCTGTGCTGGCGCCCGACGCCCGGCGCTTTGAAAACCTTTCCGAACCTCAAGGCGATCTTCTCGCTCGGCGCCGGCGTCGATGCGATCCTCAAGGACACCGAGCTTCCGGACGTGCCGATCGCGCGCATCGTCGATCCGGACATGACCATGCGCATGAGTGAATACGTGGTGCAGCACGTGCTCATGCATCACCGCCAGCAGCGGCGCCTCGACGAGATGCAGCGGAACGCCGACTGGTCTTGGTTCTCGCAGTGGCCGGCCTCGGCGGTGCGGGTCGGCGTTCTCGGCCTCGGCGCGCTCGGTTCCGACGCCGCGCGGAAGCTCCGCATGATGGGCTTTCAGGTGGCGGGCTGGAGCCAGAGCAAGAAGTCCATTCCCGACGTCGAATGCTTCGCGGGCGCGCAAGAGCTCGATCCCTTCCTGAAGCGCACCGACATCCTCGTCTGCCTCCTGCCGGCGACGCCCGGCACGCGCGGCATCATCAACCGCTCGCTCATCCGCAAGCTCGCCAAGGACGGCCCGCTCGGCGGCCCCGTCATCGTCAATCCGGGCCGCGGCGAGCACCAGGTCGAGGCCGACATCCTGGCGGCCCTCGATCAGGGCGAGCTCCTGGCCGTGACCCTCGATGTCGCCCAGACCGAACCGCTTCCGAAGGAGAGCCCCCTCTGGCGGCATCCCAAGGTGACGATCACGCCGCATCTTGCGGCCGACTCCGATACGAGCACCATCTGCCGCAATATCGTTCGCCAAATGGAGCGTTTCGAGAAAGGCCAGCCGCTCGAGAACCTGGTCGACCGCAGGAAGGGGTACTGAAGCAGCGGTCTCTCTTCCTGTCATCCCGGATGGGCCGAAGGTCCAGTCCGGGATCCGTCCTCCGCCGCTCTCACAAGTCCGACGGCTCTCCTAACATTCGTCATTGCTGGGCTTGACCCGGCAATCCTCTTCACGCTGGCCTAAAGGATGCCCGGCTCAAGGCCGGGCATGACGCGCGAATAGGATGAGCCGCCTTATGCTCGTGACCGGGAAGCCGGCCGCCGCGATGCGGGCGCGGGCCTCGGCCAGGGGCTCGATCACGACCTGCATGTGATGGCCGTTGGCATGCAGCAGCCGCGCGCCGTCGAGCATGATGCCGACATGGCCCTTCCAGAAGACGAGATCGCCGCGCTTCAGTTTCGTGCCCTCGGCAAGCGCCTCGCCCAGCGCCCTCTCCTGCATGTCGGTGTCGCGAGGCGCAGCCGCTCCGGCGGCGGCCAGCGCGACCTGCACGAGGCCCGAGCAGTCGAGCCCCGCGAAGGTTTTCCCGCCCCAGAGATAGGGCACGCCGAGGAATCCTTCGGCGACGGATACGAAGTCCGCCGCATGGACCTTAAGCGGCGCGAGATGCCGGCTATAGACATGGCCGCCGCCCGCCAGGCGCGACCACGGGCCGTCCTCTCCCGTCACAGCCACGCGCGTCTCGAGATAAGCCGGCCAGGAGGGCTCGGACTTGAGATCGGCGGCCGGATAGCGATGCGTCAGCGGCACGGCGATCCGGTGCGTCGCCTGCGGGCCCACCTCGCCAAGGGCGTCCGCCTCGACATAGCCGACATAGCCGTCGGCCACGAGTTGCACCCAGGCCCAATCGCCCTGGCGCTCGAACACGTTCACCGCTTCACCGAGCAGCGCTTCCGTCAGGCGGGCGGCGTCGCCGCGTGGCGCCTTGCGCACCGCCGTCGCCGCGGCGACGATTTCCCGCGCCTCTCCATCGACGAAGCGCTCGGCCGCGACATGCTTCTCAAGACGCGCATCCGCAAGATCCGGTCGGAAGGCGTTGAGACGGGGATCGAGGCTCATGCGCGGGGCGCCGCGCGGCCATATTCGCGGATCGTGTCGGCGAGGCGCTCGAGATAGAGGGCGCCCTTCACCGTCCGCTGCACAAGCACGTTGCGGCGGTCCTCATCGTCGCGCCGCCGGCTCACGAGATCGAGCCGCCCCATGGAGTCGAGCGCGCGCGTGATCACCGGCTTCGTCACGTTGAGCTTCCTTGCGAGCCCCCTCACAGTGTGAGGCGGCGCCTCCATGTAGATCGTAAGCAGGATCGCCACCTGGCGCACAGAAAGGTCGGGCTCATCGTCGCGCACCATGTGCAGGTTCACGTCGTGCCAAAGCCCCAGCGCCTGCGCAACGCTCAACTCGACGCCCATGTCTCGCCCCGCTCATCCCGCGCGGCTGCCGCTATTCCGCGATCGTTACGGCCCCGTATCAGTTAAGCGGAAAGTCCTGCAGGTGACAAGCAGTTGATTCGGCCGGCTGGCGGGGCCGTCAGCCGTAGCGCTCGTCAAGCAGCGCGAAGAGCGCGCGCGCCATCTGCGCTTCGCCTCCCATCGGCCGGCCGGGCTTTGCCGTCGGCGTCCAGGCGAAGATGTCGAAATGCGCCCAGGCCTTCGCCTTCTCCACGAAACGCTGCAGGAACAGGGCGGCGGTGATCGAGCCCGCGAAGCCCGAGCTCCCGGCATTGTTGAGGTCCGCGAGCCTGCTGTCGAAGAGCGCGTGATAGGGTCGCCACAGCGGCAGGCGCCAGCAGGGATCGTTCTCGCGTCCGCCGAAGCGCTGGATGTCGTCGGCGAGCCCGTCGTCGTCGGTATAGAGGGCGGGGAGATCGGGACCGAGCGCCACCCGCGCCGCCCCCGTCAGCGTCGCCATGTCGATCAGGAGCTCCGGCGCCTCCTCGTCGGCGAGCGCCAGCGCGTCGGCGAGCACCAGCCGCCCCTCGGCGTCGGTGTTGCCGATCTCGACGCTCAGGCCCTTGCGGCTCCTCAGCACGTCGCCCGGCCGGAAGGCGTCGCCCGCGATCGCGTTCTCCACCGCCGGGATGAGCACGCGGAGCCTGAGCTTCAGCCTCGCGTCCATGATCATCGAGGCGAGGCCGAGCACGGTCGCGGCGCCTCCCATGTCCTTCTTCATGAGCAGCATGCCGGAGGAGGGCTTGATGTCGAGCCCGCCCGTGTCGAAGCACACGCCCTTGCCCACGAGCGTCACCTTGGGCCGGCGCTCGTCGCCCCAGGCGAGGTCGATCAGCCGCGGCCGTCTCGGGCTTGCGCGTCCCACCGCCGCGATCAGCGGGAACTGCTTGGCGAGCCGCGGCCCCGACACGGCGCGCACCCGCGCCCGGTGGCGACGCCCAAGCGCGCGGGCCGCGTCCTCGAGCTCATCCGGCCCCATGTCGGAGGCGGGCGTGTTGATGAGGTCGCGGGCCAGGCGGACGCCGCCTGCGAGCCGCAGGATTTCATCGCGCGAGACGCCCTTCGGCGCCGCAAGCCGCGCGGGCGCCCGCTTCGCCATCCGGTAGCGGTCGAAGTCATAGGCTTCGAGCAGCCATCCGAGCGCCCAGAGGCGCGCCTTCTGCCGCGGCGCGCCTTCGAAGGCATAGTCGCCTTCGGGCAGCATGCGGGCGAGCTTTCCGGGCAGGAACGGGTCCTCGGCGCGCCCGCCGCCATTGCCCATCCCGAAGATCACCTTCGCGGGCCTGCCCTCCGATCCCGGCAGCATGAGCCACTGGCCGGCGTCGGCGGCAAAGCCGTTCCGCTCCGCCCAGGCGCGCTGCTCCGTCCCGAGCGAGGCCAGCGCCGCCTCCAGCCCGGCCTTCTCGACGTTCAGGATGCCGATCGCCTCCCGTCCCGCCTCGACCGGCAGGAGAAGCTTCTCGAATTCGATCATTCCCGCAGTTTTCCCCGCTTCTGGTCCCGACCCGGCCTTTACGGCATCGGGAGCCCCCGGCCAACCGGCATGGTTAACAGTTTATTGACGTCTGTCCCGCGATTATCCGGCTCCCAATCCCAAACGTGCCTAGCGAGGGGAGCCGTTCGATGTCCAATCCACAAGCGCTTCGCCCGGGAAGCGGCTCCTCGAGCCTGCGCATGCTGCTCACGGCGGCCGCGCTCGGGCTTCTCCTTTCCGGCTGCCAGACGGCGCGCTCCAGCATGTCCGACCCGATCACGACCGCCTCGACCGGCGATGCCTCGATCCGGCAGACGGCCATTGCCGGCAAGAAGTGGCGCGAGAACCCCGGCAACGTCGAGCTGGGCATCGCCTATGCGAAGGGCCTCGACGCGCTCGGCCAGAACGACGAGCAGCTCAAGGTGCTCGACCAGGTCGCGCAGCGCAATCCCGAGAATGCCGAGTTCCTCGCCTATTACGGCAAGGAGCTGGCGACCTTCGGCCGCGGCACCGACGCCGAGCGCAACCTCCGGAACGCCATCGCGCAGGGCCAAGCGGACTGGCGGGTCTATTCGGCGCTGGGCTCGGCGCTCGACCAGCAGGGCAAATATCCGCAGGCGCGGGAATCCTACGAGACCGCGCTCAAGCTCGAACCGAACCAGCTCTCGGTCCTCAACAACATGGGCATGTCCTACATGCTCGAAGGAAACCTGCAGCAGGCCGAATCGACCTTCCGCAACGCCACCCGCCTGCCGGGCGCCGACCGGCAGGCGCGCCTGCGCCAGAACCTCGCGCTTTCGGTCGGCCTCCAGGGTCGCTTCGACGAGGCGCGCGAGATCGCCAGCCGCGACCTGCCGCCGGCCGAGGTCGAGGCCAACATGGCCTACCTCCAGAGCATGCTCTCGCAGCCCAACACCTGGAAGAAGCTGCAGGCCGAGCAGCCGCAGACCTGACCTCTCTCGAAGCAGAGGCTGCGGCCGGGCTTGACCCGGCCTTCTTTTTGACCGAGCAAGCGCCGCATGCGACAGCCTGCCGGCGGGGGGCCGTCCATCGGAGCTTCCATGACGGAGACGATGCCCAAAGCGAGCGGGGAAGGCGCGCCCGCCACCCGCGAGGCGCGCTTCGTCACGGGCTCGACCAAGCGCCATGTGCTGGTGATGACGCTGACCGGCGCCGTCGGCCTCATGGCGGTGTTCCTGGTCGACCTCCTCAACCTCTTCTTCCTGAGCCAGCTCGGCGATATCGCCATCACCGCCGCCATCGGCTATGCCGGCGCGCTCTCCTTCATCAATCTCTCCTTCTCGCTCGGCACGGGCGTCGCCGCCGCGGCGCTCATCGCGCGCAACATGGGCGCGGGCAACGTCGAGGCGGCGCGCCGCTTCGCCACCAACTCGCTCGTCTTCGCGTTCGCCACCTCGAGCCTCCTCAGCGGCGGCATGGCGCTCTTCGCCGAACCCCTGCTCAAGCTTCTCGGCGCGCATGGCGAGGCGCTCGCGCTTGCAAAACTCTATTTCTGGACCGTGTCGGTCAGCTTCCCGCTGCTCGCCGCCTCGATCGCCTGCAGCTTCTCGCTCCGGGGCATCGGCGATCCCGTGCGCGCCATGCACGTCACGCTCTCGGCCGCCGTCGTCGATGGCTGCCTGGCGCCCCTCTTCATCTTCGGGTTCGGACTCTCCATCCAGGGCGCCGCCCTTTCCATCATCTTCGCGGAGGTCGCCTCCCTCGTCTTCGGACTGCTCGGCATCGTGCGTCATCACCGCTTCCTCGTGCCCTTCACATGGGTTGGCTTCAGGGACGATCTCAAGCCCATCCTCAACATCGCGTCCGCCGCGGTGATGACGCAGCTCGCCACCCCCTTCGCCGTCGCCTGGATGACGCGCGTCATCGCGCATTATGGCGACGAGGCGGTCGCGGCCGCCACCATCGTCAACCGGCTGATCCCTGTCGCCTTCGGCATCGTCTTCTCGCTCTCGGGCGCGGTCGGCCCCATCATCGGCCAGAATTTTGGGGCGGGCCGCATGGAGCGCGTGAAGCAGTCCCTGACCGACGCCTTCCTCTTCGCGGGCGCCTACACGCTCCTCACCTCCGCCGTGCTCTTCGCGCTCCGGCACGTCATCCCGGATCTCTTCCGCGTCGAAGGCGAGGCCGCGGCGCTCGTCACCTTCTACTGCACCTGGCTCGCGGTCACCTGGTGCTTCTCGGGCGCCCAGTTCGTGGCCCAGGCCGCCTTCAACAATCTCGGCCGGCCGCACTGGTCCACGATCGCAGGCTGGGGCCGCGCGACAATCGGCACCATTCCCTTCATCCATGTCGGAGGCCTGCTCGCGGGCGCGGAGGGCGTGCTCGTCGGGAGCGCGGCGGGCTCGGTGCTCTTCGGCTTCCTCGCCGCCGCCACCGCCTACTGGCTGGTCCACAGCCTCGCGCGATCCCCGCATCCAGGGGCTTGAGCGGAAACCATGCCGGCATTCCGGCCCGGCCGCGATCTCCCCAAGGCCGCCTTTCGGCGCTAGTCTCATCCCTCCTCATCAAGGGAGAAGCGGCATGGATCTCATCGACCTCCTGTCCGGATCGCAGAACAGAAGCCTCACCGCGGCCGGCGCGCAGTTCGGCCTCAGCGAGGAGCAGACGCGCTCGGCCTTCGAGGCGCTGGCGCCGGTCATCGCCTCCGGGCTCCGGCGCAACATGGCCTCGGGCGACGGGCTCTCCGCGCTCGTCGGCGCGCTGAGCCAGGGAAGCCACGGCCGCTATCTCGACGATCCGGATGCCGTGCGCTTCGACAACGCGCGCCAGGAAGGCAACGGCATCCTCGGCCATGTCTTCGGCTCACCCGATGTCAGCCGCGGCGTCGCTCTGCAGGCCGCGCAGAATCTCGGCATCGGCGGCGACATCCTGAAGAAGATGCTGCCGATCATCGCCACGATGGTGCTGGGCGGTCTCGCCAAGTCGATGTTCGGCGGCCGCGGCGCTGCACAGACGCCGCAGGCTCCAGAGCCACAATCGCCCGGAGGGCTGGGCGACATCCTCGGTGACATTCTGGGCGGCGGCGCGAGGCGGGCGCCCACCCCCCAAAGCCAGGCACCCCAGAACCAGGCGCCGCAAGCGCCGCAGATGCCCGGAGGCCTCGACGACATCCTGCGCGACGTGCTGGGAGGGGGGGCCGGACGGAGCGGCCAGCCGGGCGGTGGTCTCGGCGATATTCTGGGAGAAATTCTCGGCGGCGGGCGAGGATCGCCCGCGCCCAAACAGCAGAGGGCGGATCCTCAGGAAGATCCGGCGACGCGGGGACGCGATATTCTCGGCGACGTTCTCGGGCGCAACACGTCTCGCGGCAACGCGGCGGACGATCTTCTCGCCTCCGTCGAGCGAAGCCTCGGCCGCAGATAGAAACAGCGGCGGGAGGGGCGTCCCGCCGCTGTGGTGCCGCGTCCATCGCCTCGCTAGAGCATGATCCGGAAAAGTGTGAAGCACTTTTCCGACAAGATCATGCTCAACTCATTGGAAGCGATCACGTTCATCCATCCGGGTCGATTCAACCCGGATGGATCGTGATCTAGCGCGGGCGGCGGCGCGACTGGCGCTGCAGCTCCTGCAGGGGATCGACTGCGAGCGGCATGCGCAGGACCGCGCGCAGGTCGTCGCGGTTCAGGCCGATGTCCTGCAGGATATGATCGTCCAGGTCGTCGATGTGCCGCAGGCGGCGGCGGCTGAGCCAATTGGCGAAGACACGCCGAACGGTTGCGAAGTTGTGGGCGGCATCCTGGTTCAATGCCGTCGCGAGAGCATATTCACGCATGGCAAAATCCTCCTCGTTGCGGAAAAACTATTGTTTTCCGGATATTTGCCGCCGGTTGGAGCGGACGCTTCATCGCTTGTGACAAATGAAATTTAGCGTCGGCCCATTGATTAATCCAACGAATATGTTTTATTCTCTCAATCAATGATCTTGATGGGAGGCGCCGATGATCCCCAACCTCGATATCGATCTTCTGAAGACCTTCATCGCCATCGCCGAAAGCGGCTCCTTCACCCGCGCGGCGGGGGATGTGGGCCGCACGCAGTCGGCGGTGAGCATGCAGATGAAGCGGCTCGAGGAGTTGCTCGGGCGGGCCGTGTTCGCGCGCGACGGGCGCCAGAACCGGCTCACGATCGACGGCGAGCGGCTGCTCGACTATGCGCGCCGCATCGTGAAGCTCAATGACGAGGCGGTCAGCACCTTCACCAAGCCCGAGCTCACGGGCACCGTGCGCTTCGGCACGCCGGACGACTATGCCGACCGCTTCCTGCCTGAGATCCTCGCCCGCTTCGCCCGGACGCATCCCATGGTGCAGGTCGACGTCGAGTGCCGCAACAGCGAGCAGCAGGTCGGCATGGTCGCCAAGGGCGAGGTGGACCTTGCCCTCATCTCCTGCATGCATATCGGCGGCAATCCGGAGCCCATCCGCACCGAGCCCCTGGTCTGGGTCATCTCCATGCGCCACGGGCCGCACATGCAGGATCCGCTGCCCATCGCCATCTCGCAGGTCGGCTGCTCCTGGCGGCGCATGGCGCTCGAGACGCTCGACCGCCTGGAGCGGCCCTACCGCATCGCCTATGCGTCGAGCAATTCCAACGCCATCAACGCGGCCGTCCTGTCGGGATTCGCCGTCGGCGTGGTGCCGCAGATCTGCGTGCGCCCCGGCATGCGCATGCTGAGCGAGGACGAGGGCTTTCCCAATCTCGGCGAATTCGAGATCGGCCTCATCCGCTCGCCGGGCAAGAGGTCGGACGTGACCGACGCGCTCGCGAGCCACATCAAGGACAGCCTCGGCAACCTCGTCCGTCCACTGATGGCCGCGGAGTAAGGACCTACCTCGTCACCCCAGCGCAAGCTGAGGTCCCCTGAAGCCCCGTCCGCTTGGCTCGAGGGGATGCCAGCTTTCGCTGGCATGACAGGAGAGAAAGCGGAGAGTTGATCTACGGCTTCACTCCCGCCAGCCGAGCGGGCCTTCGGCCGGCACGAGATGGAGCTCATCGCCCTCCCAGGGATGCGCCAGGGCCACGTCCTCGTCGAGCTCGACGCCGAGGCCCGGCGCGTCCGGCGGCACGACGAAGCCTTCCTCCCAGCGGATCGGGGTTTTCAAGAGCTCCGCATGGAAGCCGCCCCACGTCTCGATGCTCTCGAGGATCAGGAAATTGGGTGAGGCGGCCGCGAGCTGAATATTGGCCGCGCCCTCGATCGGCCCGCAATAGAGATGCGGCGCGATCTGGGCGTAGTGTGTCTCGGCCATGGCGGCGATCTTCTTGGCTTCCAGCAGCCCGCCGACACGGCCGAGCGCCGGCTGCAGGATCGAGGCGGCGCCAAGCGCCAGCACGCGCGCGAACTCGTACTTGGTCGAGAGCCGCTCGCCAGTCGCGACCGGCACCCTGGTGGCGCGCGCGACCTTCGCCATCTCCTCCGGCATTTCCGGCGGCACGGGCTCCTCGAACCATAAGGGATCGTAGGGCTCGATGCGCCGCGCAAGCCGGATGGCGCCCGAGGTCGTGAACTGCCCATGGGTGCCGAAGAGCAGGTCGCACCGGTCGCCGACCGCCGCCCGGATCGTCCGGCAGAAGGCTTCCGAGCGGTCCAGCGCCTCTAGGCTCGGCTGGCGGGGATCGAAGGTCGAATAGCGGCCGGCCGGATCGAACTTCACTGCCGTGAAGCCCATGGCGATGTATTCGAGCGCGCGCCCGGCAGCGGCATCGGGATCGGAATAGACGGGCGAGGGCGCATAGGCGCCGCCCTCGCCGGATCTCGGATAGAGATAGGTATAGGTCCGCAGGCGCTCGTGCACGCGCCCGCCGAGGAGATCACAGACGGGCTTCCCGACCGCCTTGCCCTGGATGTCCCAGAGCGCCATCTCGAGCCCCGAGAGCACGCCCATGAGCGAGACGTCTGGCCGCATCGTGTAGCCGCGGCCGTAGACGTTGCGCCACAGGGCCTCGATGCGGAACGGGTCCATATCTTCGACGTGCCGCTCGAACACGTCCTTCACCATCTCGACCACGACCGAGGGCCGGAAGGTCGCGCAATAGACCTCACCCACGCCTTCGATGCCGCAGGCGGTCACGAGCTTCACGAATATGAAATAGCGGCCGCCCGCCTGGGGTGGGGGATTGCCGACGATGAAGGTTTTCAGCCCGCTGATGCGCATGGGCGGGCTAGAATACGATCACGTTGCGGAGCGCGGTGCCTGAGCGCGAGGAGGCGACCGCCTCGTTGATACGCTCCAGCGGATAGCGGCCGCTCACCAGCTCGTCGAGCAGCAGCTCGCCCCGCTGGTAGAGATCGACGAGCTTCGGTACGTCGATCTTCACGCGCGAAGATCCCATCTTGGAGCCGAGCACGATCTGGGAGTCGTTGGCGATGTTGCCCGGATCCATGGTGGCGGTCACGCCGGAGGGCGGCATGCCGACGAGCACCAGCCGGCCGCCGCGCGACAGCATGCCGAAAGCCTGATCCACCACGGCGCCTGAGCCCACGGTGACGAAGACATAGTCGGCGCCGCGGCCGTGGGTCAGCTCCCGCACCCTTGCAACGGCCTCCTCGTCGCGCGCATTCACGGTGTCGCCCGCGCCGAAGCGGCGGGCCGCCGCGAGCTTCCTGTCCAGGACATCGATGGCGATGAGCGGCGCCGCGCCCACAATGCGGGCGGCCTGGATGCTGTTGAGGCCGACGCCCCCTGCGCCGATCACCACCACGCTCGCGCCGGGCTTCACGTCGGCGGTGTTGACCACGGCCCCGAAGCCTGTGAGTCCGCCGCAGGCGATGAGGGAGGCGGCCTCGAAGGGAATGGATTTCGGAATCGCGGCCACCTGCGAGCGCTCCACCACCACGGCCTCCGCGAAGGCTCCGGTGCGCAGACCCTGCTTCACGGCCTCGCCATCGGGGCCCGTGAGAGGACCCTTGCGGTCGAGCGCGAACTCGCTCTCGCAGAGCACCTCCTCGCCCCGTCCGCAATAGTGGCAGTGGCCGCAGGAGCGGATCAGCGTCACCACCACATGGTCGCCGGCCTTCAGATCCGACACGCCTTCGCCCAGCGCCTCGACGATGCCGGCCGCCTCGTGCCCGTAGACGGCGGGAAGCGTTCCGCCCCAGGCGCCGTCGAGGAAGAAGATGTCGGAATGGCAGATGGCGCAGGCCTTGATCGCGACCTTCACCTCCCCCGGTCCGGGCGCTGCGAGATCAAGCTCCTCGATGACCAGCGGCTCGCCGAACCTGCGGCAGACGGCGGCTTTCATTTGCCCCTGCTCCCCAAAATCCTCAAGCGAGCCTAGAGCATGATCCGGAAAAGTGTGAAGCACTTTTCCGGCAAGATCATGCTCGACTTATTGGATTCGGCTCAGAACGCGAAGTCGCGGAACACGCGGTCGATGTCGCCCTCCCAGGCGCCGTGATAGAGATCGAGCAGCGTCTCGGCCTGCGTGCGGCCGGACTGCGCCATCTCATCGAGCACGTCCAGGAACTGGGACTCCGAGCGACCCATGCAGCCTTCGAGGCCGCGCGCATCGAGCCCGCGGCGGGCGATGAGCAGCACTTCGCGCGCCACCTCCGAAACCGTCCGCCCACGGATCTTCGCGGCAAGCGCCTGGCGCGGCACGGCATCGCGCAAGCCCTGCCGCTCCTCGGCCGTCCAGTCCTTCACGACATCCCAGGCGGCATCCAGCGCCGGCTGGTCATAGAGCAGCCCCACCCAGAAGGCGGGAAGCGCGCAGAGCCTGCGCCACTGGCCGCTGTCGGCGCCCCGCATCTCGAGGAAGCGCTTCAGGCGCACTTCGGGGAAGATGGTGGTGAGATGGTCGCGCCAGTCCTTGATCGTGGGCTTCAATCCCGGAAGCTGCGGGAGCCTGCCTTCGAGAAAGGCGCGGAAGCTTTCTCCCGCCACGTCGTGATAGGTGCCGTCGCGGTAGACGAAGTACATCGGCACATCGAGCGCGTAGTCGACATAGCGCTCGAAGCCAAAACCGTCCTCGAAGGCGAAGGGCAGCATGCCCGTGCGGTCCGGGTCGGTGTCGCGCCAGATCTCGGAGCGGAAGGTGCGGAAGCCGTTGGGCTCTCCTTCCGTGAACGGAGAGCTCGCGAAGAGCGCGGTCGCCACCGGCTGCAGCGCCAGCGACACGCGCATCTTCCGCACCATGTCGGCTTCGGAGGAGAAGTCGAGGTTCACCTGCACGGTGCAGGAGCGCAGCATCATGTCCTGGCCGAGCTTGCCCTTCCTCGCCATGTAGGCGCGCATGATCTTGTAGCGGCCCTTGGGCATCATGGGCGTCTCGGCGCGCGTCCACTTGGGGGAAAAGCCCAGCCCCAGGAAGCCGATCCCGAGCCGGTCGCCGACCTCGCGCACCTGCGCCAGGTGCTCGTGCACCTCCTCGCAGGTCTCGCGCACGCTTTCGAGCGGCGCGCCCGAGAGCTCGAACTGCCCGCCGGGCTCCAGCGATATCGCGCCCCCATGCGCGGGATCGCTGAGACCGATGATGTTCTCGCCCTCCATCACCGGCGTCCAGCCGAAGCGGTCGCGAAGCCCCTCGAGCAGCGCCCGGATCGAGCGCTCGCCCGCATAAGGGACGGGCTCCAGCGTGTCGGTCAGGAACGGGAATTTCTCGTGCTCGGTGCCGATCCGCCAGGCGGCCTTGGGCTTGCAGCCGGCCTCGAGCTCGGCCACGAGATCGGCCTTGCCTGAGATGAGGCGGCGGGTTTCTTCGGTCTCGGGGGAGGGTCCGCTCAAAGGGCGCGTCCAAAGGTTTTAGGGACGATTGCTCTAGCTGCCGCGATGCGGGGCAGGCAAGTCAAAGTTTGAGGGCGCCGGTCATCAAGGGCGCTGATCGGTCCGCCAGTCGCCGAGTGCGGCCTGCACCAGCGCCAGCACGGCCACGGCCGCCGTGTCGGCGCGCATGATGCGGGG
>JBFXDI010000013.1:0-50597 GCA_050181295.1 Parvibaculaceae bacterium | reverse complement strand
GAAATCGGGGCACTTCTTCTTCCGCGAGCCCTTCGGACGCGGTTTCGACGACGGGCTCGTCTCGGCGATCGCGGTGTGCCGCATGCTCGACCGCGCCGGCAAGAAGAGCATGGCCGTCCTCTATCGCGAGCTGCCGAAGACCTGGGGCTCGCCCACCATGGCGCCGCACTGCCCCGACGAGGCCAAGTACGGCGTGGTCGAGAAGGTGACGAAGCACTTCCAGCGGCTGGCGGCCAACGGCGGCAAGCTCGCGGGCCAAGCCATCCGTGAGCTCGTGACCGTCAACGGCGTGCGGGTGGTGCTCGCCGACGGCACCTGGGGGCTGGTGCGCGCCTCGTCCAACAAGCCGGAGCTCGTGGTCGTGTGCGAGAGCCCGACCTCGGAGGAGATGATGAAGGCCATGTTCAAGGCCATCGACATGCACCTCTCGGACTATCCCGAGGTCGGCGAATACAATCAGAAGATTGTCGCGTGAAGCTCAGGCGAACGCGAAAGGATTGACGGTCTCGACGCCGAAGGGCTCGAAGTCCTTGACGTTGCGGGTCGCGACCTTGAGACCCTTCACCAGCGCGGTGGCGGCGATCATGGCGTCTTCCACCAGATGCCGCGGCCGACGGTGCATGAGTCTTGCCGATAGCCGGAAAGCATCATCGCCCAATGATAGAATGGAATAGGACCGAGCCAGTCCGTCGATCCAGGCCTCGAGTTCGGAGGCCTTTTCCGGATCGGAACTGCGAACCTTCTCGACCCCTGCCTGCAACTCGCCAAGCGACACCGTTGAAAGATGAAGCGACTCCGACGGAGCCGCTTCGATCCATTGCAAGACGGCGCCATGCGGGCGGGCGCGCCGCGTCTCCGATATGACATTCGTGTCGAGGAGGTACATCAATCGAAGGTCGGCGGCTTGCGATGCCGCATACGGCCCCGCGGCGGAAGCTCCAGATCGAACCGGGGCTCTTCCGCCAGAAGCAGTTCCTTGAGGGAGGGGCGCGCCTGCTGCTTGAGCCGCCGCCATTCCTCCATCGGCACCAGCACGGCGGTTTCCGCGCCCCGCTTTGTCACGACCTGCGGGCCTTCGCGAAGACATGTTTCCAGAAGCTCGCTGAAGCGGGCCTTGGCATCCTGAACCGGCCAGGCGGTCATCTCTAAGCCTCCATCTGACTAGTCAGGAATCTAGTCAGATGGAGGTCAGTTTGCAAGTGCGCCCCCGATCAACGGGCGCGCACCACCTTCTGCTGCTGCTCGCCGAGGCCCTCGATGCCGAGCCGCATGACGTCGCCCGCATTGAGGAAGCGCTGCGGCTTCATGCCGAGCCCCACGCCGGCCGGCGTGCCGGTGCAGATGAGGTCGCCGGGCATCAGCGTCATGAACTGCGAGACATAGGAGAGGATCGACGCCACGCCGAAGACCATGTTTTTCGTCGTGCCGTCCTGCACGCGCTCGCCGTTGAGCTCGAGCCAAAGCCCGAGCTTCTGCGGGTTCGGAACCTCGTCCACGGTGACGAGGCATGGTCCCACGGGGCCGAAGGTGTCGAGCGACTTGCCCTTCACCCACTGCCCGCCATGCTCGATCTGGTACTCGCGCTCCGACACGTCGTTGACGACGCAATAGCCCGCGACGTGGTCGAGAGCCCGGCGCTTCGACACGTTCTTCGCCGTCTCGCCGATGACGAAGCCGAGCTCGACCTCCCAGTCGCCCTTCACCGATTTCTTCGGCAGCACCACGTCGTCATTGGGCCCGCAGATCGAGCTCAGGTGCTTGTTGAAGATGATCGGCTCCTTCGGCAGCGCCATGCCGGTCTCGGCCGCATGGTCGGTGTAGTTGAGGCCGATGGCGACAAAGTTGCGGATGCCCGAGACCGGAGGCCCGAGCCGCGGACGGCCGCGCACCAGGGGCAGCCTGCCGATCCTCAGCTTGCGGAGCTTCGCGAGACCGGAGGGAGAGATGACGTCCGGCGTGATGTCGTCGACCTCGCCCGAAAGGTCGCGGATCTTTCCCTCGCCGTCGAGGAGCCCGGGCTTCTCCTTGCCCGGACGGCCATAGCGCAGAAGCTTCATGATGATGTCCCTGATTGTGGAAGGCCGGCGCTTGCGTGCCAGCCCGGCCGGTAGCCGGCGGCCAAAATGGCGACGAAGACGCGCGGAGTCAAAACCTCGATCTCGCCCATTCCGCCTTTCGGAACCGGCGCGCCGTATCCGGAGAAACTCCAGGGCAACAGGAGATTGCTTCCCACGGCATGCGGCCGACCCTTGAGCGCGACCATGGCGCCATCGGGCAACTCGTCGATCCGCGCCCGGAAGGTCCGTTTGCGATGCTTTCCGTCCAGCCGGTCGGAATGGGCGATGCGGTCGAACGCCGGCGCGCGGATATCTCCTCCCAACCGGGAGAGGAAGTCCTTCGCATCCCTGCGGCGGCAGTAGAAGCAGGGGCGATGGCCGGCCGCGAGCGCGGTCACCTCGTCGAGGAAGAAGAGCGAGGTGTAGCCCTTTCCCATCGGCTCGTGATGCTGGTCCTTGTAGTGGAGGAGGCAGCAGATCCAGGCCTTCGACGTCCAGCGGCGAAGAATCCGCTTCGAGGCCGGGTCATGGATGCGACCGCCACGGTTGCCCATCATCGTCCCGCGCTCCCCTACGGCAAGTATGTCGCCAAAGGGATCGACACGGTTCCGGAGCGGCATGTTCGACCTCCGCAATCTTCTTTCGTCATGCCAGCGAAGGCTGGCATCCCCTGAAGCATTTCCGCTCGCAACAACCGCTCAAGGGGATTCCAGCTTTCGCTGGAATGACGTAGGAGTAATGCCCTGCGCAACAATCATGCTCGACAGCGCTCGCCGATTCAGGCGCTCTCCTCCAGCAGGATGATGTGGAGCCGGCGGGGACCATGCGCGCCGAGCTCGATCTTCTGCTCGATGTCGGCGGTGCGCGAGGGCCCGGTGATCATGTTGACGACGCGCGGCATGACGCCTTCGCCGAAGCGCGAGCGGAGCCGATCCCACACGTCCTCGTAGGCGCCGACCAGATCCTTCGCCTCCAGCACCACGACATGGGTCTCGGGCAGGAAGTTCAGCGTCGTCGGGTTGTCGGGCCCGGAGACCATGGCGAGCGTGCCCGTCTCGGCGACGCCCGCGAAGGCATGGCTGAGGGAGACTTCGTCCGAAGGATCGGCCCGTCCCGTCGAGACCTCGATCGCGGTCGTCCTCCAGGGCAGGCTGGCAAGCAGCGGATCGGCGCCATGACGGAGACGCTGGGGAAGGTTGAGATTTCTGAGATAGTCGGAGATCGCGGCCGGAACCTCCTCCCGCGACGGCACCCTCGCGACGGTGGCGTGGACCGCTGTCGCCATGGACTCAAACAATGCCTCCCGGTGGGCCGCATCGCCGCGCGAGCGGTCCGGCACCAGGTTGCGTCCATGCGCGCCAAGGCGTCCCGCGACCGCGCTCAGGCGCGCTGGCTCGTTGCCCGTGACGCCGAGCCCGCGCCGGATGCGCCCGAGGATGCCCGCCCGCGCACCGTCCTCAGTCACGGCGGCCCGACCTCCAGAGGTCCATGAAGGTATCGCCCTGGGGCGCCGGAAAATCCCGATGCTTCGTCCAGCCGGAGGCGAGCGGCAGCGACCCCGCCCTTCCTCTCGAGCCCGTCCAGTGGCGAAGCGCCCTCGCCCCCATGCGCGCCGCCAGCCGGTAAAGCTTTGGGCGCGCGGCGAGGAAGGCCCAAAGCCCGAGCCCCCAGCGCATGGAGGTGGGCGAGAGATGTCGCTCGAACTCGCGCTCGCGCCAGTGCCGCATCATTTTCGGCAGCGGGATCTTCATCGGACACACCTCCTCGCAGCGCCCGCAGAAGGTGGAGGCGTTGGGGAGGTGTCCGGCCTTGTCCACCCCGATGAGGGAGGGCGTCAGCACCGAGCCCATGGGCCCCGGATAGACCCATCCATAGGCGTGGCCGCCGATCGCCTGATACACGGGGCAGTGGTTGAGGCAGGCGCCGCAGCGGATGCAGCGGAGCATGTCCTGGAACTCGCCGCCCAGCATGCCGGAGCGGCCGTTATCGAGAATGACGACATGGTATTCGCCCGGACCGTCCGGGTCGCCCGGCCGGCGGGGACCGGTCGAAAACGTGGTGTAGGAGGAGAATTCCTGCCCGGTCGCCGAGCGGGCGAGCAGCCTCAGCACGGTCGACACGTCCTCGAGCGTCGGCACCAGCTTGTCGATGGTCGCCATGACGATATGCGCCTTGGGCAGCGTCTGCGTCAGGTCGCCATTGCCCTCGTTGGTGACGATGATCGAGGTGCCGGTCTCGGCGACGAGAAAGTTCGCGCCCGTGATTCCGACATCGGCCTCGATATACTTCTGCCGCAGGATCTGGCGCGCCTCGGCGACGAGGCTCGCGTTCTCGACCAGCACACGCTCCTTCGGCAAATGCGTGTGGACACGCCGGAAGTCCGCCTCGATCTGGTCCTTGTTGAGGTGGACGGCAGGCGCGATGATGTGGCTCGGCCGCTCGCCCCGAAGCTGGATGATGTACTCCCCGAGATCGGTCTCGACGGGCGCGATGCCGGCCTCGGCGAGCGCGTGGTTCAAGTCGATCTCCTCGGTGATCATCGACTTGCCCTTGGTGACGGTCCTCGCGCCGAGCGCCCGGCAGAGACGCAGGATGATCGCGCGCGCCTCCTCGGCCGTCTCCGCCCAGTGCACCTTGCCGCCGGCCTCGGCCACCTTGCGCTCATAGGCCTCGAGATAGAGATCGAGATTCTGCAGCGTGTGATCCTTGATGGCCTTCGCCTCGTCGCGGAGCGCATCGAACTCCGGCAGCTTGTTCTTGGCCTTCAGCCGCTTCTCGATGAAGCCGCCCGGCACGTTGGCAAGGGCGCGCTGAAGCTGGGCGTCGCCCAGCGCCTCGGCGGCGTTGCCCTTGAAGGAGAGGGTGCGCGCCTCCACCGGCTCACTCCGGCTCGCCGATGGCGGGCGCGGAGGTTTCCCCGGCCAGCACCTCGGCCACATGGCGAGCCTCGATCCTCGAACCACGCCGCTTGAGCTTGCCCGCCATGTTCATGAGGCAGCCCATGTCGCCCGCCAGCAGAACGGAGGCGCCCGTCGCCTCGATGTCGGACGCCTTCTTCTCCACCATGTCGTTGGAGATGTCGGGATATTTTACGCAGAAGGTGCCGCCGAAGCCGCAGCAGATCTCGGAGCCCCGCATCTCCACGAGCTTCAGGCCGTCGACGCTTCCAAGGAGCGCGCGGGGCTGGCGCTTGACGCCGAGCTCCCGCAGTCCCGAGCAGGAGTCGTGATAGGTCACGGCCTCGGGGAACGCGGCATCGACCCGCCGCATGCCGCGCACGTCCGCAAGGAAGGCGACGAGCTCATGGGTCCGCGCCGCAAGGTCCTCGGCGGCGGCGCGCTCGGCGCTGCCTTCCGGGAAAAGACCCGGATAGTGCTTGCGCAGCATGCCGGAGCAGGAACCCGAGGGCGCGACCACATAGTCGAAGCCGCGGAAGGCCTCGATGGTGTTGCAGGCGACCGCTGCAGTATCGGCGCGGTCGCCGGAATTGTAGGCGGGCTGGCCGCAGCAGGTCTGCGTTGCGGGCACCTCGACGTCGCAGCCTGCCTCGCGCAGGAGCTTCACGGCGGCAAAGCCCACCGACGGGCGCATGAGGTCGACGAGGCAGGTGACGAAAAGCCCCACGCGGGGGCGCGACGCGGACATCCGAAATCCCTTTTGGGCGCATGATCTTGCCGGAAAGCCGCTTCACCCCCGATCAGGTCGGGGGCAGGCTTTTTCCGGATCATGCTCTAGCCGGCCGCGACTGTATAAGGGCGGTCCTCAAATGGAAAGCAGGAGGACGAATGGGCGGGAGGGCGGGACCGCTTCCTCCCCCATTGATGGGGGGGTCGGCCCGAAGGGCCGGGTGGGGTGAAGGAATCGTCACCCCCTCCCCTTCCCCTCCCTATCGAGGGGAGGGGAGAAGAGAGATTGATGCTTACTGCTCGCGGGAGGTCAGGAACCCTTCTTGGACTTCAGGAAGGCGATGACGTTCGCCCGGTCGTCAGGCTTCTTGAGCCCCGGAAAGATCATCTTGTTCTTCGGGATGAAGCCCTTGGGATCGGCGAGGTAGCTGTCCAGATTGGCATCGTCCCAGACGAACCCCTCGTCGCCCTTGGCCTTCATGGCGGGGGAATAGCTGTAGCCCTCGACGCTACCCGCCTTGCGGCCGATCACGTCGCCCAGATGCGGGCCAACCTTGTTGGTCGCAGTGTCCGGCACGTGGCAGGCCATGCACTTCTTGAAGACCTGCTCGCCCTTTGCCGCATCGCCGTCGGCGTGGGCGGCAACAGGAAACGAAAGCGCCAGCAGCGCTGAGAGGACGAACCTCGACGTCATTTGCGCTCCTCCCGGGAGTCGGTATGGTAGTGCCCCAACGGATCCCGCATGGCGCACAGGCGACGCGGATTCCTGGCCTGATACAACCATCGCCACGGCCTTCCGGAACCGGGGCTTTTTGTCGCGTCCGGCATAACCCGCTGAACAAACAGGCGATTTGCGAATGTCGCACCTCACCATGCCCCCCGTCGATGCCGGCATCCTGGTGCGGCGCGGCGCGATCTTGGAGGCGCTGCGGCGCATCGTTCCGGGCGAAGGGGTGGTGGCGAGCGAACGGGAGCTCAGGGCCTACGAGTCGGACGGGCTCACCGCCTACCGCCAGACGCCGCTCGCGGTCGTGCTGCCCGAGACGGTCAAGCAGGTGAGCCAGGTCGCCCGCTACTGCCACGACGAAAGCATCCCGCTCGTGCCGCGCGGCGGCGGCACCTCGCTCTCGGGCGGCGCGCTTCCGATCGAGGACGGCATCCTCCTCGCCATGGGCAAGTTCAACCGCGTGCTCGAGGTCGATTTCGAGAACCGCTGCGCGGTCGTGGAGCCAGGCGTCACCAATCTCGCCATCACGCAGGCCGTCGAGCACCGGGGCTTCTACTACGCGCCCGACCCCTCCTCGCAGATCGCCTGCACCATCGGCGGCAACGTGGCGGAGAACTCGGGCGGCGTGCACTGCCTCAAATACGGGCTCACCACCAACAACCTGCTCGGGATCGAGATGGTGCTGGTGACGGGCGAGGTGATCCGGCTCGGCGGCAAGCATCTCGACTCGGAAGGCTACGACCTGCTCGGGCTCATGACCGGGTCGGAAGGACTGCTCGGCATCGTCACCAAGGTGTGGGTGCGGATCCTTAAAAAACCGGAGACGGCGCGCGCCATGCTCATCGGCTTCCCCTCCGCCGAGCAGGCCGGCCAGTGCGTGGCGGACGTCATCTCGGCCGGCATCATCCCCGGCGGCATGGAGATGATGGACCGGCCGGCGATCCATGCGGTCGAGGATTTCGTGCATGCGGGCTATCCGCTCGACGTGGAGGCGCTCCTTATCGTGGAGCTCGACGGGCCGGCGGCGGAGGTCGAGCACCTGATCGCGGAGGTGACGGCCATCGCCAGGCGCAACGGCGCGACCATGAGCCAGGCCTCGACCTCGGAGGCCGAACGGCTCCTCTTCTGGGCCGGGCGCAAAGCCGCCTTCCCGGCGGTCGGCCGCATCTCGCCCGACTATCTCTGCATGGACGGCACCATCCCTCGCCGCGCGCTTCCCGACGTTCTCCAGGGCATGGAGGCTCTCTCGCGGCAGTACGGGCTCCGGGTCGCCAACGTCTTCCACGCCGGCGACGGCAACCTGCATCCGCTCATCCTCTACGATGCCAACGACGACGATGAGCTGGACCGTGCCGAGAAGTTCGGAGCGGACATCCTGAGGCTCTGCGTGAAGGCCGGCGGCGTGCTCACGGGCGAGCACGGGGTCGGGGTCGAGAAGCGCGACCTCATGGGGGAGATGTTCTCGGACGACGACCTCGCCCAGCAGCAGCGGGTCAAATGCGCCTTCGACCCGAAAAGCCTGCTCAATCCGGGCAAGGTGTTCCCCAAGCTCCATCGCTGCGCCGAGCTTGGCCGGCTGCACGTGCATCACGGAAAGCTGCCTTTCCCGGATATTCCCCGGTTCTAGCCTGTCGGCCTGCGGAAAGGGTCCTTTGTTGCCGGATGCGAAGACCCTATGGCATGCCGTCGAGGCTCGACACGAGGACCGATGGACACGCTGAAACCCGCAAAGGCCGAGGAGGTGCGCGAGGCGGTCGCCGATGCGCTCGCCCGCGAAGCGCCGCTCGAGGTCTTGGGCTCAGGGAGCAAGCGCTCGGTCGGCCGCGCCATGCAGACGGCAGCGACCCTCGACGTCTCGGGGCTTTCTGGCATCACGCTCTACGAGCCGGAAGAGCTGGTCCTCACAGCGCTCCCCGGCACGACGCGCGCGGAGGCCGAGGCCGCAATCGCCGCCCGCGGCCAGATGTTCGCCTTCGAACCGCCGGACCTGTCGCATCTTCTCGGCACCTCGCATGCCGGCACGCTTGGCGGCATGATCGCCGCCAACCTTTCCGGCCCCCGCCGCCTGAAATCGGGCGCCGTGCGCGACCATTTCCTGGGCTTCACCGCCGTTTCGGGACGGGCCGAGGCCTTCCAGGCCGGCGGTCGCGTCATGAAGAACGTCACGGGCTACGACCTGCCGAAGCTCATGGCCGGCTCCTGGGGCACGCTCGCGGTCATGACCAGCGTGACGCTCAAGGTGCTGCCCGCCGCCCCGGCGCAGGCGACGCTTTTGCTTTCCGGCCTCGACGAGATGTCAGCCGCGCGCGCCATGAGCGCCGCCATGGGAAGCCCCTGCGAGGTTTCCGGCGCGGCGCACATTCCGGCCGATGTCGCGCCGGCTTCCGCGGTCGCGGACATCCGAGACGGGGGCAAGGCCGCGACGCTGCTGAGGCTCGAAGGCGTTGCGCCCTCCGTCGACTACAGATTCAAAAGTCTGGCGGAGCTGCTGAAGGCGTTCGGCGCGGCGATGCGCCTTGACGGCGAGAGCTCGGCTCGCGCGTGGGAGGACGTCCGCGACGTGCGGCTGCTCATCGAGCCGCGCGAGCGGTTGATTTGGCGCGTCTCTGCGCCGCCCATGGAGGGCCCGCGCATCCTGGAGCAGGCACGTCAGGGCGCCAATGCCGCTGGCTACTATGATTGGGCGGGCGGCCTCCTGTGGCTCTCCGTGCCGCTCTCGGAGCACGCGTCGGCCGAGGCCATCCGCGCCGCGCTCGCAAGCGCGGGCGGGCACGCAACCCTCATCCGGGCGCCGCTCGACGTGCGCGCGTCCGTCGCCGCCTTCGAGCCCCAGGCTCCGGCACTCGCCGCGCTTTCTTCGCGCGTCAAGACGGCCTTCGACCCCAAGGGCATCCTCAATCCGGGACGGCTTTACCTATGAGCGCGGATGATCCTCTTTCCTGGTTTGCACGGAGAATCGAACCAGGCCTTGTCCGCCGCATCGATGCATTCTGGCGCACGTTCGCCGAAAACGCGGATCGCATCAGGGGACAGATCGACCAGACCGAAAGCTTCGACACCGCGAGCTTCATGATCGAGACACTCGCGCCTATTTCGCCTGACCTCATGTTCGAGTTCGGTCCCGGCAGCGACGGCCGTCATTCCCTGGCGATCACGACCGAATGGCAGGACGCTCTGGCCGTGTTCGCCAGAGCGCTTCTCGTGCGTGCCCCGACCGTTGAAGGTTTCCAGTTCACCGACGTCCGGCCGCCTTGCCAACCGGAGGAGGCCGTCCCGGCCATAGAAGCGCGATGCGGTGGCCATTTCCCACCTATGGTGTGGTCCGTCAATCGCGGGGACTTCAACCTCGTGGATGTTTCCTACAGGGCCGAGAACTCGCACGTTCCCGACGAACGATTGCAGTGGGTCGCCGAGACAGCGGTTTCGACAGTCCTTGGAGAACAGGACGTGCGGGAGTGGATCGGAATTATAGGGTCGCAGCAAGATTCAGATTGGCATGATATGGCGCAGGGAGTCGGACTGGAGAACCTGCGGGACGCATTCCTTGAACGCGTTCGCGCCATTCAGGCAGGGCTCCCGAAGAAGCCTCATTGGCAGACCGCGGGAGAGGTTGGACAAAAATGGTTCAGGGCCACGCTTGAGCCTGAGCCGGCTCAAGATTATGGAGCTCGTTACGACTCCCGCACCATCATCGGAAGCCGGGAGGATATCGTACAATGCTGGCTCGCCGGAGCCCGTTTCTCATCGGCCCGGTTCTCCAACCACCTCGAGACCTTCTGCTACCTGAAGATCGACGGAAGCGTTGACGATCCCTTGCCGCGTCATGACAGCCGCGAGGCACTGGAGATTGCCTTGAACGATGTGTTGCGCCCCAATGGGCTGGGCGCCGTCTACGGCGGAGGCACAGGCCTGCGCTACTCCTATATCGACCTGGCCTTGCAGTCCTTCCCGGACGCTGTCGGGCGAATTCAAGATTGCCTGCAGAAGTCGGAGGTGACCCCTCGCTGCTGGATCCTGTTCTGGGATGACGTGCTGACCCAGCAATGGATCGGGGCGCGGCCGGATTCGCCGCCTCCGCCAGTAGGCGCATTCGGAGTTCACTGATCGATGAAAACCGCCTTCACCGCCGAACGGCTCGAGGATCCGAAGATCGCGGAGGCGAACCAGATCCTGCGCACCTGCGTCCATTGCGGCTTCTGCACCGCCACCTGCCCGACCTACGTGCTGCTCGGCGACGAGCTCGATTCCCCGCGCGGGCGCATCTACCTCATCAAGGGCATGCTGGAGCGGAACGAGCCGGCCACCGCCGATGTCGTCAAGCACATCGACCGCTGCCTCTCCTGCCTCTCCTGCATGACCACCTGTCCCTCGGGCGTCCACTACATGCACCTGATCGACCAGGCGCGGGCACATGTGGAGGAGACCTACCGGCGGCCGCTTCCCGACCGTCTGATCCGCCGCGTGCTCGGATGGGTGATCCCGGAACCCTCCCGCTTCCGCTTGGCTCTCTCACTGGCAAAGCTCGGCAGGCCCTTCGCGCCGCTCCTCGACCGCATGGCCTGGGCGCGGCCGCTCGCCGCCATGCTCCAGATGGCGCCAGCGACCGCGCCGGCCGGCGCCGCCCTGTCAACCGGCGTCAATCCGGCGGAGGGCGCCCAAAGGGGCCGCGTGGCGCTCCTCAAGGGCTGCGTGCAGGACACGCTCCAGCCCTCGATCAACACGGCGACCGTGCGCCTCCTCACCCGCCACGGGATCGAGGTGGTGATGAGCGAGGAGGCGGGCTGCTGCGGCGCCATCACCCATCACATGGGACAGGAGCAGGACGCGCTTGCCCGCGCGCGGGCGAATGTCGACGCCTGGACGGCGGAGATCGGGAAGGGCGGGCTCGACGCCATCGTCATCAATGCGTCCGGCTGCGGCACCACGGTCAAGGACTACGGCCACATGCTGCGCCTCGACCCCAATTACGCGGAGAAGGCGGCGCGCGTGTCGGCGCTGGCGAAGGACATCTCGGAATACCTGGCCGGGCTTGGCCTCGACCGGGCGAAGGCACCGAGAGCCATGAGGCTCGCCTACCATTCCGCCTGCTCGCTGCAGCACGGGCAGAAGGTGAAGACCGAGCCCATGGCGCTGCTTGCGACCGCCGGGTTCGAGGTTCTCACCGTGCCGGAGGGGCATCTCTGCTGCGGTTCGGCGGGAACCTATAACCTGCTGCAGCCTGAGATCGCCACAAAACTCCGCGACCGCAAGGTCGGCAATATCGAGCGCACGGGCGCCGAGGCCGTCGCGACCGGCAATATCGGCTGCATCACGCAACTCGCCCAAGGCACGCGGCTCCCCGTGCTCCACACGGTCGAGCTCCTCGACTGGGCCACCGGCGGTCCCGAGCCGCCCATACTCAGAGGGCGGTGAGGAAGGTGGTGTCCGAGAAATAGGGCACACCTCCCCTTGGGGGAGGTCGGTCGGCGCAGAGCGCCGGCCGGATGGGGTTTCCAGAATCACCGGATCAGTGGCGCCTTCCGCACCCCACCCCTGCCCCTCCCCCTGAAGGGGAGGGGTGCTAATCCTCGCCTCAACCTGTCATCCCGGAAATCGCGCTCGATCACGACGAGTTTGGGTTCAACCCAAACTCGTAAACGTGATCGATTCCATGGAAGAGCATGATGTGATCCGAAAAGTGCTTTTCACTTTTCGGCATCATGCTCGCGATTGTCCGGGATCTGAGCAGTTGAGAGCGGCGAAGGGCCGGATTCTGGATCGGCCCAGGGCGCCGCCCTCCGATGACAAAATCTGATGGGCCCTAACTAATCCACATAGCGGAATGGCTTATTGAGAGCCGGAACGGAACGTGGTGTCTCCTCGCCCGTTCCAACGCCGAACCTCAGAGGGCACATGAATTCGGCTTTCCGGAGCGGACTCGCCATTGCGCGGGCGCTCGCGCAGTTCGTCCATTCCGAAGTCCTTCCCGGCACCGGCATCGCGCCAGTCCAGTTCTGGGAGGCGACCGGCCACATCATCCGGACCTTCCGGCCGCGCATCGCCAACCTCATCGAGAAGCGCGACCTTCTGCAGCGGGCGATCGACGATTGGCACCGGACCCAGCCGGGCGTTCCCGACCCCGCCGCCTATAAGGCGTTCCTGACCGAGATCGGGTATCTGACGCCCGAGCCCCAGCCCTTCCGCATCACCACCGCGAATGTCGACGACGAGATCGCGCGCATCGCGGGGCCGCAGCTCGTGGTGCCGGCGACGATCCCCCGCTACGTGCTCAACGCCGCCAATGCCCGCTGGTGGTCGCTGTACGACGCGCTCTACGGCACCGACGCCATACCGGAGACGGACGGGGCGGAGCGCAAGGGCGGATACAACGCGGCGCGCGGCGCGAAGGTCGTGGCCTGGACGCGCGCTTTCCTGAACGATGCGGCGCCGCTCGCCGAAGGAAACCACACAGATGCGACGGCCTACCATGTGGAGGGAGGGAGGCTCGCCGTGACGCTCGATGGCGGGCGCAAGGCCGGCCTCGCCGATCCCGCCCGCTTCGCAGGGTTCAACGGAGCGCCCGAGAAACCCGACGCGATTCTCCTCCGCAACAACGGGCTTCATCTCGAACTCCACTTCGATCCTTCGCACCCGATCGGCGCCAAGGACAGGGCGGGCATCTCGGATGTCCTCATCGAGGCCGCCGTCACGGCCATCGTCGACTGCGAGGATTCGGTCGCGACCGTCGATGCCGACGACAAGATCGGCGCCTACCGCACCTGGCTCGGGCTCATGCAGGGAACGCTTGCAGCCGAGTTCGACAAGGGCGGGAAGGCCACCGCGCGCCGGCTCGCCGACGACCGGCGCTACAGCGCGCCCGACGGATCGGCGCTGACGCTCAGGGGCCGAAGCCTGCTGCTCGTGCGCAATGTCGGGCTCCACATGTCGACGGACATGGTGACTCTCGACGGTAGCCCCGTGCCGGAGTGCCTGATCGACGGGCTCGTCAATGCCGCATCGGCGCTCCACGATGTCGGCCCCGGCGGCCGGCGCCGCAACAGCGCGCAAGGCTCCGTATACGTCGTTGTGCCGAAGATGCACGGGCCCGAGGAGGTGGCGTTGGTCGTCGAGCTCTTCGGCGCGATCGAGACGGCGCTCGGCCTTCAGCGCAACTGCTTGAAGATCGGCATCATGGACGAGGAGCGGCGAACGAGCGTCAATCTCACCCAGTCGATCCGCGCGGCCTCCGAGCGCGTGTGCTTCATCAACACGGGCTTCCTCGACCGCACCGGCGATGAGATCCACACCGCGATGGAAGCCGGACCCGTGATCCGCAAGGGCGACATGAAGGCCGCCCGCTGGATCGGAGCTTATGAGAACCGCAACGTGGACGTGGGGCTCGCCTGCGGCCTGCCCGGCCGGGCGCAGATCGGCAAGGGCATGTGGGCGGCGCCCGACCGCATGGCGGACATGCTCGCCGCCAAGATCGCGCATCCAGAATCGGGCGCCAGCACGGCCTGGGTTCCTTCCCCCACCGCCGCGGCGCTGCACGCGACCCACTACCACCGCGTGGATGTCTTCGCGCGCCAGGCCGCCATCGCCAAGCGCGCGCCCGCGACGGTCGACGACATTCTCACTATCCCGCTCGCGAGCGACACCAACTGGCCGCCGGACGCCGTGCGCCAGGAGCTCGACAACAACGCGCAAGGCATCCTCGGCTATGTGGTCCGCTGGGTCGACCAGGGCATCGGCTGCTCCAAGGTGCCGGACATCAACGACATCGGACTCATGGAGGACCGGGCGACGCTCCGCATCTCCTCCCAGCACATCGCCAACTGGCTGAAGCACGGGGTCGTCACCGGGGCCGAGGTCAATGAGGCGCTTCTCCGGATGGCCACGGTGGTCGACCGGCAGAATTCTGGCGATCCAGCCTATCGGCCCATGACGCCGGACACCGGCGCGAGCATCGCCTTCCAGGCCGCCTCGGAGCTCGTATTCATGGGCTCGGAGCAGCCCAACGGCTATACCGAGCATATCCTGACGGCCCGGCGGCGCGAGGCCAAGCTGCGGCATAGGTGATCCCCGTGCGCCGGTGACTTTGCCGTGCCTTACGGTTCATGCAAGAATAGGCAGAACCCATCCAACCGCCGTCACAACAACGGACCATGCACTATCGCAGCGTCACGCGCGGAATCGCGATCACCGTCAACCCGGAATATCTCGAGGCGCAGTCGCGTCCCGACGACGGCTACTTCGTCTGGGCCTACACGATCGTCATCGAGAACCAGAGCCCGGAGACGGTGACGCTCAGGACGCGCTACTGGAAGATCACCGACGCGCGCGGCCATGTGCAGGAGGTCAGGGGCGCCGGCGTGGTTGGCGAGCAGCCGACGCTCAAGCCCGGCGAGACCTTCAAATACACCTCCGGCGCTCCGCTCCCCACGCCCTCGGGCTTCATGACCGGGGCCTACCAGATGGAGACCGAGACCGGCGAGCCCTTCAACGTCGACATCCCGCTCTTCTCGCTCGACAGCCCGCACCTGCCGCGCCACCTTCACTGAATGCCCTCCGACGACCCCGCCTCGCTCGCCCTGCTTGAACGGCTCGTCGCCTTCGACACGACCAGCCGGCTCAGCAACCTCGAGCTCATCGCCTTCGTGGAGGACTATCTCGCAGGACTCGGCGTGAAGAGCCGGCGGGTCGACTACGCGCCCGGCAAGACCAATCTCTACGCCACCATCGGCCCCGAGGATGTGGGCGGCATCGCGCTCTCGGGCCATACCGACGTCGTGCCGGTGGACGGACAGGCGTGGGACACTGACCCCTTCAAGGTGGAGGTGCGCGACGGCAAGGCCTTCGGCCGCGGCACCGCCGACATGAAGGGCTTCCTCGCGGCTGTCCTCGCCAAGGTGCCGGCCTTCCTCGAAAGGCCTCTCAAAACGCCGATCCATATCGCCTTCTCGTGCGATGAGGAAGTGGGCTGCCGGGGGGTGCGCCCGCTCATCGCCGATCTGGCGGCGAGCCCCGTGAAACCCAGGGCGGTGATCGTGGGCGAGCCGACCCTCATGCAGGTGGTGGACGCGCACAAGGCGGCCGACACCTTCGAGACGGAGGTCCTCGGCCACGAGGCCCATTCGAGCAATGCCCACCAGGGCGTCAACGCCATCATGGAGGCGGGCGGCGCGCTGTCGGAGCTCAACCGGCTGGAGGCCGAGTGGCGGAAACGGGGCGACCCGTCCGGCCGCTTCACGCCGCCTTTCTCGACACTGCAGGTCGGGCTCATCGAGGGCGGCACGGCCAAGAACATCATCCCGCGCCGCTGCCAGTTCACCTGGGAGACGCGGCTCCTGCCGGATGCCGATCCGGCCGAGGCGGAGGCGCGCATCAGCGCCTATGCGGAAGGCCGGACCGCTGCCATGCGCGCGGTCGCGCCCGATGCCGGCATCTCCACCCGCTGCACCAACCGCGTGCCGGGACTGAAGCCGGATCCGGGCTCGCCCGCCGAGGCGCTGGTGATGATGCTGGCCAAGGCCAACGGCACGGCGGCCGTCTCCTACGCGACGGAAGCGGGCTTCTTCCAGGGGGCGGGCATGCCCGCCGTCATCTGCGGGCCGGGCTCGATCGACCAGGCGCACAAGCCGAACGAGTTCATCGCGCTCTCGGAGCTTCAGAAGTGCGAGGCCTTCCTCGACCGCCTCGCCGTCCACTGCCGAGGATAGAACAGCCTCTCACGTGTCATTCCGGCAGGGCGGCAGGTCAGTGCAGGATCCGGCTTCCACCGCTCTCACGCTCCCGATCCCGTAGAGCGCGGCCGGCATGAGCTGCCGTATCCATGGCGCCTGTCTCCTTTTAATGCCATTGAAACTCTTTGACTGAACCGGGGGCTGGTGGCAGAATGTTCGCGGCAGGTCATGCCCGCCCCAGACGAGACGTTCAGAAGGGCCTTCACTATGTCGGTACTGTCACTCGCCAACTTCTGGCACCCCGTGGCCACCAGCGACGAGGTGACGGCGCAACCCCGCCAGTTCGTCCTGCTCGACGAGAAGCTCGTGGTGTTCCGGGACGAGAGCGGGGTCGCCGCGTTCAAGGATCTCTGCATCCATCGCGGGGCCGCCCTGTCGGGAGGAACGGTGAGGGACGGCAAGATCGTCTGCGCCTACCACGGCTGGACCTACGACCGCACCGGCGCCTGCGTCCATATTCCCTCCCTTCCCGAGGGCGCATCCATTCCGCAGAAGGCGCGTGCCATCGCCTATCCGGCGCGCGAGGCCTACGGGCTCGTGTGGGTCGCATTGGCCGAGCCGGTGCAGCCTTTCCCGGAATGGCCCGAGGATGCCTGGAACCGCCCGGACTTCCGCGTCTGCTACGTCAACCAGTACTTCTGGAAGACCTCCGCCGGCCGCGTGGTCGAGAACGCCATGGACTTCTCGCACTTCAACTTCGTGCACATGGGCTACACCGAGCTCGCCGACGGCCCGGTGATCAAGCCCTACGAGGTCCACAGGACGCCCCGCGGCCTTCGCTACGTCTATGACGACACCCGCCTCAGGCGCGACTACGAGCTCGACTTCCCCTTCATCGTGCACGACCGCAAGAGCGTGATCGCGACCGGCAAGGGCGGCACCTGGTCCGAAGGCGCGAACTCGCAGCTCGGCGACGTCACCCTCCTGAGCTTCCTCTCCACGCCCGTAACGGCGAAGACGACGAAGATCTACGTCTATACCGCCCGCAACCATTCCCTCGATGTTCCGGATGAGAGGTTCACCTCCGGCTTCGACACCATCATGGAACAGGACAGGGTCGTCGTGGAGACGCAGCGGCCGGAGGAGATCCCGACGGACATCAAGGAGGAGCTGCATATCCGCTTTCCCGATGCCGCGGCCATCTCCTATCGGAAGATGCTGCGCGAGCTCCACGGCGCGGACGCATTCCATCCTTAGTCGCCGATGGCGCCGCCGAGGCATGCCGTCCGCGTCGCGCGGGTCGCCGACATTGCGGCCCGTATCCGGCTCTTCGAGCTCGTACCTGCGGAGGGCGCGCCGCTGCCGGCCTTCGCGGCCGGCGCGCATGTGGTGGTGCGGCTGCCGTCGGGAACGGAGCGGCACTACTCGCTCTGCAACGACCCCTCCGAGACGCACCGCTACGTGATTGCGGTCCTGAGAGAGGGCGAAGGCCGCGGCGGCTCGCGCGAGATGCATGAGGCCGTGCCGCCGGGCCACGTGCTCACGATCGCCGGGCCCTTCAATAACTTTCCGCTGGCGCCCGGAGCGCACTCGAGCCTTCTCGTCGCCGGCGGCATCGGCATAACCCCGATCCTGTGCATGGCCCGCGCGCTCGCCGCTGCAGGCTCACCCTTCGAGCTCGTCTATCTCACGCGCT
Organism: Parvibaculaceae bacterium; assembly: GCA_050181295.1. GTDB lineage: Bacteria > Pseudomonadota > Alphaproteobacteria > Rhizobiales > Aestuariivirgaceae > JBFXDI01. The sequence continues at coordinate 32,829 of JBFXDI010000013.1, read as the reverse complement.
CGCGCGAGGAGACCGCGTTCCTGAAAGTGCTCTGTGCCACGCCCCTCGTGGAACATGTAAGGCTCCACCACGACGGCGGCTTGCGCGAGCGTCAGTTCGACCTCGCCCGCCTCCTGGCGGAGCCGGGAGGCCGGCACGTCTATTGCTGCGGTCCGGCTGGGCTCATGGAGGCGGTCAGGAGCCGGTCGGCGCACTGGCCGGCGGATACGGTTCACTTCGAGTACTTCTCCGGTATCGACACGGGCCCGAGGGATGGCGACGGCGCGTTCACCGTGTCGCTCGCCCGGCGCGGAGTGTCGGTCGAGGTCGCGGCGGGGCAGTCGATCCTCGATGCTCTGCTCGGCGCGGGAATCGAGGTCGACCACAACTGCTGCGAAGGCGTGTGCGGCACCTGCATCGTGCGGTCGCTCGAGGGCGAGGTTGATCACCGCGACTCGATCCTGAGCGAGGCGGAGCGGAAGGCCGGAGACATCACGATCTGCTGCTCGCGCGCCCTCGGTCCCCGCCTGGTACTCGACATCTGAGAACCCGACGCGCCGCGCCCGCTTGCATGGGCCTGAACCCGGCTCCTTCGAGCTCTCGCACCGTGGCGGCCACGAGCTCCGCATTCGAGCGCGCGGTCGTCCCGTCCGGCAAGTGGAGATTGTTCTCGAAGCCGACCCGGATATGGCCCCCGAGGCTTGCGGCACGGAGCGCGCAGGCCGCCTCGGAGCGGCCGAAGGCGCATACCGACCAGGGTATCGTCCGCCCATGGAGTGCTGCAACGAACGGATCGAGATCAGCGGGAGTGGACTGCTGGCCAGCGGTGTAGCGGCCCAGCACGAAGAGCAGCGAAGAGCTGTGCGCCGACACGATTCGTCGCTCCGTGAGCTCAAGCAGGGCGCCCACTTCCGCGGGCTCATAGAGGATGATCTGTGGCGCAACCCCCGTTTCCTCCATCCATGCGAAGAGCTCCGCAGCGTCCGCCTCGGCGGCGCGGTCCGGCACGATTTCCCTCAGCGCGATCGATACCGCCTCGGGATCCACCGCGCGTATGCAGGCTGCCTGATCGCGTGGGGTGAAGCGCCCGACCGCCTCCGTCGTGATCTGAATCACGAACCCCTCGCCCGTGGCCTCGCGCACCGCGGCGACCGCCTCGCGGTAGAGCCCGGCGTCGAGGGAATGGGCGCCGGTCCCGTCCCGCACATGCAGGTGGATGGCGGCAGCACCTGCGTCCATGCAGGCGCGCGCCGTGCCGGCGAGCTCGAAGGGCGTGAGCGGCAGCCCGGCATGGTCCGCCTTAGAGCGGCGGGCGCCGTTCGGCGCCACCATGATGAGGACGTCGCGTGCCAACATGGGAACAGGCCTCTGTCTATTGCAGTACCATTGAAATAGAATATGATCAGATTGAAACGTCGGCTACCAGAAACCCATGTACGTCCCATGACAGCGACGGATCGCCCGCCGTTCCTCGAGACCGGGCGCCTGAACGAGCTCACGCTCCGCAACAGGCTGGTGCGGGCGGCCATGGGAGAGTCCATGGCCGACGATTCCGGCGAGGCGAATGCCGGCCATGCGCGGCTCTACGGGGACCTTGCCCGGGGCGGGGCCGGACTCATCATCACGGGCCACATCTTCGTGGAGCCGCGCGGACAATACGCGGCGCGGCAGCTCGGGCTCCACGACGACAGGTGCATCCCCGCGCTCGAGCGCGTGACGCGCGAGGTGCACGAGGCGGGTGGCGCTATCTTCGCCGAACTCTCGCACGCCGGAAGCCAGTCCGTGATGCCGGGGTTCGAGCCGCTGGCGCCTTCCGTGGTTGCGAACGCGATGTTCGCGCGCCGGCCGCGGGCGATGGGCGAGGCGGACATAGAGGATGCCATAGAAGCCTTCGGCGCGGCCGCCGGGCGCGCGATGAGAGCCGGCTTCGACGGCATTCATATCCACTCGGGAAACGGATATCTGCTGGCGCAGTTCAACTCGCCGCTCTCGAATCTCAGAACCGACCGCTGGGGCGGCAGCGCCGAGCGGCGCGGGCGCTTTCTGCTCGAGGTGTTCCAGGCCGTGCGCCGGGCGGTCGGAGAATCGACCCCCGTGACCGCCCGGATCGGAATAGCCGACGCGGTCAAGGGCGGGCTCGAGGTGCGCGAGAGCCTGGACAGGATCCGCCTCCTGCGCTTCCAAGGACTCGACGGCGTGGAGACGACCTACGGACTCATGAACACCTATCTCGAGAACATCCGGCCCTATGTGGCCCTGACCTTCCGGCGGGCCCTCGCCGACTGCGTCCCCCACCGAATCTTCGCCCGACCGGGCCCCGAGGCCTACTACCGCCCCTTCGCTCGCGCCGTGAAGTCCGAGATCGACATTCCCGTCATTCTGGTCGGGGGGCTTCGCACCACCGAGACAATGGCGGAGGTGATCGGCTCGGGCGATGCGGACTTCATCGCCATGGCGCGGCCGCTGCTTCGCGAGCCGGATCTGCCGCGACAGTTCGAGAGCGGCCGCCGCGGCGTCGTGGACTGCGTCTCGTGCAACATCTGCCTGGCGCACGAGGGCAAGGATGGGCTGCGCTGCTGGCGGAAGTCCTGGCGGGACCTCGCATTCCATGCCTACTGCCGGTTCTGGCGCGACCGCTGAGGGCTCACACGCCAAGAAAGAGCTGCCGGAAGTTGGGCGCATTGAGGAGGTCCGCAGCCCGCTGCTGATGGCGAACGGCGCCGGCCTCCATGACCACGGCCCAGTCGGCGAGCGCGAGCGCCTGCTGAGGGTTCTGCTCCACGATCCAGAGCAGCGTCGTGCCTCCACGGCGGAGGTCGCCCAGTCCCTCCACGACCTCGTCGGTGAGCTGAGGCGACAGGCCGGTGGTCGGCTCGTCGAGGATCAGGAAGGAAGGGCGCGCGAGCAGGGCGGAGCCGATGGCCAGCATCTGCCGCTCGCCGCCGCTGAGCGTGCTGGCGCGCTGCCGGGTTCGTTGCGACAGGCGCGGAAACCGGTCGTAGGCCTCGGCGATGCGCCAACCCTGCTCGGCTTTCGACATGGCCCCGCAGCTTATCTCGAGGTTCTCGTGCACGCTCAGCGAAGCGAATACGGCGGACGTCTGCGGAACGAACCCGATTCCCAGGCCAACGACGTCCTGCGGCTCGCGCCCGTTGAGGGACTTGTCTCCGTACCAGACCTCACCGCCGAACACCGTGACGAGCCGGACGATGCTCTTCGCAAGCGTTGTCTTTCCCGCCCCGTTCGGGCCGAGCAGCGCGGTCATGGACCCCTTGGCCACCGAGAGGCTGACACCGTGCAGCACGGAAAGCTTTCCGTATCCGGCGGAGAGATTCGATATGCGCAATGCCGGAGGCGATTCCATGATCATCCTGAACGGTTCTGGATCATCGGACCCCGCGCAGGGCAAGCCCACGCCTTGCGCGGGGTCCGGGGCCTGGTCAGTTCGCCGGGAAGTCGCGCGAGTCGACGACCTGCACGGTCTCCCACTCGCCCTTGTCGTTCACTTTCACGAGCCGGATCGCCGGCACGCCGACGTTGCCGAACTCGTTGAAGTCGACCGTTCCCGAGGCGCCGCTGTAGTCGATATCCTTGCCCTCCCGGAGGAGCTTCACGCCTTCCTCGAAGGTCGAGACCTTCTCGCCCGGCGCCGCCGCGACCGCCGTCAGATGCTGGTCGATGTCCTTGCCGGCGGTGGACTTCGCAGCCTCCATGGCGAGCGCTGTGAGGACGATCGCGTCGTAGGTCTCGGCCTGGTAAAAGCCGGTCTGCGGCGCCTCGCCGTACTTCGCCTTGTAGCGCTCCGAGAATCGGAGCCAGCTCGGGTCGTCGTCGCGCTGGCCCGGCACGGCACTCACCGTGCCTTTGACGACCTCCGCGCCGGCCGAGGCCACGAAGTCAGGGTTCTGAAGCTCGACGGTGGCGTACCAGTCCCACTCGTAGCCGCGCTGGTAGGCCTGCTTGACGACGTTGACACCGGTGATCTGCCCGGCCGCCAGAACGACGATCTTGGGCTTGGTGCCCGCCAAGTCGGCAAGCTCGCTGTGATAGGTCGCCTGCCCCGGGCTCAGGACGATCTTCTTCGATATCTTTCCGCCGAACTTCTCGTAGTTCCTGATGAAGGCGTCGGCGGTGCTCTGCGTGCCCTCGACGTTCTCCACCAGAATCGCAACCTCCTTGTGGCCGAGCGCTTCGAGCATGAGCTTGGCGGCGGCCACGCCGATGAAGGAGTCGGAGGCGTTGGTGCGGTAGAGGAAGCGTCCGGCTCCACCGATCCTGTCGAGCGCCGAAGTGCCGGCCGAGGTCGAGATGATCGGAATGCCGTTGTCCTTCGCGAACTCCTTGAGCGCCATGATGACATCCGACTCGGGCCCTATGATCGCGTTCACCTTGTTGACGCTGACGAGCTTGCGGGCGCCCCTCACGCCTCCCTCGACCGTGCTCTCGTTATCCTCGGACCAGAGCTTGATGGGGTTGCCCAGAACGCCACCCGCGGCGTTGATCTCCTCGACGGCGAGCTTCGCCGCGTTGTCGAGCGCCGGGGCCCACGGCCCCATGTCACCGGTGTAGCCCACCATGAATCCGAGGTTCACATCCTCGGCAGCGGCCGGGTGGGCCGCCGCCATCATTGCCAGCATCGAGGCCAGGCAAAACATACGGTTGATTGCACGCATGCGAACGTCTCCCTTTGACTGCTCCCTCAGGCACTCCCCATGGCGAGCGCGCCGGCCGGCTTGGTCCGTGCCGGCGCCTTGCCGATGTAGCAATCGATGACTGCCGGATTCTCCAGCACCTGCTTCGATGTCCCGGAAGCGATGACGCTTCCGTCGGCCATCGCGTACACGCGGTCGCAGATCTTCGAGATAAATCCGAGATTGTGATCGACGATGACGAGCGTCGTGCCCCTGGCGTTGAGGCCACGAATGAGGCTCACGAGCTGATCGAGCAGCGCGGGGTTCACGCCGGCCGCGGGCTCGTCGAGCAGGAGCAGCCGCGATCCGGCCATCAGGGCGCGCGCGAACTCCAGGAGCTTGAGTTCCGGAGCGCTGAGATCCTGCGCCCAGACGTCGAGCTTGTCCCGGAAGCCAAGATCGGCGGCAATGCCGCGAGCGCGCTCGGCGGTCTGCCTGTCGATGGAGCCGGAGCGAGGATTGAACAAGGCGTGGCCGACGCGGGTATCGGCGCCGGGGTCGAATACGAGCATGTTCTCCATCACCGTCATGCGGGGAAAGCCTACGGGCGTCTGGAAGGTGCGCAGCACGCCGAGCTTCGAGATGCTATGAGGCGGCCAGCCCGTGACGTCCTTCCCGTCCAGGAGAACACTTCCGCGGCTGGGCCTCAGGAAGCCGCTCACGATGTTGAAGAGCGTCGTCTTGCCGGCGCCGTTGGTGCCGATGAGGCCTACGATCTCGCCCTTCCCGACCTCGATTGAGACGTCCGAGACGGCCCTGACGCCGCCGAACTGCATGTGAACGTTGCGGGCTTGCAGCATGGCGCGCCGCCCTCAGGTGTCCCGACGGACCGGAACGGTCTGCGGCCGCTCCGGGAAGAGGCCCTGCGGGCGCAGGCGCAGGATGAGGACGAGGGCGAGCCCGATGAGCGCCGTGCGGAGCGAGGTCAGCACGATCGCGAGGTCGCTCGACACCTGGATGAACCGCAGGAGGTCGTAGAGGAGGATGAGGATGAAGCCGCCGAGGAGGGCGCCGAGGTTCCGCCCGAGCCCGCCGATGATCACCGCGGTCCACACGAAGAATGTGACTTCAGCGCCGAACTGCCCCGGCACGATGAGCGTGTTGTACCAGACGTAGAAGGCGCCGGCGGCGCCCGACAGCGCCCCCGCCACCAGGAAGGCGCGGATGTGGTAGCTGAACGGCTTGAGGCCCGCCGTCATGGCGAGGGGCTCGTTCTCCCTCAGCGCCTTGAGCGCGCGGCCGAACGGAGCGGCAGTCAGGCGCTGCACGATCCAGAAGGCGAGGAGCGCCAGGAGGAGCAGGAGCACCGCGAGCACATAGACATGGGTCGTCGGGTCGACGAGGGACTTCAGCGGCTGCTCGAGGCCGTAGATCCCCTTGACCCCGTTCGTGAGCCAGGTCTCGTTCGTATAGATCTGGCGGATGACCTCCGCGAAGGCGAGCGTGGTGATGAGGAAGTATTCCCGCCGCAGGCGCAGGGACGGTAGCCCGATGAGCCAGGCGACGGCGGCGCCCGCCAGCGCAGCGCCGATGACGCCCACCCACATCGGCATTCCGAACGCGAGAACGTGCTCGTGATAGCTCTCGCCGTGTGCGGCGGTCAGGAGCACATAGGTGTAGGCGCCGATGCCGAAGAAGGAGACAATCCCCAGATCCCAGAGCCCGTCGACGCCAGCTTCCAGGTTGAGCGCGAGGCAGACGATCCCGTAGATCGCACCGAGGCTCAGGAGGCCAGCGAGGAACAGGAGAAGGCCTTCCATCCCGATCTCCTCAGGCGATCCGTTCCCTGTGCCGCGACCACAGGCTCTCGAGCCCCTGCGGCCGGAGGAACAGCACAAGAATGATAATCAGGAAGGCGATCGCCATCCGGTAGCTCGAGGGCAGCACGGTGATGCCGAGCTCCATGCCGATGCCGAGCACGAACGAGGCGAGCATCACGCCGTAGACGCTGCCTAGGCCGCCCAGAACCGTGGCGGCGAGAATGATGATCGTCTGCTGCCAGCCGATCTCCAGATGAAGGGAGCCGATGATGCCGGTGAACACGCCGGCGAGGCCCGCAAGCGCCGATGCGATGAACCAGACATAGTCGGACACCCGGCGCGGATTGAAGCCCCTGACCCGGGCCAGGTCGTAGTTGTCGGATACCGCGCGGATCGACTTGCCGGTCCAGGTCCGCGTCAGGAACAGGTGGATACCGATCGCCGCGGCAACTGCGATCAGGACGATGAGCAGCTCGTAAATCGTCATGATCGGACGATCGCCGATCGTCAGCGCACGGACGGCCGGAAGGTCGTAGGCCTGCATGCGCTTGCCCGCGAAGGCGCCGATCAGCCCGTTGAGGACGTAGGCGACGCCGACCGAGGTGAACAGCAGGACGAGGATTCCGCGCGAGCGGACCGGCTCGTAGAGCACCCGGTGGATGAGCACTCCCAGAAGCCCGGAAGCGACGGTCGCGACCGCTGCCGCGGTCACCATGTCGAGGCCGCGCTGGTTGAGGAAGAGGGCGGCATAGGCCCCGAACAGAAGCATCTGTCCGTGGGCGATGTTTAGGAAGCGCTCGGTCTTGAGCGTCAGCGAGAATCCGAGCGATCCGAGGAGGATGATGGAGCCCGAAATGATGCCGTAGGTGAGGACATCCATCGCTGCGTACCGGAGGCCCTTCCCGCTGCTTCGGCGCCCGCGCGGAGCGGCGCTGCCCATATGTCGGAGGCTACGGGCAGATTTCAACAGTGTCAAACGGATTACATTGGATTGAAAATCTTCTGCTCGATTTTTTCAGCGGCTCGAACGGCTCATGGCGGCGTGCACGCGGGCCGGCGACAGGGGCAGCTCTGAGACCACGCCCGCGCCGGGACGGCCGAGCGCGTCGTCCACCGCGCTCGCAATCGCCGCGCCGACGGCCGTGATCCCGCCTTCGCCCGCCCCCTTGACGCCCAGCGGGTTGATCGGGCTCGGCGCGTCCTCCGTCACCAGCAACTCGAGCGCCGGCATCTCGCGCGCCGTCGGCATGAGATAGTCGGCGAAGCTGGCGGCCAGCGGCTGGCCTTCGGGATCATAGCGAAACTCCTCCAGGAGCGCTCCGCCGACGCCCTGCGCCGCCCCTCCGGCGAGCTGGCCGTCGACCAGCATCGGATTGACCGCGCGCCCGACGTCGTAGCCGATGTAGAGCTTCTCCACGCTCACGGCCCCCGTCTCGGGGTCGACAGCCACCAGGGCGGCGTGGACGCCGTAGGGGTAGGCCATGTGGGTCACACGGAACCACGCCTCGGCGCTAAGCGGCTCCGGGCTGGCGCGCGCGAGGTCGGCGAGCGAGATGGCCGGACCCAGACCCTGCGCCGATATCATGCCGTCACGGACGCTCAGGTCCTCGGCGGGGCACTGAAGCAGCGGCGCGGCGGCACGGCAGAGCTTCTCCCGGAGCGCGCCCGACGCCTCGTGCGCAGCGCTCCCCGTCATGATCGTCACACGCGATGCGAACGCGCCCATCCCGTCCTCGATGCGGTCGGTGCGGCCGTGGGTCACCCGGATGCTCTCGATCGAGGCGCCGAGCACGTCGGCGCAGATCTGCGCGATCACCGTCTCGACGCCCTGGCCGATGGACGCCGCGCCCGTCACGACCTCGATGCCGCCCGCGGGCTCGAGGATGATGCGCACCCCTTCGAACGGCCCGAGCCCGCTCTTCTCCACGAAGAAGCCCAATCCGAAGCCCACGAGCTCGCCGGCCCTGCGGCGTGCCTCGACCGAGGCGTTCAGCTCGTCCAGGCCGATCCGCTCGAGCGTCTTGTTGAGCAGCCCTTCGAAATCGCCCGAGTCGTAGACAACGTCGGTGCCGAGCGCGTCGAGGCCGCGCTGGAAGGGCATTTGATCGCGGGGGATGAGGTTGCGCCGGCGAACCGCTATCGGATCCTGCCCCAGAACGCGGGCGATCTCGTCCATCAGGCGCTCGCGCACGAAGGTGCCCTCGTAGCGGCCTGGCGCGCGATAGGTGCCGCAGGGCGTCTTGTTGGTGAGCCGTATGTGGCCCGTGGAGCGGTAGGCGGGAAAGATATAGGGCCCGGGCAGCATGGCTGCGGTGAGGTCGGGAACGGTCGCGGCGTGCGTGCGCATGTAGGCGCCCTGGTCATGCCAGAACTCATTGTCCACGCCGAGGACGAAACCGTCGGGATCGAAGGCCGCCCGGATGCGGTGCACCTGCTCGCGCGAGTGGTTGGCGGCGATCAGGTGCTCACGCCGGTCCTCGATCCACTTGACCGGGCGCCCGAGCCGCATGGCCGCGAGCGCGACAAGCACATCCTCGGGATAGATCTCGCCGCGGATGCCGAATCCGCCGCCCACATGGCTCTCGAAGACGTGAAGCTTCTCGAGGGACAGCCCCAGCATGGCGGAAAGCTGCTTGCGGTTGATGTGAGGTATCTTCGCCGCCCCGTGGATCTCCAGGACGCCGGTCGCCGGGTCGAGGCGGGCGAGCGCGCCGCGGGTCTCGAGGGGAGAGCCGGTATGCCGGCCGATCGCGAACTCGAGGTCGACGATGTGGGCGGCGCTAGCGAAGGCGGCATCGAGGTCGCCGTACCGCTTGACTACGACCCCCGCCTCGTTCGTCAGCCCCGGCTCGAACTCGGTCGGCTCCGCGCGGGGATCGAGGTTGGGCGGCAGGTCCTCGACATCTACGAAGACGCGGTCGGCCGCGTCCTCGGCGAGATAGGGATCCTCGGCGAACACCGCGGCGACGGGCTCACCCACATAGCGCACCCGCGTTGTCGCGAGCACCGGCTGGCGGTAGGGCTCCAGCCCTTTGATCCGCACCTGGCGGAAGTCGATGGGCGGCGTTCCTGAGATCGTCGCAGAGGTCCATATGGCGGCGACCCCGGGCATCTCGCAGGCGTCGGCTGTGTCGACGCCCAGGATCCGGCCGTGCGCCACCTGGGAGCGGACCACGCGCATGTGAAGTTCGGACTCGAAAGAGATGTCGGCCGCGAAGCTGCCCTTGCCCGTCAGCAGCGGGCGATCCTCGAGGCGCCGGACCGAAGCGCCGATGAGACGCGTCATCGCATTCGATCGGCCGCGGCGCGGACCGCCTTGATGATGTTGCGATAGCCGGTGCAGCGGCAGAGGTTGGAGGAGAGGACGTCGAGCAGACCCTCCTCGGAGATGTCCGGGTCGCGCTCGAGGGCGCCGAGCGACAGCATCAGGAAGCCCGGCGTGCAGAAGCCGCACTGCAGGCCGTGGAACTCGGAGAACGCCTCCTGCAGGGGATGGAGCTTGCCGTCCTTCGCAAGCCCCTCCACGGTGCGGATTTCGCGACCCTGGGCCTGAACGGCGAACATGAGGCAGGCGCGCACCGGGCTGCCGTCCACGAGCACCGTGCAGGCCCCGCAGACCCCATGCTCGCAGCCGAGATGCGTGCCCGTCAGCCGGCACCCTTCGCGGAGCGCGTCCGCTAGCGTGCGTCTCGGCTCCACGACGATCTTATGCGCCTCGCCGTTGACGTTGAGCGTGATCGGCAGGGTCTCAGCCATGGGCTTCGGCCTTCCTGATGGCGGCGCGGATGCGCTGCGGCGAGGCAGGGAGCTCGAACAGCTCCACGCCAAGCGGCCTCAGGGCATCGCAGATGGCGTTCACGACCGCGGCCGGCGCGCCGATGGCGCCGCCCTCGCCGAGGCCCTTGGCCCCGGTGATGGTCGCGTCGGTTAGCGTCATGAGATGGCGGATCTCGATCGGGGGAATCTCCCGGGCGGTGGGCGCGAGGTAGTCGGCAAGCGATGCGGTGAGGATGTTACCCTCATCGTCGTACACGATCTCCTCGTAGAGAGCGTTGGCTATGCCTTGGGCGATGCCGCCCATGATCTGGCCGTCCGCCAGGAGCGGGTTGATCAGCAGCCCTGCATCCTCGACGGCGACGAACCGCTCGATGCGCACGCCCCCGGTCTCCGGGTCGACCTCGACGATCGCCGCGTGGCAGGCGTTTGAATAGGTGCCAGGCGGGTCGTAGGTGGCGATCGCCATGAGCCCGGAGTCCGCGTCGTTCCCGAACTGGTGGCTCTTGTGATAAGCCGCCCGGGCGAGTTCGCGGATCGCGACCGAGCCGCCGGAGCCGCAGGCCGTCGCGCGTCCTTCCGCAAGCTCGATCTCCGATTCTCCCGCCTGCAGCAGCACCGCGGCGATCCGCCGCATGCGCGCGGCGAGCTTCTCCGCCGCGAGCTTGCAGGCACCGCCGGAGATCACCATCGAGCGGCTTGCAAACGTTCCCCAGCCGTAGGGCGTCGCATCGGTGTCGCCGTGGACCACCCGGACGTCGCCCGGCTCGATGCCGAGTTCGTCGGCGATGAGCTGCCTCAGGGCCTGCTGGAGGCCCTGTCCGTGTGGCGAGGCGCCGATGCGGATGTCGACCGCGCCGGACGGGTCCATGGCGATCTCCACGCGCTCGTAGCCCGGGGTAATTTCCATGGAGCGCGCCGCGAAGGCCGGCGTTCCGTAGCCGGAGCGCTCGTTGAAGACGGAGAGGCCGAGCCCGATATGGCGTCCGCAGGCGAGCGCCTCTCTCTGGCGGGCGCGAAACGCCGAGACGTCGATCGTGTCGAGCGCCGTCTCCAGCGACTTCACGTAGGAGCCCTCGTCGTAAACGATGCCGGTGACGGTCTTGTACGGAAACGCCGAAACCAGATTGATTCGCCGCACCTCGGCGGGATCCATGCCGAGGCGGGCCGCTGCACAGTCCATGAGCCGCTCCATGGAGAACGTGATCGCCGGGCGCGACACGCCCCGATAGGGCGCAATGGGGCAGGTGTTCGTGGCGACCCCGCGGGAACGGACCTTGTACTCGCGCACGTCGTAGGGTCCGGGGAACTCGGCCATCGCCATCAGGGGCTCGACGCCGCAGGTCACCGGATAGCAGGACCAGGCACCGACATTGCACACGATATCGGCCTCGAGCGCCACGAGGCGTCCGTCGGCTCCGAAAGCGCCGCGCACGCCGTGTCGCTGGTCGCGGCTGTGGAAGGAGGCGAGGAGGTTCTCGCGCCGGTCCTCGATCCAGGCGACCGGCTTGCCGAAGCGGCGCGCCGCCCAGACCAGCACGACATACTCCGGGACGAGCGACATCTTCTGGCCGAAGCCGCCGCCCACGTCAGGCGCGACCACCCGGAGCGTGGCCTCGGGAATACCGAGGCAGTCCGCGATGCCGGTGCGCAGCATGTGGGGCATCTGCACCGAGGCAGTGAGCGTCACGCGGCCGGTGCGCCGGTCGGGCTGCGCAAACCCGCCACGCGCCTCGAGCGGAAGCGCCGACTGGCGTCCCGAGCGCGTCTCGATCTCGACGATCGCCGCCGCCCCGGAGAAGGCATCGGCGAAGCCCTTGGTCTCGATCCGCCCTTCGACAAGCACGTTGCCGGCGGTCTGGGCGTGCACGGCCGGCGCGCCCTGCTCCAGCGCCGCGCGGGCATCGACCACGGCGTCCCCGGGCTCGATGTCCAGGAACACCTGCTCGGCGAGGTCCTCGGCCGCCTCGCGCGAGGCCGCGATGACGGCGGCGACGGGCTGGCCCGCGAACGTCACCTCCTTCTCCGGCAATATGGGCTGCGCCACCGGCACGTAGTCGGGCCGATGCAGCAGCGGGCGGATCGGATGCACGCCCGCAAGTTCGGCGCCGGTCACGACAAGAACGCCCTGTGGCGCCTCGATGCCGATGATCCTGCCCTTGGCGAGCGGGCTCCTGACGAAGGCGAGCGCCAGCGCGCCGACCGCCTCATCCGCGGTGAACCGGCCGAGCCCCTGCACGAGGGCCGCATCCTCGCTGCGGGGAAGCGCCCGTCCGATCCATGTCATGGCGCCATGGCCTGCTCGAGCGCGCGACGCGCGATGACGGGGATGATCGCCTTCTTGTAATCCTCGGAGGCATGGATGTCGCCCATGGGCTCGAAGGACTCGCCCGCTATCGCCGCCGATGCCCTGAAGGCCCCGTCTTGTGGCGGTTGCCCGACCAGCGCCTTCTCCGCATCGCTCGCGCGGACCGGCCGATCCACCACGCCGCCGAGCGCGAGCCTCGCCTCGCGAACCACGCCGTTCTCGACCTTCAGCGCTGCGAACGCGGAGACGATGGCGAAGTCGCCGGCGCGACGGCTGAACTCGACGAAGCCGCACCGCCAGCTCTCGTCGAGGAGGGGCAGGCGAACGCGGACGAGCATCTCCGCTTCGCCGAGGTCCGTCGTGAAGATCGACCTGAAGAAATCCGCCGCCGCAATCTCGCGCGCCCCCTCCGCGCTTCGAGCCTCCACGACAGCGTCCAGGCCGAGCGCGAGCGTGCACCACTCGGCCGACGGATCGGCATGCGCGAGGCTTCCCCCGAAAGTGCCGCGCGTGCGGATGGGGAAATGCGCGATGTGGCGGGCGAGGCGAGGAAGGATGCGGCCGACCGGGCCCCGGGCGACGGGGCGCTCGAATGCGACGTGCCGGGTGAGGGCGCCGATCAGCAGCGATCCGTTCGCCTCGCTGGTCCCGGCAAGCCGGTCGATGCCGTTGATGTCGATGAGGACGGCAGGGCGCGCGAGCCTGAAGTTCATGGCGGGGACGAGGCTCTGGCCACCCGCGAGGATCCTTGCCTCGCCTCCGAAGCGCCGGAGAAGCTCGAGAGCATCCTCGATCGAGGACGGTGCGTGATACTCGAACGCGCAGGGCTTCATGGCGAAGCGACACTAGCCGTAATTTGAGTATGGCTCAATCAATTTCAATGCAGATCACCGGCGATGGAGATTGATCCACAGGGCGCGCACCTTGCGGCCGCTGTAGTTCCAGATGCGGTGGTCGCGCGAGGAATCGTAGGCGATGAGATCGCCCGCTTTCAGCCGGTGGGTCTCGCCGTCGAGCTCGACCGTAAGCTCGCCCTCGAGCACGACGCCGTACTCGAAGCCCTGGTGGTGCACAGGGGTGGGGCCGCTGCCGCTCTTGGCGACGTATTCGTTAACGGCCAGTTCGACGCCATTCAGGCGATCGTCCATGAGGATGCGACGCAGGACTCCTTCGGCCGTCCTGTACGAGGCCTGAGTCTCCCGGCGCGACACCGGATCGCTCTTGCCGCGTCCGGCCGGCGCGAGAAGATCTCCCATATGCACATCGAGCGCCGAGCAGATGCAGATGATCGTGCTTATGGATGGGCTCGTCTTGCCGCGCTCGACGAGGCTCAGCATCGATACGCTGAGGCCCGCCGACTCGGCCAGATCCTGCAGCTTCATGCCCTTGCCGGTGCGGATCTCGCGAATCCTGTTGCCGATCAGGGCGATGGCGTCCTCGGTCGCGGCCGCCGCATCCAGGACCTGCGGTTCCAAGGTCTTGTTCATGTTTCGCTTCCCCCGTCTGGCAACGCACTTATCGACCGAAAGTCAAGCGAGGCGCAAGGGCTTGATTGAGTGTTGTCAAAATGATTTAAGGAGGATTGATAGCGGTCGAACCGAGGAGTGCTCATGCCGCCTGCCCGCGTTAACGTCGTGGATGCCGACTCGGGGCCCTTGCTGCCGATCGTCGAGGGCGGGGGCTGCGCGATCGCGGTCATCTGGCCTGGCATGGGCGCATCCATGCGCTCCCTCCACCATATCGTCCTCGAGCCCGGCAGCGCCACAGTGCCGCTGAAGCATCCCATGGAGGCCGTCTACTACGCGATTCGTGGCGGCGGAACCGTAGGCGAGCCCGGGGCAGGACCGGCGGACCCGATCGTCGAGGGGTCTATGGTCCATGTCGACGGCGGCACCCCTTACGTGTTCCGGTCGGATGCGCAAGGGCTCGAACTCATCGGCGGTCCGTGCCCGGCCGATGCCTCGCTCTATCCGAACCTCGGCTGAGGGGGATTTCGGCATGGCCATCCGAGTCTTCCATCGCGATCGACCCGACCGCATGCTGCCGATCATCTCCAGGGACGCCCGCCTAGTGGTATGGCCCGGTGTCGGCGCCATGACGGCCAACATGAACTTCGTCCAGATGGAGCCCGGCGAGGCGAACGTGCCGCATATCCATCCCGAGTCCGAGGACACCATTTTCATCCTCGCCGGGAAGGGAACGGTTCAGGACTTCGGCACCGGCGAGAAGCTCCCCTTCCGCGCCGGCCAGGTCATCCACGTGCCGGTCGGGGTTAAGCACGCCGTGTTCGCCGACCGCGGCTCCCCGGTCGTGAGCGCCGGCGGTCCCTGTCCCGCAGACTTCCACATGCTGAGGGCGGTGGGCGCGTGGCCGGCAGATAGCTGAGCGATGCCGACGGTCGCGCTGGCCCAGGTCACCGGCAAGGTGTTCGAACCGGATGCCAACCGGCGGCGGTGCGCCGGGATCGTCGAAGATGCCGCGGCCAGGGGCGCCGAGATCGTGGTCCTGCCGGAGCTCATCGTTCCGGGCTACGCGATCGAGCGGGATGGGCTGACGGCCTGCGCCGAGCCGCTCGACGGGCCGTCCGTGTCATCGTGGCTGGAACTCTCGCGCCGTCTCGGCGTGGTGATCGCCGGCGGCATCGCGGAGCGCGAGGACGGCCGCATCTACAACACGGCCGTGGTGACGGGCCCCGACGGCGTGCTGCTGCACTACCGCAAGCTCCACCTTTTCGACCGCGAGAAGACGGTGTTCGAGCCGGGCGACCGGGGTCTGCCGGTGGCGGACACGCGCTTCGGCCGCATCGGCTGCTGCGTCTGCTACGACCTCCGGTTCGTGGAGGTGGTGCGCGCGCTGGCGCTGCAGGATGCGGACCTGATCCTCGTTCCCACCGCGTGGGTGGCCGGCTTCGACACGCAACGCTGGGACAGCGAGGGCTTCTGCCCGCAGGCGAGGGGCGCGGCGGTGCAGGCGAACCTCAGCCAAGTGTTCATCGCCTGCGCTTCCCAGGCGGGAAGCAACGGGATCCTCGATTTCCTCGGATCCTCCCTGATTGCGACGCCCTACGGCAAGGCTGCGGAAGGTCCGATGGGCGGGGCCGAGCAGCGCGTCGCGATCGCCAGCATCGACCTCGCCGAAGCCAAGGCGGCCCAGGCGCGCTCGCCGCTGGTGAGGCCGCGCGAAGACCGGCGGAGGGATGTCTACGGCCTTGCGCTCGGCGGTCGGGTTCTTTAGGTACGTTGAAATCGCTTTATCCAGGACAAATCCAGAGCGCACGAGGAGCCCCGCATGCAGATGGTCGATCTTTCCCACTCCATGAGCGTCCATACGCCGGGCTGGGTGGGTTACGCCGGCAACAAGATGTACTACGCCCAGAATCTGCAGACGGTGTCGATCGTGGCGCAGCGCATCGACACCGCCCTGCATGTGGGCACGCACATCGACGGTGCGCTCCATGCAACCGACGGGCGCACCG
This sequence comes from Parvibaculaceae bacterium, assembly GCA_050181295.1. GTDB lineage: Bacteria > Pseudomonadota > Alphaproteobacteria > Rhizobiales > Aestuariivirgaceae > JBFXDI01. The sequence continues at coordinate 16,842 of JBFXDI010000013.1, read as the reverse complement.
GCGACATGGCCTCCTATCCGCTCGAGTTCATGGTCGGCAAGGGCGCCATCGTGGACATTTCTGAGAAGGTGTCGGACTGGGACGTCATCACCCCGGAGATGCTCACGAGCGCGCCCGTAAAGATCGAAAAGGGCGACATCCTCATCATCCACACCGGCTACCATCGCTACTACGAGGGCCAGCCGCAACAGGATCTCGTCCGGTATTTCTGCCATCACCCGGGCGGCGGCATGAAGCTCCTCGAGTGGATGCTCGACATGAAGATCCGCTGGTTCGGGGTGGACTGCGGCTCGGGCGACCATCCCATGAACACAACCATCCGCTTCATGCGCCGCGACCTCGCAAAGGCCTTCGAGAAGCATGTGGGCATGGACTGCGAGGCGTTCTTTCCTCCCTACGAGTACACGCACAAGCTTTCCGGCAGGAAGGTTCGCAACAACCTCTTTCCCTTCCACAACTACGCCTTCCAGGAAGGGCTGATCCATGCGGAGAACGTGGGGGGCGACATCGAGAAGGTGCTGAACCGCCGCGCCATCATCGGAGCCTTTCCGTGGAAGTACGAGGGGCTCGAATCCTGTCCGTGCCGCATAGTCGCGTTCTTCGATGCCGGCCAGGAAAAGGTGGAGGAGTTCACAGGCGCGCAAGCGAAGTAGCTGCTTCGCGATCGAGGATGCGGCCATGAAGGTCGAGCAGAGCTTCGTCGTCGCGCGCGCCCTGCCGCAGGTGTGGGCGGCGTTCCAGGACGTCCCGGCCATGGCGCAGTGCCTGCCCGGCGCCTCGTTGACGGAGGACAAAGGGGGTGGCGTCTATGCGGGGCGCATCCAGACAAAGCTCGGACCCTTCAGCGCCGCCTTCGACGGCGAGGCGACGGTCACGACGGATCCCGCCAATCACACCGGCCGCGTCGAAGGAAAAGGCGTCGACAAGCGAGGCGGCAGCCGCAGCAAGCTCGTTCTCACCTATGCCCTTGTGCCGGAGGGCAGCCAGACCCGCGTCAACATCGACGCGGACGTGACGCTATCGGGACCGATCGCCCAGTTCGGCCGCACCGGGTTCTTGACCGAGACCTCCAACGTCTTGATCCGCGAGTTCGTCTCGGTGCTCGAGCGCAAGCTTGCGGCGGAGACGCCGGCTGAGGCCGAGGCCGTGCGGGCAGAGGAGACGAGCGCCCTCGCGCTCCTCGTGCGCGCCATCCGCGCGTGGATCGCAAGCTGGTTCCGCCGCTCCGCACCTCCGGAGCGACCACGCTGAACCCTTAGATCAGCGCCGTTCGCGGTCGTAGGCGATGCCCAGGGCTGCCGGAACTCCGAGGCGGCGGCGAAGGCCGTGGCGGGAGACGAGGGCGAGCACCACGAGCGTGGCGATATAGGGAAGCATGTTGAGGAAGTGCACGCTCATGAACGGGTCGCCACCGATCTGGAGGCGGAAGCGGAGGGCGTCGACCGCGCCGAAGAGGAGGGCACCGAGCAGCACCCAGCCTGGCCGCCAGGTCGCGAAGATGACGATCGCGATCGCGATCCAACCTCGGCCGGCCGTCATGTTCTCGATCCAGGAGGGCGTGAAGACAAGCGAGAGATAGGCGCCGCCGAGCGCCGCGAGTCCCGCACCCGCGACCACGTAAGCGAAGCGCAGCCCGGCAACCGGAAGCCCCAGCGCGTCGACCGCCTGCGGGCTTTCGCCAAGCGCCCTCAGGATGAGGCCGGGTCTCGTCCAGCGGATATAGGCCGCGATGAGGAGGGTGAGGAGGAGCGCGCCGTAGACCAGGAGATCGTGGCGGAGCAGGATGGGGCCGATCACCGCGATTTCGCCGCCGAGGTCCAGCCTAGGCACCGCGACCTTGGGCGGAACGCCGATGAACGGCTTGCCGATGAGCGCCGAGACGCCGGTGCCGAGGATCGTGAAGGCTAGCCCGGTCACGATCTGGTTCAGCCGCAGCACGATGACGAGGAACGCGAAGCAGGCGCCGAAGGCCATGCCGGCGAGCACCGCCAGCAGGACGCCCGCCGCGACGGAGCCCGTCATGGTCGCCGCCGCGAAGCCTGAAACCGCGCCGATCAGCATGGTGCCCTCGACGCCGAGATTGAGGACGCCCGCGCGCTCGGCAAGAAGCTCCCCCAGCGCCGCATAGAGAACTGGCGTCGCCGAGACGAGCGCGGCGGCAAGCAGCAGCTCGATGCTCATGGCGCCTCGACCTGAGGCCTGAGGAACCTCACTCGGTAGTTCGCCAGTCCAATGATAGCGAGCACCGAGAGGAGGATTGTCGCCTGCAGGATGGTTCCGACCGCCGGGGGTATCTTCGACACTTGCAACGCGAACCCGCCGTTGAGCAGGCCAGCATAGAGGATCGAGGCCACAAGGATGCCGAAGGGGCGGGCGTTGGCGAGCCACGCCACCAGAATGGCCATGAAGCCGTAGCCGGGCGACAGTCCCGTCTGCAGCCTGGTGGTCGAGGCGGAAACCTCGATTGCGCCGGCAAGGCCGGCGAAGGCCCCGGCGAGGACGAGCGCCAGGACCATCACGGCGCGGTTGTCGATGCCGCCGTAGCGGGCGGCGAGCGGTGCGTCGCCGACCACACGGAGCCGGTAGCCCCATGGCAGCCCACGATCGATCGCATGGAGCAGTAGCGCCCCCGCGATCGAGAAGACGATGCCCCAGTGCACGCCGCCGTAGAGCACGCCGAGCCTTGCGCCTTCGATGACGGGCGGCGAATAGGGGAAGGAAAAGGCCGCCGGGTCTACCCAGGGACCGAGCACGAGATAGTCGGTGAAGAGGATGGCGATGTAGGTGAGCATGAGGGTCGAGAGGATCTCGTTCATGCCGATCGTGGCGCGCGGGATCGCCGCGATGGCCGCCCAGGCGGCTCCTCCCGCGACTGCGGCGAGGAAGAAGAGCGGCATCGCGACCGCGGCAGGCGTTTCCGGAGGCAGATGGAGGCCGATGCCGGTCGCGGCGCAGGCGCCCATGTAGAGCTGACCCTCCGCGCCGATGTTCCAGAGCCTCGCCCGGTAGGCGCAGGCGATGCCGTAGGCGCAGAGCGCAATGGGCACGGACTTGTTGAGCGTCGCCGCGACAGCGCGCGCCGTGCCGAAAGCCCCGCGGTAGAGCGCTCCATACGCGACGACGGGATCGTAGCCGAAGGCCGCGAGGAGAACCGCGCCCAACACCAGCGCCAGGAGAAACCCCAGGCCGGCGCGGACCACCAGCTCGCCCGTCGTCGCCTCATCGAGGCGCGGCTCGAGCCTCAACCGCGGCAGCGGCACGTCAAACGCCCCCGAGGGTCATGAGGCGCCCGAGCTCGTCCATCGACAGGGCGCGCGGGTCGCGCATCGCGACGACCTCGCCCCGGTGCATCACCATCACCCGGTCGGCGATCGCCAGCGTCTCGTCAAGCTCCTCGCTCGACATGAGGACCGCCGCCCCCGCCTCGGCCCGGTCGACAAGGCGCGCGCGGATCTCGGCGGCGGCAGCGACGTCGAGCCCGCGCGTCGGATAGTCGGCGAGGATGAGGGGCGGATCGGGCTCGAGCTCGCGTCCGAGCACCAGCCTCTGGAGGTTGCCGCCGGAAAGACGGCTGGCGACGCTCTCCGGCCGAGCCTTGACGCCGAAGCTCAGCATGATCCTCTCCGCATGCCCTGTCATCGCGCGACGGTCGAGCCAGCGGCGGTAGGCGGGCCTTCCCTGCTGGCCGAGCAGCGCATTGTCGGCGATGGTGAGGCCCGGCGCGATGCCCACGCCCAGGTGCTTCGCGGGGACGTAGCCGAACCCCCGCCCATACGGGTCGCGTGGCGCCCTGATCGAGCCCGATTGGATGGGGCGGAGTCCGGCGATGGCCTCCATGAGCTCGTTCTGGCCGTTGCCCGTAACCCCCAAGAGGCCCACAAGCTCGCCCGCGCGCACCTCGAAGGAGACGCTCCGAACCGCCGGCAGGTTGCGGTCGCTCAGAGCCTCGATGTTGCGGACCTCAAGGACGACGTCCCCCGGTTTTCGCGTGGTGCGCGCGCCGCTCCGGATCTCTCTCTCGCCGACGATGAGCCGCGCAAGCGCCGAGACTTCGATACCCTGCGCCACGCCCGCATGGACGACTTCGCCCTGGCGCATGACGACGAGTCGGCTCGCCACCGCGAGAACCTCGGCGAGCTTGTGGCTGACGAGAACGACCGAACGACCGGAGGCCGCGATCTTCCGGACGATCGCAAAGAGCTTCTGGCTCTCCAGACTCGAGAGGACCGATGTCGGCTCGTCCAGGATCAGAACGCGGGCGCCGGACGCAAGCACCCGCAGGATTTCGAGCTGCTGGCGCATGGCAAGCGTCATCTGCCAGACCGCCATTTCAAGATTGAGGTCGAATCCCAGCTCGCGGTTGAGGACCGAGACGTCCTCGCGTGGGCGGCCCGCGTTGAGGAAGCGCCCGCGGTCCATTGCAAGCGAGATGTTCTCGAAACCCGACAACGGCTCGATCAGCTTGAACTGCTGGTGCACCATCCCGATGCCGGCGTCGAAAGAACTCCGCGGCGAGCCGAGCTTCAGGGGCTGCCCGTCCACGAGAATACGCCCGCGGTCGGGCAGATAGAGCCCGCAAAGGATGTTCATGACGGTCGTCTTGCCGGCCCCGTTCTCGCCGAGGAGGCCGAGCACGCATCCGGCGGGAAAGGCGATCGAGACCTCCCGGTTGGCCAAGAGGTCCCCAAAGCGCTTGCTGACCGATTCAATCTGAACGAGGAACTGGTCCACGCCCGCGCCCGCTCCAAGAGCCCCGTGAGCTCACTGAGACGGGATCTTGCCGATCACGCCCTCGACCAGCCATTTCATGTTGTTGATGTCGGAGATCGCGAGGGTCTTGCCGTCCTCCACGACGACCGCGCCCTGGTTGTCCTTGAGCGGACCTTTCCAGTAGTCGAGGGTTCCCGCGACGATTCCCGTGCGCGCCTCCTCGACCTTGGCCGCGATGTCGGCCGGAACGGCCTTGTTGAGCGGCGCAAGCGAAACTGTGCCGTCGTCGAGCCCGCCGTAGAACTCGCCCGGCTTGAAGCTGCCGTCCTTCACCATGGCGACGGCCTTCTTGTAGAACGGGCACCAGTCCCAAACCGTGCCGGTGAGATACTTCTCGGGCGCGAAGCTCGTCATGTCCGACTCCGAGCCGATCGCCCAGGCGCCCTTCTCGGCAGCCCCCTGAACGGGTGAGGGCGTATCCTGGTGCTGACCGACCACGTCGGCTCCGCCTTCGACGAGCGCCACCGCGGCCTGCTTCTCCGCCGGCGGATCGTACCAGGAGAGGGTCCAGACGACCTGCACCTCCGCCTTCGGGTTGACCGCGCGGGCGCCGAGCGCGAAGGCGTTGAGGCCGGCGATGACGGTCGGGATCGGCACGGCGGCGACGAAGCCGATCTTGTTCGTCTTCGTCATGGCGCCCGCGACCATCCCGGTGAGATAGCGGCCGTCCCAGAGCTTGCCGTAGTAGTTCAGGATGTTGTCGGCGGGCGCGATCGTCGGCGTGATGCCGAAGAAGAACTTCTCCGGGTTCTCTTTCGCGACCTGCTGGGTGAAGGGCTGGTAGCCGAAGGCCGTCGCGAAGATCATGCTGAAGCCCTGGCCGAGGAAATCCCGCTCGATGTTGGCGACATCCGCCGCCTGCGGAACGGACTCGACGAAGGACGTTTTGATCCCGTCCTTCTCGATGCACTGCCGGCCCTGGTCGTGCCGGTAGCTCCAGCCCGCGTCGCCCACGGGGCCCACATAGATGAAGGCCGCAGTTGGGTCGGCCGCGGAGGCCGCGAGCGGCAGAAGGCATAGCGAGGATACGATCGTGACTGCGGATAGAACCCGGCGACTGCTTGCGATCATCTTTCCAACCTCCCCATGAGCTGGCCGCGAGCCTTGCGTGTCGACGGCCCTATGACCATAATAGAATGAATTTTAATCCTGTCAAAATCGATCCGCGCGGCGGAGACGGCCATGCGCCATCGCGATCCGCCGGGATGCATGGTTCGGTGAGGTGAGGGAAGCCCCGACGATGACCGACTACTATCTCTACGGCGAGAGGCGTCCGCTTCCCGAAAGCGATGCCTACGAGGCCTATCTCGACCCGAGGACAAGCGCCGTCATTTCGATCGACATGCACGACGGGCACCTGTCGGAGTCCCCCGCATGCCCGTGCCCGGCGCCGCGGGGCCGCCCGATCGTCGATCCTATGAATGCGTTTCACGATGCGGCGCGGGCGGTGGGCGTCCGCGTCATCCATGTTCGCACCGGCCTGCGTCCCTCCGGAGCGGACGACACCAAGGGGATCCCCAGCGCCTGGCGATTGGGGTTCAGCGAATACGTCGGCGGCATCCCCAACATCGACCAGCACGGGATCGAGGGGAGCCGGTGGACGAAGCTCGCGACCCGGACGGAGCCCCAGGACGAGATCGTGAGCTCCAAGAAGCGGCTCTCCGCCTTCTATCCGACCGATCTCGACTTCCTGCTGCGCCAGATGGGCGTCGGAACCGTGGTGCTGACCGGCATCATGACGGACTGCTGCATCCTGAACACGGCTTTCGACGCGTCGAACCGGAACTATCGGGTGATCACCGTGCGGGATCTCGTGGCCGGCACCAACGAAGAGCTCGAGAGCGCCGCCCTGAAGATCATGTCGCTCAACACGGGGCTGGTCCTGGACGCGGACGATCTCGTCGCCGCCTGGCGCGAGCGCGCGAGCGGCTGATCGAGGCAGGGGATGGACTGAGGCAACCTCGGCGCAGGGCCTCCTTCAGGCGCCGTCTACACTCACGAAAGCTCCTCCGGACCGATGCGGTAGGTCTGCGAGCAGAACTGGCAGGAGACGACGATGCGGCCGTCCTCCAGCATCGCGTCGCGCTCAGCCTCCTCGAAGGTCCTGAGCAGCCCGACCACGCGCTCGCGCGAGCAGGAGCAGGCGCGCTCGAGCGGACGGGCCGGGTAGACGGTGACGCCGTCCTCATGAAAAAGCCGATAGAGCAGCCGCTCGGGCGAAAGCTGCGGGTCGAGAAGCTCATGGTCCTCGACCGTCTCCAGGAGCAACCGCGCCTTTACCCAGCGGTCGTCCTCGACCACCGCCTCGATCGTGCCTTCCGGCGCATCGCCCGAGGAGAACTCCATGGGGCTCGAGCCGCCTTCGCGCGGCAGGTGCTGGATCATCACGGCGCCGGCCCGCCAGCGGGCCGCCTCACGCGCCCGGCCGACGAGCGGCCCGGCCGCAAGACGGAGGCTGGTCGGAATCTGCTCGGACTGGCGGAAATAGGTGTGGGCCGCGCCTTCGAGCCCCTCCTCGCCCAGCGCCACGATCCCCTGATAGCGCTCCTTGCCGATGCCCGGATCGATGGTGAGCGCCAGATGCCCGCCGCCGAACAGCGCGGCGGGCGAGGGCCTGTTTCCGAGGGCGCCGATCCTTCCGGCATCGAATTGCGCATAGCCGCGCAGGCGCCCGGGCGATGCGTAGTCGGCGACCAGCAGGCCCACGGGCCCGTCGGAGCGGGTCTGGAGGATGAAGGTGCCGTCGAACTTGAGCGCCGAGCCGAGGAGCGAGGCGAGCGCCGTGCCCTCGGCCAGCACCGCCGAGACCGGCTCCGGATAGTCGTGCTGGCGCAAAATGCCGTCCACGGTCTCGCCCAGCCGCACGACCCGGCCGCGGACGCCCAGCGGCTTGACCTCGAAGGGGACAACGGTGTCGTCGCCGGACTGGGGCATGACGGCGGGGCCGGCGGCGGACTGCATGTGGGGCTCGATCATCCGGCCTATATAGGGCGGGCGGAGAGGGATTTCGACCGGGCGCTATTCCGCCTTGCCGAGGCACCAGGCGAGGATGGCCTTCTGGGCATGGAGCCGGTTCTCGGCCTCGTCGAACACCACCGAGCGCCGCCCATCCATGACGTCGGCCGTCACCTCCTCACCGCGATGCGCAGGCAAGCAGTGCATGAAGACGGCATCCGGCCGGGCGAGGCCCATCAGCCGCGCGTTCACCTGGTAGGGTTTCAGCAGGTTGTGGCGGTTCTCGGCGTCCTTGTCGTGCATCGACACCCAGACATCGGCCACCACGCAGCCGGCGTCCTTGACCGCCGCCTCCGGATCCCGCGTCAGGGAAACCTTGCCGCCCTCGCGCCTTGCCCATTCGACGACCGAGAGGTCGGGCTTCAGGCTGTCGGGCGTCGCCACCCGAAGCTCGCCGCCCAGCCGCGTGACGGCATGGATCCACGAGACGGCGACATTGTTGCCGTCGCCCACCCAGGCGACACGCTCGTTCTTGATCGGTCCGCGATGCTCCTCCAGCGTCATGACGTCGGCCATGATCTGGCAGGGATGCGAGCGGTCGGTGAGCGCGTTGATCACCGGCACGGTCGCATGCTCGGCAAGCTCCAGAACGCTTGCATGCGACTTCGCCCGGATGACGATGGCGTCGACATAGCGCGAGAGAATGCGCGCCGTGTCGGCGATGGTCTCGCCGCGCCCAAGCTGCAGGTCACCCGCCGAAAGCACCAGCGTCTCGCCGCCGAGCTGGCGCATGGCGACGTCAAAGGAGACGCGGGTGCGTGTCGAGGGCTGCTCGAAGATCATCGCCAGCACGCGGTCTTTGAGCGGCTCGCCGGGCTCGCGCTCCCCTTGAGGCCGCCCGCGCCGCGCCTGCTTCATGGCGCTGCCATGGTCGAGGATCGCGCGAAGCGTCCCGCCGTCGAAATCGCCGAGGTCGATGAAGTGCCGGGGCGCGGACATGATTTCAGGCGCTCGCCGCCAGCGGACGCGTCCTGGAGAGCGCCGTGCAGGCCCGGTCGAGCTTCTCCACCGCTTCCGCGATGTCGGCGTCGGTGACGATCAGCGGCGGGGCAAGCCGAACCACGTTGTCGCCGGCCGACACCGTCAGGAGCTTCTGGTCGAGCGCCGCCTTGATGAGATCGGCATTGGGCACGCGACATTTGAGGCCCGTGAGAAGCCCCTCGCCCCTGACGCCCTCGATGATGTCGGGATGGGAATCGGCAAGCCCCGCGAGGCGCTGCGCCAAAAGCAGGCTCGCGTGCCGCACATGGTCGAGGAAGCCGTCGGCCAGCACCACGTCGAGCACGGCATTGCCGACCGCCATGGCGAGCGGATTGCCGCCGAAGGTCGAGCCATGGCTGCCTGCCGTCATGCCCGCCGCCGCCTTGGCGGTCGCAAGGCACGCGCCCACGGGGAAGCCGCCGCCGATGCCCTTGGCGATGGCCATGACATCGGGAGTGACGCCTGACCATTCATGCGCGAAGAGCCTGCCGGTGCGCCCGACGCCCGACTGCACCTCGTCCAGGAGCATCAGGAGCCCATGCCTGTCGCAGAGCGCGCGCACGGCGCGCAGCACTTCCGGCGGGAAGGCGCGGATGCCGCCCTCGCCCTGGATCGGCTCGAGCAGGATGGCGGCCGTCTCGGGACCGATCGCCGCCTCAAGCGCCGCCATGTCGCCGAACGGCACCTGGTCGAAGCCATCGACCTTGGGGCCGAAGCCGTCGAGGTGCTTCTTCTGGCCGCCGGCCGCGATGGTCGCGAGCGTGCGGCCATGGAAGGCGCCCTCGAAGGTGATGACGCGGAAGCGCTCGGGCGCGCCGTTGGCAGAATGGTATTTGCGCGCCATCTTGAGGGAGCACTCGATCGCCTCGGCGCCCGAATTGGTGAAGAAGACGAGGTCGGCGAAGGTCGCCTCCACCAGCCGGCGCGCCAGCCTCTCGCCCTCAGGGATGCGATAGAGGTTGGAGGTGTGCCAGAGCTTGCCCGCCTGCTCCTGCAGCGCCGCCACCAGATGCGGGTGCGCATGGCCCAGCGAGTTGACGGCGATGCCGGCGCCGAAATCGAGATAGGCCTCGCCCTTGTCGGTATAGAGGCGCACGCCCTCGCCCCGCTCGAATGCGATATCGGCCCGCGCATAGGTCGGGAGAAGCGGCGCGTTCATGTGCAGATGCCCTCGAAATCGAAAATGCCGCCGGTCCGCGGCGGCATCGGTCCAAGAAATTTCCTTATAGTTTTTAGGCCTTCGGGGGTCAACGCGGAGCCTCAAGTGAGTCAGAACGCCGCATGGACGCCGGATTCGGGCGGCTGTTAACTTTCGGGCAAGGATTGCCGCTCGCGAGGAGGAATCTGGGGAAAACTCCCCGGATGCAGGGCATGAAGAGTTGCCCTGTTTTTTCCAGATATTGTAGCGTGCCCCTTATCAGCTACGAGATGTAGCGTTCCCAGTCAGGCGTAGACGAGCACTGACACCGGACACGGATTCCGGCGAAGGAGAAGGGATTCAAGCGATGCTAGAGACCGTCGAGGCCGTATCGGAGAAGGCCCCGTGGACCGACGCGCGGGTCGAGGAACTGCGGAAGCTGTGGACGGACGGCCTGAGCGCCAGCCAGATCGCGCTCAGGCTCGGCGGCGGCGTCACCCGTAACGCTGTCATCGGCAAGTTGCACCGGTTGGGACTCTCCGGCCGCACATTGCCGGCGCGCGTCAGCAGCAAGCCGCGCCGGCCGCGCGAGCCCAGCCATCCAAGTCGCCCGAGCCTCATGCCGACCGCCGGCGCCACGGCGCTCAAGCCCCAGTTCGAGGCGAAGCCCATGCTCCGGCCGCAGCCGGAGCCGGAGCCCATCCGCCTCGTGGACCTGCCCAAGGGCGAGCGGGTCAACATCCTGATGCTCACGGAAAAGACCTGCCGCTGGCCGATCGGCGATCCCGGCACGGAGGATTTCTGCTTCTGCGGCGTGGCGCCCCGGGCCGGCAGCCCCTACTGCGCGCACCATGCGCGGATGGCCTACCAGCCGCTGCACGACCGCCGGCGGATCCGCGCGGCGGGCTAAATCCCACACCAATCCGCTCATTCCCGCGCAAGCGGGAATCCACGATGCTGGGTCCCCGCCTTCGCGGGGACGAGCGTTTTGGGGCTCCTTAACTACCCCCGCTCGAGCGGCAGCTTGACCGTGAAGGTCGAGCCTTCGCCCGGCGTCGAGGCGATGGCGAGCTTGCCCCGGTGGCGATTGAGGATGTGCTTGACGATGGCGAGCCCGAGCCCGGTTCCGCCGCGCGAGCGGCTCTCCTGCACGCTCACGCGGTAGAAGCGCTCGGTCAGCCGCGGCAGGTGCTCGGCGGCGATCCCCTGCCCGAAATCGCGCACCGTGACCACCACCCGCCCCACTTCACTGTCCACCTTGCCGGACAGGGCGACGCGCTTGCCGGACGGAGCGTACTTGATGGCGTTCTCCACAAGATTCTGGAGCACCTGCACGAGCTCGTCCCGGTCGCCCTTCACGGGAAGCCGCTCCGCCAGGTCGAGATCGACCTCGACACCCGCCTCACGGGCCATGCTGGAGAGCACGTCGGCGACATGGCGGACGACGTCGCGCATGTCGAGCGTGGCGCGCGGGCGGTCGTGCGCCGAAAGCTCGATGCGGCTCAGGGAAAGGAGATCGTCGATCAGGCGGCGCATGCGCTCTGCCTGGGCCCGCATGAGGGTCAGAAACCGCTCGCGCGCGGACTCATCGGCGCGGGCCGGCCCCTGCAGCGTCTCGATAAAGCCCAGAAGCGAGGCGAGCGGCGTGCGGAGCTCGTGGCTGGCATTGGCCACGAAATCGGCACGCATACGCTCGAGCTTCTGCTGGTGCGTGAGGTCGCGCAGGAGGATGAGCACGGCCGGCACCGGCTCACCGGTCGCCACCCGCGGCGAGGACGGAAAGCGGGCAATGAACGCCTCGAAGCGGCGCTCGATCGGCACCCGCCGCTCGTAGTCCGCCCTGACCGGCTCGCCGGTCCGCAGCACCTGGGCGATGGCATCGAGGATCACCGGCGCCCGGATCTGAGCAGTGAGATGCTGGCCTTGCGGATCGGCGTCGAGAACGTCGCGGGCATGCGCGTTGGCTAGGAGGACCCGGCCTGAAGCATCGAGCACGAGGAAGGGATCGGGCAGGATCGAGGCGACGGCCGCCAGCATGCCCGCCGTCGAGAACTCGGCCGGCACGACGCCCGGACCGTCCCGATGCATCTCGTTGAGGCCGGACTCCCTGCCCCAGGGCCAGGTGACCACGCGATTCGACTCCTTATCCACCGACAATAAGACATCGCAGCCGCCTGTTACAGACACGCGACTTGCGCCTCGGCCTCAATTGGTCTTGAGTCCGAAGGTCCGACCGATCGATGAGGCCAGATCCCGTGACCCCCTCAGCTTCTCAGACCAGGGCTTACCTCCGGCGCAGGCGGGGGAAAGCGCCCTCCGCACGATGAGCGCCAGCATGGGGATGGCGGCAGGCCAGCCGGGCCTCGCCTACGAATTTGCCGATCCGCACGAGATCGTTCCGCCCGAGGTCGTTACGCCCGAGCTGGAAGCCGAGCCCGTTGAGGAGATGCTCGAAGCTGCCGACGCGCCGGAAGAAGAGGCTCCCGAGCCGTCCGAGGGGGCCGATCCGGAAATCCTGCCGGTCGATCCTGGCATGCTGCGTTTCTATGACGAGCTCAACCGCGTATGCCCCGCCGACTTCGCGGAGCGCCCCCTGCCCGAGCAGCGCGAGGCCTGGAATGCGCTCTGCCGATCCTTCCGCGCCGAGCGGCCGCAGAACCTTGCCGTGCGCGATCAGGTGGTCGAGGGCGCGGCCGGAAATGTCGGCATCCGCATCTACCGTCCCCAAACCTCATCGATGCTGCCGGGCGTCCTCTACTTCCACGGCGGCGGCTGGGTGCTGGGCGGACTCGATACGCATGACGACATGTGCGCCGAGATCGCAGCCAGCGCGAATGTGGCAGTCGTCGCCGTCGACTACCGGCTGGCGCCCGAGCATCCGCATCCTGCGCAGCTCGAGGATTCGCTCGCGGTGCTCGACTGGGTGAGGAGCGAGGGCGAGGCGCACGGGATCGACCCGGACCGCCTGATCGCGGCGGGAGATTCCGCCGGCGGGCAGATGTCGGCGGGACTTGCCCTCTGGCTCAGGGACCAGGACGAGCCGCAGCTTCTGGCGCAGGTGCTCATCTATCCGGTGCTCGGGGCGGATCTCGAAACGCCCTCCTACATCCGCAACGCGGAAGCGCCCTGCCTCACACGGGGCGAGATGCGGTTCTATCTGGATTCGTTCCTCGGGACCGAGGCCGACAAGTATGCGGTGCCACTCCAGGAGACGGATTTTTCCGGACTGCCGCCCGCCTTCATCACCGCCGCGGCGCACGACCCCTTGCACGATGACGCCATCCTCTTCGCCCAATGCCTACAGACGGCCGGCATCAAGGCCGAGGTCAGACGCGAGCCCGCGCTCGCCCACAGCTACATGCGCGCTCGCGCCGTGAGCGCACCCGCGAAGGCTGGCTTCGAGGCGATCGTCCGGGCGATCCGCTCATTTGCGCATTCGCGGTAACCTGACTTATTAAAATGTCATCCCGGATCGGCCCACGGCCGGGTCTGGGATCCGGCGTCCGCCACTCTCACGCATCCGCTCCCGGACAGCCGCTCATCGCGGCTTCCGGGATGACAAACATGGCTCAAGGCCGGGCATGACGATACTTCAAGGGAGTGACGGGACCGATCAGCCCTGCCCGTCCTTGTACATCTGCTCGACATAGTCCCAGTTCACGAGATTGTCGAACCAGGCCTCCAGATATTTCGGCCGCGCGTTGCGGTAGTCGATGTAGTAGGAGTGCTCCCACACGTCGACGCCGAGGATCGGCTGGCCGCCATGCACGAGCGGGTTCTCGCCGTTCGGGGTCTTCATCACCGTGAGCTTGCCGTCCTTGAGCGCGATCCAGGCCCAGCCCGAGCCGAACTGGCCGGCGCCTGCCGCGAGGAAGTCGGTGCGCGCCTTGTCGTAGCCGCCGAGATCGCTGTCGAAAGCCTTCTGGAGCGAGCCCGGGAGCTTCTTGCCGCCACCGCCCTTCTTCATCCACTTCCAGAAATGGAGGTGGTTGTAGTGCTGGCCCGCATTATTGAAGAGGCCGGCGTTCTTGCCATAGGAGGCCTTGACGATCTTGGTGAGGCTCTTGCCCTCCAGCCCCGAGTCCTTCAGCAGGTTGTTGCCGTTGGTGACATAGGCCTGGTGGTGCTTGTCGTGGTGAAACTCCAGGGTCTCGCGCGACATGTAAGGGGCGAGAGCGTCGTAGTCGTAAGGCAGGGGGGGCAGTTCGAATGCCATCGGGAGTTTCTCCTTGAGGTCGGGCAATGGACGGATCGCAGGATGTGCCGCGAGAGTGACGGAACGTCAACGCATCAGGCCGCGTCCGGTTCAGTTGTGAAGATTATCCTGTCAATTCCGGGGCGGCAAGGCAGGGCAGCTATGCCGCATCGAGGGCATAGCTCGTGAAACCATGGCCTTCGGCCGGCATCGGCGCGACCTCGATGCGCCGCTCTTTAGGATGGAGGAGAAGCATGGCCACCGTCGCCGTCTCAGGCTCGGAACCCAGCGCTACGGCAGGACGGCAGACCGCATAGGGCCAGCCGAAACGGTCGGCCAGCGCTTCCTTCACATCCTCGGGCTTCAGCGCTTTTTCCTTCGCATCCAGCAATGCCTTCACGCGCATGTCGCGATAGAGGCTGTCCGGGCTGTCGGCGAGCCCCGCCTCCTTGAGCTTCGAAAGCGCCACGGGCGACAGCCAGTGGTTCGCATGCACGAGAAGGCCGCCTTCCGGGTAGAGCGGAAAGGCCTCGTCCGGCGCGCATTCGAGATCCAGCGCGAAGCCGTCGGCATGCGAGAGGATCATGTTGTTGGAGCAGGCCTTGGGCGTGGTCGCCACGATCCTGATGGCGGCGGCGAAATGCTCCTGCTCCAGAACCTTGCGGCGGATGAGCGCCAGCGGCACGCCGCGCTGGCGGAAGTCGCGGTCGCTCTCGAGATAGTTGGCGGTGATGGCGATGCCCGCCGCATTGAGGCCCGAGCGCGCGAGGCCGCCGGCCTCGGTGAAGGTCAGAATGTCGGGACCATCGTCGCGCCTGATGCGGAGCACCACCGCGGTCTCGACGCAGGCGGCGAGCCAGTCCCAGTTCTGGGCATGGATGAGAGAGCCGGAAGCGCTCCGCTCCGGCATGACGATCACGCCCGTGCAGCTGTCCGGCGCGTCCTCGGTCGCGAGGCCCGCGCGCGCCTCGGCGACGACCTCGGTGCGCGCATTGACGAGCGCGATGTCCTCGAAGCCAACCTCCGCTCCCTCGGCGATGCCGCGCATCTCGTGGATATAGTGCGAGCCGAAGCTCTCGATGATCGGCAGATAGCGCTCGACCGCCGTCGACACCTCCTTGTCGGAGAGCCCGAGCCGCTGAAGGCGGCCGCGGTAAAGACCGACGCTCCGGCGCACGCGCTCGCGCGCCTGGCGGCCGTGGGCCATGCCGCGCTCAAGCGGGCTGCCCTCGACGTCGATCAGCGGAAAGGCGGAAACGTCAGGCAAGCCTCTTCTCCATGAAGACGGAATTGGGATCCTCGGCCGGATAGTCGCCGAAGACGCCGCAGCGGCGGAAGCCGTGCGTCTCGAAGAGACCCAGAGCCTCCGGCTGGAATATCCCGGTCTCCAGACGCATGAGGCCGAGAGCGTTGTCGCGCGCCTCCTTCTCCAGCCGGTCGAGGATGAGGCGGCCGAGCTTCAGCCCCCGCGCTTCTGGCTTCACGAAGACGCGCTTCACCTCGCCATAGTCGCTGCCATGCAGCCAGAGCGCGCCGCAGCCCAGCGCCTCGTCCTCACGCCGCGCCACGAAGAAGCGCATCTCGGGCCGCGCCAGCGTCTCGATGTCGAGCAGATGATTGCTCTCGGCCGGATAGAGCGCTGCGAAATAGGAATCCAGCGCATGCACCAGCGCCGCGCAGTCCGGCGTGCGCGGGTCCTCCCGCTCGATGACGATCCGCGTCACTCTCTTCTCCATACTTCGTTTCCGGGCGACCCGGAGGCTCCAGAACATTCTATTGGCGGGAGAATGGAGAAAGAAAGACGCTCGATGCGCAAAAACGCGGCCGGGCGCATTGCAATCCCGGCCGCGCCGTCAGTGCCGCCTGTGAAAACTACATCGCCGGCAGGACGGCGATGTCGCGGATCGGGCCCGGAGCGCCGGTGATAGTGCCCGATTCCGACGCAGCGCCCGTCTCCAGGTTGACCTTGTAGAGCTTTTCGCCGTTCACGAGCCACGCGGTATTGGCTCCGTCCGCCGTCGTCTGGACGTCGAAGGCGTAGTTCGACGCAGGACTTGCGATATTCAGCTTGCCGATGGCCGCCAGCGTTCCGTCGTTGGGCTTCGTCTGCTTGATGAGCGCGCCGATCGTCGCATCGATGTCGTACATGCCGGTCGCCTCCGGCTTGCCGTAGGAGTTGATGTAGGCCGCGGCGACGATGTTGGGCGTCTCGCCCTTGTGCATGTCGGCCTCCTCGAAGGCGAGGCTGCCATCGACCGTCACTTCTCCGGTATCGACGTTCACGCGATGGTTGGTCGTGCCGGTCATGTAGCGCAGCCGGTCCGCCATCGGGTTGAAGTCGACCACGACCGGCGCATCGCCGATCGTCAGGGGCGTGTTCATCCGTGAAAGCTCCTTGGCGGCGCCAGTCTCCAGGTCGATGGTGACGATAACGCTTTCGGGCGTCACGCCGATCACGGTGTTGTTGGAGGGCCGCAGGTCGATGCCGACCAGCTTCTCGACACCCGTCACCTCCAGCGTCTTGCTGACGGCGGGATTGTCGGTGTCGAACATGACGAGGGACTTGTCGCCGGCAAGACCCAGGGCAGGCGCGGCGGAGACGGATGTCGCAGCGCCAAAGAGGGCGGTCGAGGCAACAAGCGCCAGTGTGAATGTCTTCATCGGTATCTCCTGTCTCGGATCGTTCCCGTGGTCGAGACGAACGCGGCTTCCCCGCGTCGCCTTACATCTCCTTGACACCCCG
>JBFXDI010000012.1:0-51272 GCA_050181295.1 Parvibaculaceae bacterium | reverse complement strand
AGCCCGACCAGGTGCGCATCCTCTCCGGCACCTTCGAGGACGAGCGCACGGGCGGCCCAGTCACCACCGGCACGCCCATCGCGCTCCTGATCGAGAACGTCGACCAGCGTTCCAAGGACTATTCAGAGATCCGCGACCTCTACCGGCCGGGCCATGCCGACTTCACCTACAACGCCAAATACGGCGTGCGCGACTATCGCGGCGGCGGACGCTCCTCGGCGCGCGAGACCGCATCGAGAGTCGCTGCCGGCGCGATCGCACGCAAGGTCGTGCCGCAGGTGAGGATCCGGGGGGCGCTGGTGCAGGTCGGGCCGCATGCCATCGACCGCGACCGCTGGGACTGGGAGGAAGTCGACCGCAATCCCTTCTTCTCGCCGGACGCGAAGACGGCCGAACGCTGGGCCGACTATCTCGACGACGTCCGCAAGCGCGGCTCCTCGGCCGGCGCGATCATCGAGGTCGTGGCGGAGGGCGCACCGGCCGGCTGGGGGGCGCCCATTTACGGCAAGCTCGACCAGGATCTCGCCAGCGCCGTGATGAGCATCAATGCGGTGAAGGGCGTCGAGATCGGCGCGGGCTTCGCGGCGGCGGCGCTTTCCGGGGAGGAAAATTCCGATGAGATGCGGTCGGGCAACGACGGGCCGACATTCCTCTCGAACCATGCGGGCGGCATCCTCGGCGGCATCTCGACCGGACAGGACATCGTGGTGCGCTTCGCGGTGAAGCCCACCTCCTCGATCCTGAACCCCCGGCGCACCGTCAACGCGGCGGGCGAGGAAGCCGATATCGTCACCAAGGGCCGCCACGACCCCTGTGTCGGAATCCGTGCCGTGCCGGTGGGCGAGGCCATGATGGCGCTGGTGCTTGCCGACCACTTCCTGCGCCACCGCGCGCAAATGGGATAAGACAGACAGAGTATTTGCAGGGACCAGCGTCATGACCGACACATTCCGCGCCATCGTCGTCGACAAGGCCGACAGCGGCCAGACCGTGACGACCAAATCACTGACCGACGCCGACCTCATGGAGGGCGATGTGACGGTCGACGTCGAATGGACGACCGTCAACTACAAGGACGGTCTGGCGCTCACCGGCAAGGCTCCGGTGGTTCGCAAGTTCCCGCTCATTCCGGGCATCGACTTCGCCGGCACGGTTCGCGCTTCCGACAACTCCGCCTTCAAGGCCGGAGACAAGGTCGTGCTCAACGGTTGGGGCGTTGGGGAAAGTCACAGTGGCGGCTATGCCGGCAGAGCCCGCGTGAAAGGCGACTGGCTGGTCAAGCTGCCCAAGGGTCTCGACACGCGCCAGGCGATGTCCATCGGGACCGCCGGCTATACCGCCATGCTCTGCGTCATGGCGCTCGAGGAGCAAGGCGTGAAGCCCGCCGACGGCGATATCCTCGTGACGGGCGCGGCGGGCGGCGTGGGCACGGTCGCGATCTCGCTGCTCTCGAAGCTCGGCTACGCGGTGACCGCCTCGACAGGCCGGCTTTCGGAGGAAGGTTTCCTCAAGGGCCTCGGCGCCTCGGCCGTCATCGACCGCGCCGAGTTCAACGCCGCGCCGAAGCCGCTTGCGAAGACCCGCTGGGCGGGCGCCGTCGATGCGGTCGGCTCGACCACGCTCGCGAACGTGCTCTCGCAGATGAAGTATGGCGGCGTGGTCGCGGCCTGTGGACTGGCGCAGGGCATGGATCTTCCAGGCTCGGTCGCTCCCTTCATCCTGCGCGGCGTCAAGCTCATCGGGATCGATTCGGTGATGTGCCCGAAGCCGCGTCGCGAAGAGGCCTGGAAGCGGCTCGCGAAGGACCTGAGCCTCGACAAGCTCGAGGCGCTGACGAGCGAGGCGACGTTTGACGATGTGCCGTCGCTCGGGGAACGGATTGTTGCCGGCAAGGTGCGCGGCCGCGTGGCGGTGAAAGTCGGGTAAAGCTCGAAGCCGGAGCCGGTCGAGCCTCGACCTTCGACAAGCTCAGGACGAGGCAGCGTTATCCTCATGCTGAGCTTGTCGAAGCAATGAGGGGTGATCTGAGCGGTCGCCTACTGCTTCGAATAAGGAATGGTGAACTCACCGACGCGGATGCGCTCGGGCAGGCGTTCGGCCATGATGGCGACCGGCTCCTCGCCGTAGGTCGCGATCATGTCGGAGAGTGCCGCGAAGATCGCCGCGGTGGCGATGCAGTCGGAATCGAGCCCTTCCAGCGAGGCCTCCTCCCACGCTTCGAGAATGTAGCGCAGCGCAGCCTGCTTCGGCTCGGCCTCGGAGGTGTCCGTCAGCGCCGTGTCCTGACGCCTGTTGAGCGGCATGTGTTTCAACGTCCGGCGTCCTGTTTTACAGTGGCAGTTTCTCCGGACGGTAGAGTGATTCCATCGCGCCCGGAACATCACAGCGCCTGCAGAGTCCCACCCCCCAGACGCTATCCCCAACTTTGAATCTAGCAGAGATCGCGATAGATCGAATTTTATCCGTTAAACTAGGTTAACGCGGCGGCCGCTCCGACGCGGCCATGACCTGAGGCACGGCGCGGGCGATGAGATCGGCCGTGCCGGGCGTCATGGAAAGCGAGGCCAGTTCCGAGGGAAGCACCCACCGGACGGCCGATGCATCGCTTCCGGGGCGGGCCTCCCCCGCCGTCCATTCGGCGCCGAACACCGTCAGGGCATATTGGCGCTCGACCGCCCCTTTCCTGTCGCGGTGAATGATGTCGATGGCGTCGAGCACGAGCTTGATCTCGGCCGTGACGCCCGTCTCCTCCCCGAGTTCCCGGAGCGCTGCCTGTCGCAGCGTCTCGCCGAGCTCCACGTGGCCTCCCGGCAGGCTCCACAACCCCTTCAGCCGGTCGTTCTTGGCGCGCTGCGCAAGCAGCACGCGGCCATCACGCACCACGCAGATGCTGACCCCCGCTATCGGGCCGGCTACCTGGCGCGGCGCGGGCGGGACTTCCCCCGCCATCCTTTCGCGTGGCACTCTCGATTCCATGTGCGGTCTTTACAGTCTCAGGCAAAGCTCGGAGGCGGTTCGCGCCCTCTTCGGCTACGAGGACGAAGCACGCTTCCCGCCGCGTCCGTATGTAGCACCGGCGGGTCCGATCGGCATAGTGCGGCAAGAGCGGGGCGCGCGGCGCTTCGCGCTGGTGCTCTGGAACTTCGTGCCAGGCTGGTCAAAGGAGATCCGCCCGGGGCGGCCGCTCATCAACGCGCGCGCCGAGACAGTGATGGAGAAGCCGACCTTCCGCAACGCGCTCTTGCGCCGGCGCTGCCTCGTTCCGGCCGACGGCTACTACGAATGGAGGGGCGAAATCCCCGGCCGCAAGCAGCCCTTCCACATCCATCGGCCCGACCACGGCCTCATCGCCTTCGCAGGGCTGTGGGAGTACTGGCAGGGGCCGGACGGCTCGGAGCTCGAGACCGCCGCCATCCTCACCACCACCGCCAGCCCCGATGTCGCGGACGTGCATGAGCGCATGCCGGTGATCGTGGCGCCGGAGCATTTTCAGGCCTGGCTCGACGCGGACAGGGTCGAGCCGCGGCAGGTCCTGCCGCTGCTTGCACCGGCGCCCGCCGGCCTTCTCGTCGCGGAACCGACTATCATGGAGCGGCCGAAGCGGCCCTCGGCCGCGCCCGAGCAGGCGAGCCTGTTCTGAGGCGTAACCCCTAGCGAAAGCAGGGGGGATCGCCGGTATGACAAAACGGGCTACCGCCAGACGGCGACCAGGTCCTTGCCGGCGTCGGCGGCGGTGAGGGCAAGCTGCACGCCCGTCCTGCCCTTCGCGACCTTCAGATCGCGCTTGCCCGCCTGGGCAAGGCGCAGCGACGCGCCGGACACCTGCGGCAGCCGGATCCACGCCTTGGCCGAAACCTCCTCCGGCAGGCGAAGCGACAGCCTGCCCTCGCCGAGCTCCAGCCGCGCGATGCGGCCACGGATGTTCGTCTCGAAGAGCACGCGCTCCCCGACACGGAGCGCGAGCGAGCCCGCCCGTCGCGTCAGCGTCGCGCGGCCCGCCGGCGTCAGGAGGGGTCCTATCTCCAGATCCTCCCCCGCATTGACGACCTCCCAGCTGTCCCAGGGCGAAAAATCCATGGCGCGCGCCGCCTGCATGAAGGGCAGAAGCGCGCTCCAGGAGTAGAACCCGTCCGTGTCCGGCTGGTCTAGCCCTTCGCCCGTCTCGGCGTTGTAGTTCTCCGGGCACAGGCGCTTCGCCCACTCGGCCTCGAAAAGATCGTAGCCCTTGGCCGCGAGATTGTCGGCCTCGGCGTGGAGCCCCGAGCGCTTCAGCCCCAGCCAGACGAGGAAATTGAGGAGCGGCCAGATGCGGCCCCGCCAGTAGACGTTGTCGCCATAGGCCGGATCGTCACGCGAGACCGACGGCAGGCCGAAGCGCCCGCCGAACTTCTTCGGGTCCTTCAGGTGCGCAAGCAGCGTCTCCTGCTGCTCACGGGTCGCCGCGCCGCAGAGCAACGGATAGAAGCTCGTCGGCGCGAGGCTCCGCACGAACTTCCCCGACCAGAGGCGGTTGGCGAAGATGGCGCGCTTTTTATCCCAGAGCCGGTCCCGGATCAGCACGCGGCGCTTCTCAGCCGCCTTCGCAAGCCGGGCCGCCTCGGCGTCGCGGCCGAGCTCGGCGGCGATCAGGGACAGCATCTCCGCATCGAGGGTGGCGAGGCAGTTCAGCCCCACATCCTCGCAGTCGAGCGTGCGGCTGTCGGGCTTCCACGCCGCCTCGTCGTGCAGGGGCGAATTGTCCATGAAGGACTCGTCCTTGGCGGCAAGCTTGGTGCCCTGGTAGAGGCCGCGGCCGGTGTCGGAGGAGCCGAACTCCAGGAGGCCGTTGCCGTTGCCGTCGCGGCGTTCCACGAGCCAGGCGTGGTTGCGCGCGAGCACGGGGTAGGACGCCTCCAGCAGCGCGCGCGAGCGGGTGCGCAGCCAGATGAGCCACACGATCAGCGAGGCGATAGGCGACTGCGTGCGGTCCACCCAGGCGTCGTTGCCAGTCAGGAGGCACGGGAGGTTCCCTTCGGGCGTCGATCCGTAGAGCACGGCGGACAGATTCTCGCGGCCCTGGTCGGCATCCAACACGCTCGCCAGCAGCCCGTTCACGCACATGTCGTTCAGCCACATGCCGAAGCCGCCGAACTTCTTCAGGTCCCAATTGCGGCTGCAGGTCATGTAGGGCCGCGCGTTCACCGGATCCCAGACGGTGTTCCAGCCGATGACGTCGCGGATGGCGGCGAGGGGGCCCTGTTCCCCAGCCTTCCCGTGGATTCCTGCCTGCGCGGGAATGAGCGGAATGGCAGCCTTCTCCACCGCCAGGTCGAGGCGGTCGGCTATCCGCACGCGGAAGCGGTTCTCCGGCATCTCGTCGAGGTTGAAGCGGAGCGCCAGCACGCGGCCCGCCTCGGCGCGCGAGGCCAGGTGCCAGTAGCCATGCGCCTCGTACTCCGCCGCCACGTCCTCCAGCCGCTCGTGGCCGGTGACGAGGAGCGGCGGCTTCAGGCAGGCGATGGCGACGCTGCGCGGCCCGACGGTCGCATGCGCGACCTTCCGCTCCTCGTCGTAGCGCCATTCCTGTCCCTCGTCGCAGGAGAGACAGAGCACGAACCAGACGCGCAGGCCCCACTCGCCGGTGCGCACCGTGCTCCAGCCGCCCTCGAGGTCATAGTCGGAAGCCTTGCCGTAGCGGAGCGACAGCCCGCTGCCGGCGTGCGTCAGGCCGATCTCCACCTCGCTTCCATCCAGCGCATGCGCGCCGTAGCGGATCGCCGGGCCCGGCGGAAAGAAGGTGGCGGACCCCGCGCTCGCGGCATAGGCCATGGGCGTCACCCGAACCCCCAGCGGCCGGAAGGACATCTCCGCCGGCCGGCCGGCGTCCCAGGTGTTCCAGGCGCGCGCCAGCGGAACGTTCGGCGTCTTCAGGATACTGCTCATGCGGAACGACTCATGGACGCCACGTTTTCAGAAGAGCTTCGGTGGCGATGACCTCGACCTGCTCGCCGAAGCGCTCGCGCGCCACCTCCAGAATGGCCTCGTGCCCACTTTCGCTGGCGCTCGTCACGGCGTCCTCGACGAGGATGGTGCGGTAGCCGTGGTCGACGGCATCGAGCATGGTGGCAAGGACGCAGACGTCGGTCTCCACGCCCGTGAGGACGAGGGCTGAAGGATGGAGTTCGCCCAGGAGATCATGGAAGGCACGCGACCCGAAGGCCGAATAGGTCATCTTGTCCACCACGCGGCTGGCGCGCGCGACGGTCGAGAGCTGTGGCATGAGATCGAACATCTCAGGCGCGAGCGCCTCGCCGAGCACGCTCTTCCAGCGCCGGTAGTAGTGCCGCCACTGGCCGCCCGCGTCCTCGAGCTTGTGCGGTGTGCGGAAGCGGGTGAAGACGGTGCGGGCAGGCGCATGCCCGGCGATGGCGCCCACGCGGCCGAGCACGTCGGCGAGCGTGGCGCAGTGCCACTCGGTCACCTCGCCGAAAAGGCGCTGCATGTCGACCGCCACGTGCAGCGCGTCGGGCTTCAGGGGTCCGAATTTCAAGCCTTCCGTCATGGCGCGACCGGGATCGTCTGCGTGGCGGGCCATGTGACCGCGACGCGCGTTCCGGGCGCCAGCACCTGGCCTTCCGCGTTCTGGGCGAAGGCCAGGAGCGGCGTGTCGCCGAGCGCGCCCACGCGGACGCGGTAGGTCACCGAGGCGCCGGAATAGACCGCCTGCAGCACCTCGCCCTCGATGCGGTTCCCGGCATCCGGCGCGCCCGTCTCCACGATCGCCATCTTCTCCGGCCGCACAACGGCGACGCCGGCGGAGGGCGCGGCGGTGCGGATCAGCGTGCCGTCGGAGTGCTTCAGGCCCCCCTCGACCGGCGTTCCCCGAAAGACGTTGGCATCGCCCAGGAACTGCGCCGCGAAGACCGTCGCCGGACGCTCATAGACCTCGACCGGCGGCCCTATCTGCACAAGCCGGCCCTTGTCGATGATGGCGATTCGGTCGGAGAGCGTCAGCGCCTCCTCCTGGTCGTGGGTCACGAAGATGGCGGTGATGCCGGTGCGGCGCTGGATCTCCTTCAGCTCCACCTGCATCTCCTGGCGCAGGCGGCGGTCGAGCGCGCCCAATGGCTCGTCGAGCAGCAGCACCTTCGGCCGCGTGATGAGCGCGCGGGCGAGCGCCACGCGCTGCTGCTGACCGCCCGAAAGCTGGGCGGGCCGGCGGGCCTCCAGCCCCTGGAGCCGCACGAGGCGCTGCATCTCGGCGACCCGCTGCCCGATCTCGGCCTTCGGGACCGAGCGCACGTCGAGGCCGAAGGCGATGTTCTCCGCCACGCTCATGTGCGGAAAGAGCGCATAGCTCTGGAACACCATGCCGATGTCGCGGCGGTGGACCGGCACTTCCTCGACCCTCCTGCCGTCGAAGCGGATTTCTCCGCCGTCGGGGATCACGAAGCCGGCGATGGCGCGGAGCAGCGTCGTCTTGCCGGAGCCCGAAGGTCCGAGCAGGCCGAAGAACTCGCCGTCCTCGAAGGAGATCGACACGCCGTCGAGCGCCGCCAGGGCGCCGTAGCGCTTCGTCAGTCCCTCGACCTCGACCCGGCTCATGGCTTCGTGCTCCCGAAGCGATAGTGGCGCGCCACCAGCAGCATGAGTCCCATGGAGACGAGGATAATGATGGTCGACACGGCGTTGATCTCGGGTGTGAAGCCCTTGCGGATGGAGGTGTAGATCTCGACCGGCAATGTGGAGGTTCCTGGCGGCGCGAGAAAGTAGGAAATGACGAACTGGTCGAAGGAGACGGCGAAGGCAAAGAGGAAGGCCGCCATGACGCCCGGCGCCATGACGGGAAGCGTCACCTTGAGAAACGTCTGGACGGGCGTCGCGCCGAGCGAGGCGGCGGCTTCCTCGAGCACCGGCCCCGATCCCTGAAGGCGCGCGCCCACCACCACGATCACATAGGGAATCGACAGCGCCACATGGCCGAGCAGGATGGCGTGGAGCCCGCGCCCGATGCCGGTCCAGAAGAAGAAGACGAGCATGGAGGTGCCGATGATGAGCCAGGGAATGGTGATGGGCGGGAAGAGCAGGAGCTGCAGCGGGCGCTTTCCGCGGAACTCGTAGCGCGCGAAGGCGAGCGCCGCCAGCGTCCCGAGCGTCGTGGCGAGGATGGCGTTGGCGAGCGCGATCCAGACGCTGTTGAAGCTCGCGGTCAGGAGCTTCTGGTTGCCGGCCAGGGCCTTGAACCAGACGAGGTCGAAGGTGAAGGGCAGTTCGTAGAGCGCCGAGCGGTTGAAGGCCATGAGGATCATCACCGCGATCGGCAGATAGAGGAAGACGAGCACCAGCGCGAGATGCGCCCTCAAGACCCCTGCTCCCAGCCCGCGGGTCATCCCTGCCCCCGCACGAGGTAGCGGCGGGCGAAGGGTGCGGAGGCCGCGAGGATCAGGAGCACGATGGCGAGCATCGTGAAGGAGAGCGCGGAGCCGAGCGGCCAGTTGAAGGCGGTCACGAACTGGTTCTCGATGATGGGCCCCAGCATGATGGCGTTGGTGCCGCCGAGGATGCGCGGCTCCATGAAGGAGCCGATGACGGGCACGAAGATCAGGAATACGGCGGCGAGCACGCCGGGCATGCTCAGGGGCAAGGTGACCTTCCGGAACGCCTGCGCGGGAGAGGCTCCGAGGCTCAGCGCCGCCTCGCCGAGGTCGCTGCCTATGCCTTCGAGCGAGATATAGATCGTGAGGATGGCATAGGGCAGATAGGCATGGACGAGCCCGATGACGATCGCCGGATAGGTGAAGAGGATGTCCTCGGTCCACAAGCCCGGCAGGATCGCGTCGACCCAGCGGCCGACGATGCCGTCGGCCCGCAGCACCATGGTCCACGAGAAGGTGCGCACCAGCGCGTTGCTCCAGAAGGGCAGGATCACGAGCAGGAACAGCGCCTCGCGCCAGCGGCCGCGCACGTGCCGCGCGAGCGCCATGGCGGCCGGATAGCCGACGAGCAGGCAGATGGCCGTCACCCAGACGCCGAGGCTCAGCGAGCGCCAGGCGTTGTACCAGTAGACCTCCTTCTCGAAGAAGGCCGCGTAGTGGCGAAGCGTGAGCGCCGCCTCGCGCCCACCGATCGGCGGCACGGTGAGGAAGCTGAAATAGAGCATCGCCGAGAGCGGCAGGAACACGGTCGCCGCGAGCCACAGATAGGCCGGGCCGGCGAGCCCCGCGATGGCGATATGGCGGCGCGCGGCAGGGGTCACCGACCAGGACCCTCTACCGAACAGCGCGAATTGCGGAGCGCTACCTCTTTTTCCGTCATGCCAGCGAAAGCTGGCATCCCCTGGTGCCTAACCGTTTGCGGAGGTCGCGCAACCCATCCTGTGCGGAAGGGTCCGAGCCTCGTCCAGTTGATGCCCGGAAGAGTTCTCACCGCTCTAGGGGATGCCAGCTTTCGCTGGCATGACGGCTTTCATTGCTACTACTTCGCGAGCTGGGTCTTCACGCCGTCCCAGAGTTCCTGCTTGGCCTGGCGCTGCTCGTCGGAGACAGGCGCCATCCACTGCAGGCGCTTCACGACCTCCGGATCGCCGAGCACGACCCTGTTCAGAGCCTCCGGAGGAAGCGCCGCGTTCGCCTTGGCGTTGGCGGACGCCGGAGCGCCGACATCTGTATCCCACTTCACGTAGAACTCGGGGCTCACCATGAAATCGATGAAGGCGAGCGCCCCTTCCAGATTGGGCGCGTTCGTCGCCACCGTCAGCCCGTCGAACCAGCCGATGGCGCCCTCCTGCGGCACCACGAAGTCGACCGGAAGCTTGAAGGCCTTCTTGGAGCGCGCGGCTGAACCCGACCAGTAGACGGCGAGGTCGTAGTCGCCGGCCGCCATGTACTTGTTCCACTCGTCCTCCGACGACCAGAAAGTCTTGATCTGACCTTTCAGCGCCAGGAGCTTCTCCTTGATCTTCTCCATGTCGTCGGGGGCGTTCATGTCCTGCCCGGTCGCCAGCGCCGCGAGTTGGATCGATTCCAGCGCATCGTCGCGCCAGCCAACCTTCCCCGCATGCTTGGGATCCCACAGCGCCTCGATGGAGGCCGGCTTCTCCTTGATCCGGTCGGTGTTATAGGCAAAGGACGTGACGCCCCACACCCAGGAGACGGCATAGTGCTTGCCGTCCTTCACGAAGCGCTCGCTGTCGCGCAACTGTGGCGTCAGATCCGCGAAATGAGTGATCTTGCCCGTGTCGATCGGCTGGATCAGGCCCTCGTTCACGGCATCCATGACGTAGATGTTGTTGATGAGAACCACGTCATAGGCGCCGGGACTGGTCCTGAGCTTGGTCAGCATCTCCTGCTCGGAATTGAAGTAGTCGTGCACGACCTTGGTGCCCGTCTTCTTCTCGAACATCTCGAGCGCCCATTTCTCGTCGGTGCCATATCCCTGCCAGTTCAGCACCTTGATCTCGCCGGCGGCGAGCGCCGGAGAGGCGGTCCACGCCGCGAGCGCGCCGGCAAACGCCATTCCGGCAAAGACGGTTCGACGGCTCATCGCCCACATGATCATCACCTCCCTGTTTTCTGATCTCGAAATCGGCCGGCTCTTTTCTAGCGGAAATCCAGCCCGCGCGCGACAAGCTCCTCCACCTCCGGCAGCGCGGGGGCGGAGGCGGCGGCGCCGCGGCGGGTGGTGGCGAGCGCGCCGCAGGCCGCCGCAAACCTGACCGCTTCCGCCATCGGCCTGCCCCGGTCGAGCGCGAAGGCCAAGCCGCCATTGAAGCAGTCGCCCGCCGCCACGCTGTCGATCGAGGCGACCTTATAGGGCGGGACGAACCCCTCCCCTTCCGGACCCAGGAAGCAGACGCCGCGCTCTCCGAGCTTGACGATGGCGGTGCCGATGCCGCGCTCACGGAGCAGCCGGCAGGCGCGGGCGCCCTCCTCCCTGTTGGACGGGCGGAAGCCGACCAGCGCCTCGGCCTCGATCTCGTTGGGGGTGAGGATGTCGACGCGCCGGTAGAGATCAGGGCTCAGGCCCTCATAGGGCGCGGGCGCCGGATCGAAGATCACGCGCGCGCCGCCGGCCCGCGCGATGTCGGCGCCGATATAGGAGACCGAAGGCGGCGTCTCGAGCTGCAGCATCACCACGCGGGCGGAGGCGAGGCCCGCCCTCCCCCGCTCGACGTCGCTCCCGTCGAGGGCCAGATTGGCGCCTGCGATGACGGTGATGGCGTTCTCGCCCCGCGCATCGATGCCGATGATGGCGATGCCGGTCGATGCCTCGGGATCGCGCAGCACGAGCGCGGTGTCGATGCCCGCGTCGGCCAGCTCCGCCGCGGCCGTCTCGCCGAAGCGGTCGCAGCCGATGCGCCCGATGAGCTTCACCTCGCTTCCGAGCCTTGCCGCCGCGACCGCCTGGTTCGCGCCTTTGCCGCCGAGAGTCACGGCATAGCTCGTCCCGTGCAGCGTCTCGCCCGGACGCGGCAGGCGCTCGGCATAGGCGGCGATGTCGACATTGATGCTGCCGAGGACGGCGACCGACATGGTTCAGCTCGCGACGTTGCCGGTCCGACCGAACAGCCCGGCTCTCGATCGGAACACAGCCTAGCTGCCCGACGCAAGCGTCGCGACGAGACGGTCGAGGAAGGTGTCGACGCTCAGGCCCACCGCCACATGATGGCGGCCGCCGGCCTCGCGGCGAAAGCGCGTCCTGCCTTCCTCCGCGCCCCTCGTCACGACGGAGAGTTCGCCCTCATCGATATGGAAGAGCTCCGGCCACAGGAGGTAGCCCACCGCGCAGGCATCGTGAATCGAGGAAGGATGGCTCTCCTCGCCCGCCATGGGCAGGAGCCTTGCGCAGAGCCGCGCCGTCGCAACGGACGAGCTCCTCAGCGCTTCGATGTGGGACGGCTTGGCGACCACGCGCCGCGTGAGGTCCAGGGGGACGAGTGTCAGCGGAATATCGGCGGCGAAGACGCGCGCCGCCGCATGCGGATCGACCCAGATATTGAGCTCGGCATGGGGCGTGGCGTTGCCGGCTCCGAGCGCGCCACCCATGACGACCAGTCGCTCGATCTCCTTGAGCGCCGCCGGCGCGCGCTCCACGAGGCGCGCGATATTGGTCAAGGGCCCCACGGGGCAGACCGTCTTCGAGCACGGCTCGGCGGCGGCAAGCATTCGCGCGAGATAGTCGACCGCATCGCCCGCGGCGCGCTGCTTCGGTGCGGGAAGCTTGAGACTGCCGTCGCCGCCCCAGAGCATCGCGGAGGTGCGCGGCTCGACTTTAAGGGCCCGCTCCGCTCCGCGATAGACGGGCAGGTCCAGCCCCAGCGCCTCGCACACCGAAAGCGCGTTTGTGGTCACCATGTCGATCGGCGCATTGCCGTGAACCGTCGTCAGGGCCTCGAGGTCGATCGAAGGCGAGGCGGCGGCAAGCGCGATGGCCACAGCATCGTCCAGCCCCGGATCGCAATCGATGAGGAGGGAAATCGGCAATTTGTAAACCCGCTACGGAATCGGACGCCGGAACCCGACCCGGCGGTGAAGGCGGCAATTCAGACGGCAAAGAATTGTCGGGTCAAGAGCGGAGAGGGAAGTTTGGTTAGTCCGGGTACTCAGTTCCGCATTGCAACCTGCGGCCCGAGCTCGCGCAGGAGCTTGCGCTTCATCGCGGCGCCGAAGTCGTTGTAGCTCTCGACCTTGATCACGAAGGAGGAAGGTCCGATCACCACGTGCTGGGCGTAGTAGTCGGCGATGGAAGGATAGCCTTTGACGGAAGGCTGCGCCGACAGAACGGCAAGGCCGTTGATGGTGATGCCACGCGCGAAGGCGGCGAGGCGCGCGATGTCGGGCTCGGGGCCGGCGTTGCTGCGGCCGTCCCCGGAGATGTCGATCTTGCTCTGGCGGCCGGCGAAGGCGTTGGTCTCGAGAAGCTTCACGCCATAGTTGATGGCATGGCCGATGGCGGTGAAGTAACCGAGCCGGCTGCGCGGCGCCCTTTCCACCTCGGCCGCGAAGGAGTGGATCGAGGCGGCGTCCGTCAGGAGCCGCCAGGGCACGGCCTGCTTGTTGTTGGCGGTGCTCGCCCAATGGAAGAGCGACACGGCCACCCCGTCCTTCAGGTCGCCGATGAGCGCCACGACCTCGGGATCGCGGAACGCCGCCGCGATGCCCCGCATCTGCAGGCCGTATTCGACGTCGTTGACGGAATAGGAGCAGTCGACCGCGAGCACCAGCTCCACCGCCACGGGCGCCAGGCCCTCGGCGCGGGCGGGCGTTGCGAACGACACCGCGAGCGCGAACAGGGCGGAGGCGGCGGCCTTCCGCAAGCCGTGGCGATCCGGCGGGCTGCGGCGCATGGCGGCAGTGTAGGCCGTCAAAGGGGCGCCGGATAGGCGGCAAGAGACCCATGCGAACCGCACCCCTCCCCTCGAGGGGGAGGGGCGGGGGTGGGGTGAGGAGCGCGCCAAGTACTCGAACGAAACCCCACCCGGCCGGCGCTTCCGCTCCGGCCGACCTCCCCCCAAGGGGGGTGTGCAACGCCGGACGCTCGGCATCGAACCCGCCCCGCATGGCGGGGCTGCAAAGATCGGGGTTGCGGATGAGCGCCGTTGCTGTTCCTCTCCGCTGCCGCATCGGGGATATTGCCGGACCATGGACTTCTGGACGATCGCGCTCCTGTTCGCGGGCGGCATACTGGCAGGCGGAGTGAGCGCAGTCGCCGGGGGCGCGAGCTTCATCACCTTCCCCCTCGTGCTCGCCACCGGACTCAGCCCCTTCGCCGCCGGCATCACCAACTATATCGCGCTCGCGCCTGCGAACCTCATCGCGCTCATCGGATACCGCGAGGAGCTCGCCCGCGTGCGCCACAAGCTGCCGGTGCCGATGGTCGTCTCGGCGGTGGGCGGGCTCATCGGCTCGCTGCTCCTCATCTGGTCCGGCGCAGAGATCTTCGCGCGCCTCGTGCCCTGGCTGCTCTTCGCGGCGACCGCCCTCTTCGCGCTCGGAAGCTGGATCAAGGCGAAGCTCCGCAACCGCGCGCCGCTCGCCGGGCCCGGCTGGGAAAGCGTGTCGCTCTTCTGCCAGTTCCTGCTTGCGCTCTATGGCGGCTATTTCGGCGCCGGCATGGGCTTCGTGCTGCTCGCCTGCCTCAACATCTTCGGCTACGACAACCTGCACGAGGCGAACACGGTCAAGAACGCCTTCATCTGCGTGTTCTCGGTCATCGGCATCGTCATCCTGCTCACGAGCGGACAGATGTCCTGGGCGCACGGGCTCCCGATCGGCATCGGAACGATCGTCGGCGCCTACGGGGCGGTGCGGTTCGTGCGCACCCTGCCCGAGGCCGCGGTGCGCTACTCGATCCTCGCCTGGGCGGCGTTCCTCACGCTCTACTATTTCCTGGAGGCAGCCTGAGGGCGGCGCGGTAGATGGTGAAGAGTCCCGCCCCGACGATGAGGGCGATGCCGATCATGGCAGGGACGTCGGGGATCTCGCCGAACACGAGGTAGCCCGAGAGCAGCGCCCAGACGATGACGGTGTAGCGGAAGGGCGCCGTCCCCGCGATGCCGCCGGTGCGGATCGCCAGCACGAAGAAGATGTAGCCGATGACGAGGAACATCGAGCCGATGCCGATGGCGCCGACGGTCGCCGCCGACATGGGCGCGAACCCCTCGAAGAGGGCGATGCCGAGCCCGCCCATCCCCACCACGAAAGCGTTAGCGAGCGCCACGGCCTGGGAGGAGACGTGCGTGGCGATGCGGCGCGTCACCACGTCACGGAAGGCGGAGCAGAGCATCGAGGCGAGGCCCGCCAAGACATGGATGTCGAAGGCGCCCACGCCGGGCTTCACGATGAGCAGCACGCCGAGGAAGCCCAGAACGATCGCCACGAAGCGGCGCCAGCCGAAGCGCTCGCCGAGGATCATCCACGCGAGCGCCGCGCCGGCGAGCGGAGATGCCTGCTGGAGCGCATTCAGATCGCCGATCGGCAGATGCAGCAGCGCGAAAATGAAGAAGGCGGTGGCGACGAAATCCAGGATGCCGCGCAGCATGATGCGCGGATCGAGGAGGTGCACGACGTCACGGGGCCGGCCCGTCCAGCAGAGCACCGCGAAGAGCAGGGCCGACGCGAAAATGCCGCGCACAAACATGAACTGACCAACGCCGACGCCGCTGCCGATCCACTTGGTGATGGAGTCGTTGATGATGTAGGAGGCCATCGCGACGGACATGAAGAGCCCGCTGCGCAGACCTGCGCCTCCCGCCTCCTCGGCAATGACCGCCATCGGCTTCAGGACCCCGCTCCCGGCGCCTCGCCGCCGAGCAGATCGAAGTCGCCGCCCAGCACGAGGTCCAGGCGGCCGGTCCGCCAGCGGCCGTCGGCGTTGCGCACGAGCGGCGGCTCCTCCCGATAACGCCGCAGGATGGCGTTGGAGACCGGCCCGTCGGCGAGCCCCGACAGGACGAGGCGCGGCACCTTGGCCGACGGCAGATCGCCCGGCGGCACGACCGCGAGCCGGACGCGGGCCGTCCGCCGCTCGCCTCCCTCGACGGCCTCGAAGACATGCAGGCCCGTTTCCCGCGCCAGCACGCGGTGGCAGCCGAAGCCACTCACCAGCAGGGTCTCCATGGCGGGATCGCCCTCCCCCAGCTCGGAAAGATGCATGCGCCGCTTGCCGCCCCAGGCCCGGTACATGGCGAGCAGCCTCACGCACCAGGCAAGCGTCGCCTGCCGGTCGGCGCCGGCATCGAACACCGGCTCGACGGCGAGCGCCACCTCGACGGGCTCGCCCTCCATCGCGTCGCGAATGCCGTCCCTGACGAGATGAAGCTGCAGCGCGAGGCGGGCGACGAGCTCGGGCGAGCAGGCCCCGTCGGAACGGGCGCTCCGCGCCAGCCGGTCTTTGAGCGCCCGCGCCGTCTCGGTCGCGGCCTTGACGCGGTCCAGGAGCGCAAAGAGCGCCAGCGTGCCGAACCGGTCGGGCCGGTCCCAGAAGCCGGGCGCCGCCATCGCCCCGGCAAGCGCCGACTTGAGATCGGTCCACGGTTCACCGGCCAGCGTGGCTTCCACTTCGGCAAGCCCCGCGCCGAGCGCCTGCGATTCCGCCGCGCTGCCGGCGGGGGCGAGGATCATCTGGGCGAGCGCGCCGGGCTCGGCCGCCCCAACGGGCTCCGTTGTCGCGACAGCGTCGGCATCGGGGTCCACGAACTCCGCCTGGACGGCGCGTCCGTCGCTCCGCACGAAGACGAACTGCTCGCCCTCGGGAAACTTCTGCTCCACGATCAGGCCCGCGATGGGCGCTATCACGTGCTCCTCGATGGCGCGCTTCAGGGGCCTCGCTCCCATCTCGGGCGAGAAGCCCTTCTCGAGCAGGAACTCGAGCGCGGAGGATTCCCATTCGACCGCCCAGGTGCGGTCGCGGAAGCCGCGGCGCTCGATGAGCCGCGCCAGCTCCTTCTTCAGGATGTCGCGCATGAGGTCGCGGGTGAGCGGCTGGAACACGATCACCCTGTCGAGGCGGTTCTGGAATTCCGGCCGGAAGGTCTGGGCGATGGCGCGCATGACCTGGTCGGCGGTGAAGGCATCGGCCTGGGGCGCGAAGCCGAGGCCGAGGCCACGATGGGCGGTGGCGCCGAGGTTCGAGGTCAAAATGATGAGGCAGTGCCGAAGGTCCGCCACCTGCCCCATCGCGTCCGTCAGGCGGCCCTCGTCGAAGGCCTGCAGGAACAGGTCCCAGAGCATGGGGTGCGACTTCTCGAACTCGTCGAGCAGCAGCACCGAGAAAGGCTGCTTGCGCACCCGAGCGATGAGGGAGTCCGCCTCCATCGGCCCGCTCGTGCTGCCGATGATCTTGGTCATGGATTCGGGCGTCTGGAACTCGCTCATGTCGAGGCGGATGAGACGCTCGGCCGAGCCGAAGAGAAATTCGGCCGCCGCCTTGGCGAGCTCCGTCTTGCCGGTGCCGGTCGGTCCGGCGAAGAGGAAGACGCCGATCGGGCGGTCGGGATCGTTGAGGCCCGCCTTCAGCATGGCGATCCGCTCGACGATGGCGTTCACGGGCTCGCCCTGCCCCATGACGCGGGACGCGAAGAACTGGCGGATCGTCGAAAGGTCGAGGCGCTCGCGCGTGTCGAGGATCGAGAGCGGCAGGCCCGAGAGCTGGGCGAGCGTCTCCAGCACCGCGGACGGCGTGATCTCCTTCTTGCCTTGCGCGGCGCGCGCGATGGTGAGCTTGAGCATGAGGATGGCCGAGCCCGGAAGGGCGCGGGCGCCAAGATACTGGCGCGCGGATTCGAGCGCGACGTCGGCGCATCCGGGGTGAATCGCGATGCCGGTGCGGTCGCCGATCTCGCCTGCGACCTTGCGCAGGAAAGGAAGCGCCTCCTCCGCCGGCATGGGCTCGAGCATCGCCACCTCGATAAGCGAGCGCAGCGAGGGCTGGAGCTGCACGAGGCGGGCGGCGCCCGCGGGCGTCGCCTCGCTCCACACGACGAGGCGGCCGGAGGCGATGGCGGGACGGATCTGGTCGAGCATGCTGGCGCTCTGGCCCTGATGCGTGCCCGAGCGCGCGAGCTGCACCAGGTCCGGGATGTACCACACGACGCGCTTGCCCGCCGCGAGCTCGTCCAGGATTTCGCGGATGCGGCCTTCCAGTTGCCCGATATACATCTGGCCCGCCTGCAGGTCGGCGCCGCCCGCCTCGAAGACGCGCCAGCCGCCCTTGCCCGAGACGCGGCGCGCCAGGAGCTTCAGGAAGGCCGTCTTGCCTGCCATGGGCTCTCCAGCCACCAGGAGCGAGCGGGGTGGCTTGCGGGCGAGGCTCGCCTGCGCATCGGAGAGAAGGTCACGCCATCCTTCCGGCTCGACCAGAACCTCTTTTGCGTGCTGCGCGTCCCAGAAGCGGCCGACGCCGGCTATGCCGGCACCACCGCCCGTCTCGCTCGGCTGCAGGGCCTCGATCTCCGCAAGGAGTTTTCCGGCCGAGGGATGCTGCACCTTCTGAAGGAAATTGCGGATGACGGAACGCTGCTGGGCGGGCATGTCGCCGAGCGCCTCGCCGAAGGTCGGTTCGTCGCCGAGTTCCGCGCGGCGCGCGAGATAGTCGCGGCAGAACATGGGAATGTAGGAATTGTCCGCCCACCAGTCTTTTGCGCCGACCAGCGGCGCGCCGACGGGCACGCGATCCTCGCCCTCGCACAGGCGCTCATAGGCGAAATAGAGGGACCAGGGGACGAGGCCCTCGCACATGGCCTGCACCCGGTCGCGCGCCTCCTCCCGGTCCGGACGCTCCTTCAGCGCCGCGAGCGCGGCGCAGGCCAGGCCCCAGTTGCCGCCTTCCGCATAGCGGTATAGCTCGGCCAGCGGCACCTCCGGCCTCGCCAGGGCCTGCACCGCCTCCTTGAACTTCGGATGCGTGAGGAGCGCGCTCGGATGCGCGGCATTGTCGCCGAAGGCGTGGAACTCGCCTTCAAGCTCGTAGAGACGGGTGGTGAGCGCCTCCATGTCGGGGGGAGCCAGCGTCTTCGCCGGCTCCGACGCTGGCGCCTGCACCGGCGCCTCCCGCGCGGGAACGCGCCAAAGCTGGCCGAGGACGAAGCCGCCGGCGATCGCGAGCAGTATGAGCAGCAGGATCGTCACGGATGCGCTCCCCGCACGACACTCGGCAGCGGGGCGGCGCTTGTCAACGCTGCAGGGAGCGACGGAAACAGGTCGACCGTCCCGCTTTCGTTACCGGCGAAGTCCCAGGGGCACGTTCTCGTACCTCGAATTCCGCGCGAGGTAACGCGAAAGCCGCCAGTCGTAGAAACTCCAGGCGCGCCAGTCCTCCTGCTCCTCAACGTGGCGCGCAGCAAGCCTGTCGCGCTCGGCCGCGAGCCGTCGCCGATGTCTGGCCGCCGAGTCGGCGAGATACCTGTCGATGGCAGGAAGCGCCCAGGGGCCCAGTTCCGCAAGATACTCCACGTCCAGCGATGCGCTTCCCGCGGGCCGCTCGGCCGCATGGGCAATGTTGTAGCTCGCGATGAGCATCGGGAAGTTCGCGAGGCTGCAAAGGTAGAGGACCAAGGCGAGCGAGGCGAGGTTCATGCCGATGAGCCAACGATTGCCACGGTCGAGCGCGATGCGGGCCATGATCAGCACGAGCCCCACGGCCACGAGCAGCATCCAGATCAGCGCCGCCACGCGCCAGTAGGTGAGCGCATAGGCCCGCACATAGAGGTCGAGCCGCAGCATGGACGAGCAGACGAGCACCACGTTCTGCAGCGTCCAGAGATAGACGAGCCGGCGGACCCAGACCGAGCGGCTGGATTCGCTTCCCCGCCGCATCGCCGCCAGCACGAAGGCCGCTGCCAAGATCGCGGTCAGCATCAGCGTGTAGGCGCCCTCGTGGGCGTAGGACGCGTAGTCGGTGCCGGCGGGAAGCTTCACGCCGCCCCAGAGGTAGAAGAGGTCGAGAATGGTCTGGACTGCGAACAGCGCGTTGAAGAGGACGAGCGACTTGAAGATCGCGTCCTTGCCGAAGAGCGGATGCTCGACCTTTGACAGCGCGGGAACGAGCGCCCGGACCTCTATGCGCTTCCTGCCCACGTGCAGGAACACGAAGGGCCAGGCGATGGCGAGAAAGCAAAGCCAGAAGACCGGCCGGCCCGACGACATCGTGTGGAGAATGTTCAGAATGTCCAGGGCCTTGATCCAGGCCGCGATGAGCGGATTGGCGCTGTAGAAGAGGAAGAGAAAGAGGCCGCCGACGAGCAGCGGCACGATCCAGGTGAGGAGGGCGCGCCGGTAGCCCCTGCCCTGCCGGCTCCGCGCCCAGAAGCGCGCCAGCCGTGCGAGGCCCGGCGCGAAGCGCCAGACCATGCCACCGAGGAGCGCCAGCGGTCGCCGGATGTTGTCAGCCCAGCCCCGTCCCGCCTTTCCGTTCATCGCCAGGACGAAGAACGCCGTGCCGAGGCCGCCAAAGAGCGTGGAGACCAGATCCGGCTTCAAGACGGTCGGAAGCAGCCCGAGGAGCAGCACGGTCGAGGCAGCGAAGACCTGCCATCGTGGGGCGACGGCTTCGTTGACCGCAATGCTCGCCGCCGCGAGCGCGAGGAAGAAGAGCGTGATCGATATGCCGGGGGTGCGCCAGTAGAAGAGCCAGTCTGCGACAATGACGAGCGCCACGACGGCAAGCAGTCTCCGTCCGATGCGCGAACGCGAGTGGCTCGTAGTCCCTTCGACGGCAACCGTCACCTGCGACATGTCTCAGCGTCCTCGTCCGGCGGCACGCGCTCCCGCACGGCGGAACGGCAGGACGATCCCGGGCTTCCGCGGCGCTTCGTCCTCGAGCCACCAAGCGTCCTGCACAAGCCGCAGCGGGAGGGGCGGGCGAGGTCGCTGCCTTCCCTCAGCCGACCACGCTGCCGGCCGGATGACTTTTTGATCGCGTGTACTTTGCATTGCAGAGCTTCCTCCCAAAAAATTTTGGTCAAACGGGCGAGAGCCGCCGTCCGGAAGGCGCGAGCCGCGCAGTGGCGTTGCCGGCGGCATCCTTCACGACCTGCTCCAGCACGCCGAGGTAGTCGAGATAGCGCCGCCGTCCTTCGGACGATATCCGACAGAGGGTCTGGGGGCGGTTCTGGTCGAAGAACTTGGTGATCTCCACCAGTCCGGCCGCCTCGAGCACCTGCAGGTGACGGCTGAGATTTCCGTCCGTCAGGTCGCAGAGCCGCTTGAGATCGGAGAACAGCAGGCCCTTGGGATGTGAGATGAGCGAGGTGAGGAGGCCGAGCCGCGCCTTCTCGTGGATCACGCGGTCGAGCCCCTCATAGGCGAAACGCCCCTTCTCTTGGCCCTCAGGCTTCAGCATCGCCCTCTCCCGTCCATGCGATGAGGAAAGCGCCGACGAATTGTCCAACACCGAAGGGCAGGCCCATGGCCCAGGGCGAAAGCGCATGGTCGCCGCTTGCCAGCACGAGGCACGACAGCCCCGTGAACAGGTACCAGATGCCGAGCATGGTGAAGGCTCTTGGCAGGTCGCGGCTCGATGCGAAGGCGCCAAGGGCCAGGATCACCTGCCAGAGGCCCGGCAAGGTCCACAGGAGCTCCGGGACCTTAAAGAAGACGATCGCCGTGAGGAGTGCGCCTGCGACGAGCGAAGGCACCAGCCGCTCGGCCGCGCCCTGGATCATCGCGTCCGCAAGTCCCGAATGGATGCGCCGCGAGCGCGCGACCACGTCGTAGCCAATGAGACCTGACGACAGGAGGGCCGTTGCGATCCAGAGGCCCAGATAGGCGGCAGGCGCATCGAAGGGATCGGCGATCCATCGGGACTGTGCGACCGCCGCTGCCACCGCGAAGACGCCACTCGCCCCGAAAGCCAGCGGGCCATAGCCGCGGAACGGTGTGGCCTCGGCGATGCGGCTGCGCATCGTGCGGATGTCGGCGAGAGCCCTGTGGAGTTCGTCCATGTCACCCCGATACTTTACACTGCAAAGTACACGAGTCGGCAAACCTGCGCAATGCCCCATGCCGGAGAGGAATATGTGGCGGGTTGCCAGACTTCGGCATGGCCCCCACCTTTCGCTCACTCCCACACTTTGCTCCATCCCAACCGACAAGGACCATCCGCATGCCAAATCCAGACGCATCCCGTTCCGGCACGTTCAAGATCGGCGGCGACATCGAGGTCCGCCGCCTGGGCTTCGGCGCCATGCGCGTCACCGGCCCCGGCATCTGGGGCGAGCCCGACGACCGTGAGGCGGCGCTTGCCACGCTGAAACGGGCGCGCGAGCTCGGCATCACCTTCATCGACACCGCCGATTCCTACGGTCCCGATATCTCCGAGGAACTGCTGCGCGAGGCGCTCCACCCTTACGGCGACATTCTCATCGCCACCAAGGGCGGCATCACGCGCCCGGGACCCGGCGAGTGGATCCCGGTCGGACGCGCCGCATACCTCATCCAGCAGGCCCACAAGAGCCGCCGCCGGCTCGGCGTCGACAGCATCGGGCTCTGGCAACTGCATCGCATCGATCCGGATACACCGCGCGAGGAGCAGTTCGACGCCATACGCAAGCTCATCGACGAGGGCGTCATCCGGCATGCGGGCCTTTCCGAGGTTTCCGTCGAGGAGATCGAGGCGGCGCGCAAGGTGTTCCCAGTCGCCACCGTCCAGAACAAGTACAACCTCGCGGACCGTGGCAGCGAGGCGGTGCTGAACTACTGCGAGACGCACGGCATCGGCTTCATTCCCTGGTATCCGCTCGCCGCCGGCGATCTCGCCAAGCCCGGCGGGATCGTGGACAAGGTGGCGAGGAAGCATGGCGCCACACCGAGCCAGATCGCTCTCGCCTGGGTCCTGAAGCGCAGCCCCGTAATGCTTCCCATCCCCGGCACGTCCAAGGCCAAGCATCTGGAGGAGAACACGGCCGCGGCGGCGATCACGCTGTCGGACGAGGATTTTTCGGCGCTCGACCGCGCAGGGCTGGCGCAGAGCGAGAAGGCCTGATGCAGGGCTGGCAACGGCCGCAACCCCAAGCGAATTTGATCCACAAGCCGCGCCGGATGCTGTATGACGGCCCACGCAACCCGGCCGCTCCGGCGGCCGACGAGCCGACGAGGAATCGCATGTTGGACCACCCTGCAAGGCAGCCAGGCCTGAGCGCCGCCAGGAACGACGCGCGCGAGAGCCTGCGCGTGCCGAGCAAGGAGGCGCTCCGGGCATCCGGCCAGGTGCAATCGCTGAGCCGCGCGCTCAAGCTCCTCAACGCGCTGTCGGTGCATTCGCAGGGCCTTTCCCTGAGCGAGGTCGCGCATCAGGTCGGGCTCCCCAACTCCACCGCCCACCGCCTGCTGACGACGCTCCAGAATGAACGCTATGTGCGCTTCGACCCGGAGCGCTCCGTGTGGCTGATCGGCGTGCAGGCCTTCCGCGTCGGCGCGGCCTTTG
The DNA here is from genome assembly GCA_050181295.1 of Parvibaculaceae bacterium. GTDB lineage: Bacteria > Pseudomonadota > Alphaproteobacteria > Rhizobiales > Aestuariivirgaceae > JBFXDI01. The sequence goes on along the minus strand of JBFXDI010000012.1, from coordinate 28,373 downwards.
TGCGCTCGCGCGATCTCGTGACCATCGCCAGGCCCTACATGCGTCGCCTCATGGAGCAGTCGGGCGAAACCGTGAACCTCGCCATCGCGGACCGGGGCGAGATCATCTACCTGGCGCAGGTCGAGACCCAGAAGATGATGCGCGCCATCGCAGGCCCGGGCGGGCGGGCGCCCATGCACTGCTCGGGCGTCGGCAAGGCGCTTCTCGCCTTCAACGCGCCAGAGAACGTGGACAAGGTCCTCGAGCGCATCGAGCTCTCCCGCGAGACGCCGCACACGCTCACGACGGCGCCGGCGCTCAAGGCCGAGCTGCAACGCATCCAGTCGCGGGGCTTCGCGGTGGACAACGAGGAGAACGCCATCGGCCTCCGCTGCGTGGCAGCCGTCATCTTCGACGAGCATTCCTCCGGCCTCGCCGCGCTTTCGGTCTCCGGCCCCACGGCGCGCATCGCCGACAGCCGCATCCCGTCGCTCGGCGCCGCGGTCGCAGGCGTCGCTGCGGAGATCACGGCCGAATTGGGCGGTCGCCAGCCCGGCGCCGGCCGCTAGCCGGCCCTTCCCGCAACGCCCGAGGCGCTCACGCGTTCATTCGACATGGCCTCCATTTCCAGGGAACAGGTGCTGGACGCGCTCAGGAGCGTTCAGGATCCGGGCGGCGACCCCGTCTCGCGCGGGCTCGTGTCGGAGATCGTGATCGTCGGCAGCGACGTCATGTTCTCGATCACGGTCGATCCTCGCCGCGCCCAGGAGATGGAACCGCTGCGCGCCGCCGCCCAGAAGGCCGTCGCGGGCATTGCGGGCGTCGGCAAGGTCATGGTGGCGCTCACCGCCGAGCGCCCCCAGGGGCAGGCGCAGCAGCGTGGCCAGACGCAGCAGCGCCAGTCCGCACCCGCTCCGTCCCCGGCGCAGCAGACGCGGCGCGCAGTCGGGGGCGTGCCCGGTGTCCAGAGGATCATCGCGGTCGCCTCCGGCAAGGGCGGGGTCGGCAAGTCGACGACCGCCGTCAACCTGGCGCTCGGGCTCAAGGCGCTGGGCTTGAGGATCGGCGTGCTCGACGCCGACATCTACGGACCCTCGCTCCCCCGCCTCCTCGGCGTCACCGGCCGGCCGCGGCAGGTCCAGCCCGGCTCGCGCATGCTGACGCCGCTCGAGGGCCATGGCCTGAAAGTCATGTCCATGGGCTTCCTGGTGGAAGAGGACACGCCCGTCATCTGGCGGGGCCCCATGGTCATGTCGGCGCTGCAGCAGATGATGCGCGAGGTCGAATGGGGGGAGCTCGACCTGATGGTGGTGGACATGCCGCCCGGCACCGGCGATGCGCAGCTGACGCTCGCCCAGCAGACGCCGCTCGCCGGCGCGGTCATCGTCTCGACGCCCCAGGACCTCGCCCTCATCGATGCGCGCAAGGGGCTCGCCATGTTTCGCAAGGTGGACGTGCCGGTGCTCGGGATCGTGGAGAACATGAGCTATTTCGTGTGCCCGAGCTGCGGCGAGGCGCACGACATCTTCGGGCATGGCGGCGCCAGGGCGGAGGCCGAGCGGCTGGGCGTGCCCTTCCTCGGCGAGGTGCCGCTCGACATCGAGATCCGCGAGCGCTCCGACAGCGGGCAGCCGATCGTGGCGACACAGCCTGAAAGCCCGCATGCCGCCGTTTACCGCGAGATTGCGGGGCGGGTCTGGTCGGCGCTCCAGGGCGAACCGCGGGGCATGCGGACCCCTCCCCGCATCGTCATCGAGCAGTAAGGCCGGCGCATCACTTCAAATTGCTGCGGCATGGAGATCGGGCGTATAGTGGCCTGATCGGGCGGAGAACGCGCGCGGCAGGACAACGGCAAACAGCCACGCCCGCGCGGTCGAGAGGATGGCGCGAACGGCCTTGTCAACGGCAAGCGACGTTTCCAGCGAGGATGTGCTCAGGGCCAATCTCTATCGCATGCTCGCGCATGTGTTGAGAGCGCCGCCCCAGCGCACCGACCTCGAGCTCTTCGCGTCCATGGGCGGCGACGGGACGCCGCTCGGGAAAGCCATGGGCTCGCTCGCGCATCTGTCGCGCCGCATGAGCCCGGAGGCGGCCGACCGAGAATACCACGTCCTTTTCATCGGCATCGACGGAGGCGAGCTCCTGCCCTATGGCTCCCACTACCGTTCAGGGCTCGCACAGACCGATCCGCTTGCGCATCTGCAGGGCGACATGGAGCGGCTCGGCATCGTTCGCTCGGCCGAAACCCAGCACGACGAGGACCATATCGCAGCACTTTGCGAGATGATGGCAGGCCTCATCCTCGGCCATTTCGGAGAGCCCGCGCCCATCGAGGAGCAGCGGGCCTTCTTCCGCTCCCATATCGGCTCCTGGGCAGGCCGCTTCTTCGCCGACCTCCAGGGCGCGCGCGCCTCGATCCTCTATGCGGCAGTCGGCAACGTCGGGGCGGTGTTCATGGAGATCGAGGAAGCCGCTTTCGACATGGCGTAGCCGATTGTCTCCGCGCGGACCTTCCGGCGCGCTCGCGCGTTTGAAGGAGTGTCGGCGCCCCTATGCGATTTCAGGAGTGGAAGGTCCATGGAGAACGAAAGACTCAATATGTCGTTGCGAAGCTTTCTCAAGCAACTCGGCGTGAGCTCGCAGCAAGAGATCGAGAAAGCCGTCAGGCAATCGGGCAAGACATCCGGCAGCGTGACGATCATTGCGACCGTGAAATCTGAAACGATCGGCCTGAAGCATGTCGTGGAAGGGAAAATCGACCTTGGCTGACGTCTCCCGTGCGACGGGGAAAAGGCTTGATCTTGCCCAGGACGGGCGCGACATTGCGCCTTGCCGCCTTCTGGCGCGAATCGGGGTGGGTTCAGCAGGGGTTTTGACATGAAGGCCGCGCTCTATGTGCTCGCCCTCTTGCTCGTCGGCGCCGGGGTCGGCGCCGGTCTGGCGAGCTTCCTGTCGCCGGGGCAGGTCATTCACGGCATCGACGCGGGGCTTGCCGGAACGCTGCTGGCGGGCGGGTTCATGGTGTTCGGTTTCGCGGCGCTCGCCACGGCGATCGAGGGCCTGAACCAGACGCTCGGAAGGACGATCAAGCTGCTGGAGGCGCGAGCGACGCTTGCCGCCGAGGCTGCCGCCGCCGGCCAGGACTTCACGCCGCGGTTCCATCCCGCGCACGAGCCGGAGCCTCCGGCGGCGCGGGAGATCGAAGAGGAACCCGAAGACGAACCCGAGGCGCCGGAGCCCGCGCCCATATTGCTGGGCCACGACAAGCCGGAGCCCGAGCCTGAACGGGAGGAGCTCACCCTCCCCGCGCTTTCGGACGAGCCCGACCCGGTCAAGGAGGCCGCGGAGGCCAAGGCGGCGGCCGCCGAGCCGGAGCCGGAACAGCCGGAGGCGGCCGAGGATGAGCTCTACGTGGTCGAGGAGCGCGAGTTTCGCGGACGGCCGGCGCGTGTGCTCTCCGACGGCACGGTCGAGGCGGAGACCGACGAAGGATGGATGCGCTTCGAGAACATGGAGCATCTCGAGGAGTACATGGACGCCATGTCCACCATGGCGCGCGGGGCCTGAGTAGCCGAGGCCCAACCCCAGATATCACCCCGCCCCTGCCCTCCCCCTCAACGGGAGGGGTGCATGCTCTCTGAGCCTTGCCGCTGCTCACCTCCCTCTCAAGGAAAGGTGCGTATCAATCTCTCTGAAATCCGCTGTCCGCTCACCTCCCCCTTGAGGGGAGGTCGGTCCGCGCTTGCGCGGACCGGGTGGGGAATGAATGGCACATTCTCTCCACCCCCCTGACCTTCTTGCCGCCCGCTAGGGGCCGCGCTTCTTGTAGACGCTCACATGTCTCCAGCTTCGGGCATCGAACGGCTCGTGTTGCCAGCCGCCATATCGCGCTTCCAGCGTCATGCCGGCACAGCGCGCCATCAGATCGAATTCCGGCGGATTGGCCAAACGCAGCCGAATGGGCCCCAGGCGGATCCCGTTGGCACCAATGTGGATGTGCTGCAGGTCGAGGATCTGGCTGACGGGATCGTACCGGCAGGCACCGATATGGGCGCTGTCGGTCTGGACGTCATAGACCTCGATGAACCCGTCTTCGTCGCGCTTCGGCGCCGTCGGCACCCGGCACTCCAGCACGAAGACGCCATCCGGGTCGAGGTGGCGCGCCGCATTCTCGAAACACTTCACCTGACCGTCCTGCGTGAGCACGTTGCCGATCGAGTTGAACACCAGGAACACCAGCCCATAGCGCCGTCCCATATCGGTGCTCGACATGTCCCCCTGAACGACGTTCAGGTTTTCTGCCGCAGGCTTGCCCTTCAGAACCTTGATCATGTCCGGCGACAGCTCGATGCCGTCGACGCGCAGGCCTTCTTCTCGCGCCAAAGGCAACCCAATGCGTCCCGTGCCGATCGCCAGTTCGAGGCAATCCCTGCCGCGAGCGAGGTCCTTCAGGAACCGAACCGTGTCTGCCTCATCGCCGCGCAAGTCGTCGTCGTAGCGAAGCGCGCCCTCGCCCAGGAAGCTTTCCTCCGGTTTGAAGTTCTTCATTGGATCATCCTAGCGTGAATATTCCAGTTGCATGGCGACGACGTCGGCGGTGGGCTCGCCATAGCGCGCGACGATATCCTTGAGGGCTTGATCGAGCGCCGACGCAGGTTTGCGTCCGATGCTCGTCGGGAGGCGGTTTTCCTGCGGCCGATCGGCCGCGATCTCATCCGGGATCACGCGGACGCCGTTTCTTGTCTCCACCGGTCCCCGCGATGCAGCAAAAGATATCGTGTCCGACTTGTAGGTTCTGCTCCACGCATCCAGAACAAGGGCCATCGAAACCTCGTCCATTCCCGGCTGAAGCTCGAACCCGAACCGCTCGTAGTTCCAGAAAGCGAGGACGTTGCCGGCGACCGTGCTTGCGAAAGGACGGGTCAGCTTGAATCTCGAACTGGCGTGGCTTGCGTTCCAGACGCTCAAACCCAGATCGGCGGCCACGGCTTGCGCCTTTTCGCGGCCGGCGATGGCCTCGATCAGCATGAGCGTGACCGGCATCGAAGCTGTGATGCCCGTCGTTGTGACGACGCCCTGGTCGGCGACAACCCGGCGATCCGGCACATAGGTCATCGACGGATGCTCCTCGCGCAATTCGGTGACGTAGAACCAGTGGGTCGTCGCGCGCTTGTTGTCGAGCAGCCCAGCCGCTCCGACGATCCTTGCGCCGGCGCAGATGCCTATGATCGTTGCGCCCTTCTTAGCCTGGTCCCGCAGCCAGGCCAGCACGACGGGGTCATCGTCGCGGCTCATTTGCGGCACGACGACGTAATCCGCGCCCTCCGGTGTCCGCGCATCGAACTCAGCGATCGTTGCGTCAGGCTCCACGGTCAGCGCGGGGTAAAGCTTGACCGGACCGGCGCCGGTTGAAAGCAAGCTCACATCGGCGATATCCGCACGCCGGAGGATTCCGGCAGGCATCAGATAGTCGGTGATTTCCGTGGCCTCGTTGATGCCGACGATTGCTATGATCGGCCGCTGACGTTTGGGCGGTCCAAGCCTTTCAATGATCGCATCCATCTCCGCCTGTGGCACTGGCTGTGCAGCGATGGTCACCGGCGCCGGCAGGCTCAACATCCAGCCGCCGAACCCCGCCAGCGCCGTCAGGACAAGCGCCAGAAGACCCCAAACGACGTACCGTCTGGACAAAATGGGCCACCTCCATCTCGGCTCGGTTCGCAGCGTCGAGTAGTAAGGCGATTGTTCGGCTTAGCTTTCGACGCGCTCGAACAAATGCTGGTACGTGCAGACCAACCCTTGCTCATCAACGACGAGATCCGCCTCGAAGCCTTCGTGCAGGCCCAGATCGACATATCGGAACTGCCGTGGACCTGTTCTGTCGTAGCGCTGACGCGAGAGAGCGACAGTCATCGCCGAGGCATCTATGTAAGCCACATCCAGCGGCTCGCCCCGGCCCAGTTTGGAGGGCGCTCTTCGGATCGGCAAGGTGTTGCAGAATGGCGTTACGGACAGGTCCGGCTCCACCGCCGTATCGAGGTCAGGTCGGTGCCGACCGTCAACCAGCCAGCCCGCCTCTACACGTTCCAGCGAAATGGCGCGACGGCCGGTCGTGGCATCCCACCGTTCCACATAAGCAATCAGGGCCTTCCAGTCCGGATCGAGCGTCCATCGATGATCCAGCCTGAATCCGGGATTCTCGCAGCACAGAACCGTTGAATCCACCTGAATGCGATCCGGATCGAGCACGATCTGCATGCGCTCCAGGCCGACGACATCGAGGCGACGCCAGAAAATCTGCAAGGTCTGCATGTTCTCAGGACGGCGCTCCCGGATAGGCGCGGGGCATGAGATCGTAGGGATGCTTCCAGCCCGGCTGGGCGGCGATGCGGTCGAGCCACTTGAGCAGGTTGCGGCGCGCGCCCAGGTCCACGCCGAGCTCGTCACCGTAGTAGAGATAGCCGCACATCGACAGATCGGCGATCGTCAGGCGCTTGCCCAGCATGAAGTCGCGGCTCGCGAGGTGCCCGTCCACGATCGAGAGATTGCCTTCTACGCGCGCCCGCAGGAACTCGGTCACCGGCGTCTCGCCGGAGTTCGTGAAAGTCCTCAGGAAACGGAGCGTCGCGAGGTAGCTCGTGAACTTGTGGTTGTCGAACAGGATCCAGCGCCAGATCTCGCGGCGCTCGTCCTCGCTCTTGGCGCCGAACTTCCGCGCCTTCTCCGCCAGGTAGTCGAGGATGACGCCCGACTGCGTCAGCTTCCGGCCGTTGTGCTCGAGCACCGGCACCTCGCCCATCTCGTTGGTGTCGCTGCGGTATTGGGCGTTGCGCGTCTCGCCGTTGAAGTAGTCGACCTTCCTCGCCTGCCAGTCGAGCCGGCAGAGCGCCAGCATGAGCGCCGCCTTGTAGGCGTTGCCCGACTCGCCGAAGCAATAGAGCGTGTATTCGGCCATGCGCGACCTTTCCCGAGATTTGCGGCCATCTCCATGCCAGCCGATTAAGGACAGATGAGGACCACCCTGCCTAGCGCACGTCGAGCACGCTGGTCTTTGCGCCCTTCACCACGTCATAGGCGATCGACCCGCGCAGCGCCCGCTGCAGCCGCGTGCGCCCCTCGTCCGTCACCACGATGAACTTGTAGTCCGACCCGCGGGCGATGATCTCCTCGGCGGGCTTGCCGACCGCGGTCAGCACCTCGTGCACGCGGATGCCGATGGCCTTGAGGAGCGCCCGGGCGTTGCGCACGTTCTCGTCCGCCGCCGCCTGGTCCTCCAGGGTCTTGGCGGCCGAGAAGAGCGTGATGGGCTCGCCGGTCGTGTGCGCGAGCACCGCCGAGCGACGCACCGCCTGCATGGAGCGCGCCGTGCCGTCGGTGCAGATGAAGAAGCCCTTGCGCTCCAGACTGTCGCGCGCCACGAGGACCGAACAGGGCGCCATGACGGTCACCGTCTGCACGACGCCGGCGCTGAACCATGCCTTCATCTCGCCCCGCCAGCGCGAAGGCTCGCCGAGGATCATGAGATTGTAGGGACCTAGCTCGTACTGGTCGAGGATGCCCGATGCCGGGTCCGGCGCGGTCTTGAGCTTCAGGACCACGCTGCGCCCCTCCGGGCTCCTGTACTCGACCTTGTTGTCGCCCAGGGGATCGCCCCAGGCATCCTCGTGCGCGGCGGTGCGCGGCCAGCTCTCGGCGTCGATCCCCTCCTCCTTGAGAACGACAAGCGCGCTCTTCAGCTCCGAGACGCCCGGAAGCTCGAAACCCGCCTCCATCATGTTCTGGCGCGCCACCCGGATCTGCAGGCCGCCCGACCAGAGCCCCTGGTCGATGGGGCGCACATGCAGGACGATGATGTCGCAATCCTCGTCCGGCGCGAGCCGCGCGGCCGTGCGCACGGTGCTCATGCCTTCCGGGCTGCCGTCGATGCAGGCGAGGATGCGGAAGCGGGTGCGGCGCTGGGCGCGGAGATTGTCCAGCGTCTTCCGGAGCGCCCGCTCCTGGCGGTCCGAGGTGCTGCTTTGCGAGAAAAGGCCCATGTCAGCTCGCGATCAGCGGCCAGTAGAAGGACGCGAGCAGCAGCAGGAGCACATAGGAGACGATCATCATGCGCCAGCCGATCTTCATGAAGTCGGAGCCCTTCAGATACCCCGAAGCATAGATGATCGTGAAGGCCGGTTGCGCGGCGGCGGTGAGATAGCCGAAGGCCGATGAGATCGAGGTGACGAAGCCGATGATGAGCGGGTCCTCGGCGGTGTGCCGCGCGGTGTTGAGCACCACGGGGCCGAGCACCGCCACGGCGGCGCCCGCCGTCATGGTGTTGGAGACCCCGATGGTGAGGGCCGAGATGGCCGCCCAGAGGCCCGGTCCATGGTCGGCACCGAGGGGCGCCAGGGCGGCGATGAAGCTCGATGCGAGCCACTGCGCGGCGCCCGTCGCCTCCATCTCGACGCCGAGCGAGATGGCGGCGGCGTAGAGGAGCACCACGCCCCAGTTGACGCCCTGGTTGATGTCCTCCCAGCGCACGAGGCCCGCGACGAGAAAGGCGGAGACGCCGAGCAGCGCGACCGAGCCCAGGCCGATCGAGCCCGAATAGAACACCCAGCCCAGGATGGTCAGCGCGAAGATCAGGATGGAGAGCCAGTCGGAGGGCTTGAGCGGCCCCTCCATCATCACCTGCGCCCGCAGGCGCACGACGGCCCGCGACATGTCGGTGACCTCCGGCCGGAAGGTCAGGAACAGGAGCGCCGTCACGATCGGCAGGCGCAGCAGGAACATGGGGAAGGCGTAGAGCGTCCAGGTCAGGTAGTCGACGATGTAGCGCCGGCTCGCCGGATCGATGGGGTTGAAGAAAAATTCCTGCCAGTAGCCGATCATGATGGCGTTGCGGGCGCCGCCCGAAGGCGTGGCGATGCCGGCGATCGAGCAGCCGTAGGAGATCGAAAAGAGGATGATGGCCGCGAGGTTGCGCACGCTCTTCGGATCGTTGGAGACGAGCGTGATGAGGCGCAGGCCCACCGGCAGCATCATGGCCGCGACCGTATGCTCGCCGATGAACGCCGCGATGAGGCCGCAGACGGCCGTGATGCCGAAGCTGACGGCATAGGCGTTGGGGCCCGTTATCTGCACGATCGCCCAGGCGATGCGGCGGTCGAGCTTCTGCTTGACGACCGCCACGGCGAGCATGAGCGAACCCATGATGAAGAGGACGGAATCCGTCATCAGGCTCTGGGCCACCCGGGTGGGATTGAGGCCGAGCAGCAGCACCTGCCCGACGATGATGAGGAGCGGCACGGTCGGCAACGGCACGGGCTCGGTGATGAAGAGGATGGTCGCCACGAGCGACATGGCGAGCACGATCTGGCCCTCGTGCGTCAGACCCTCCGGAGTCGGAAGCGCCATGCAGATGGCTCCGGCGAGGAGCGCGATGAAGAACCAGCGCTTCTCCCAGAAATAGAAAAGGTTCACCTGGCTGCGGACCAGGACCAGCCGCTGGTAGCCGACGCGCCGGAAGCGCATGAAGCGGTGGGCCGGCTCGTGCGCCTGCAGGCTGTCGCGGCCGAGCTTGAAGGCGATCTCGCTCACGCGCCGCCCCTTGCGGAAGTCAGGGCCGGACTGTAGGCCATCACCCTGTTCGAGGTCATTGAAAGGTGCGCGGAATGGCAGTCCCGGGCGAGGTCCTGAAAGCGGTCGACGACAATCTGGACGCAAGCGTCGAGCGGCTGTTCGAGCTCCTGCGCATCCCCTCCGTCTCGACCGACCCCGCCCACAAGGACGATTGCCGGCGGGCCGGCCAGTGGATCGTGGACGAGCTCAACGGCCTCGGGTTCAAGGCCTCGCTGCGCAAGACCATAGGCCACCCCATGGTGGTGGCGCACGGGGGACAGAAAGCCGGCCGGCATCCGCATGTTCTGTTCTACGGCCATTACGACGTGCAGCCTGCCGATCCGATCGAGAAATGGGCGACGCCGCCCTTCGAGCCCGTGCGCCGCAAGGATACGGATGGAAAGGAGCGCATTTACGCCAGAGGAAGCTCCGACGACAAGGGCCAGCTTATGACCTTTATCGAGGCCAGCCGGGCCTGGGTTAAGGCGACCGGCAAGGTTCCCATCCAGGTGACGGTGCTGATCGAGGGGGAGGAGGAGTCCGGCAGCCCCAGCCTCATGCCCTTCTTCAAGGCCAATGCCAAGGAGCTTCAGGCCGACGTGGCGCTCGTCTGCGACACGGGGATGTGGGATCCGAAGACCCCCGCCATCACCACAAGGCTCCGGGGCATCGTACACGAGGAAGTGACCGTCACCGGCCCCCGCATCGACCTCCATTCCGGCATGTATGGCGGGCCGGCGATGAACCCCATCCGGGTGCTGTCGAAGATCCTTGCCGACCTGCACGACAGGCGCGGAAAGGTGACAATCCCCGGCTTCTATGACGGGGTGCCGGAGCTGTCCAAGGCCACGAAGGCCCAGTGGAAGGGGCTCAAATTCTCGGAAAAGAAGTTCCTCGGCGGGGTCGGCCTCAAGCTCCCCGCGGGCGAGAAGGGGTTCTCGGCGCTGGAGCAGATCTGGGCGCGCCCCACGGCCGAGGTGAACGGCATCTTCGGCGGCTATACCGGCTTCGGCACCAAGACCGTGCTTCCCTCGCAGGCAACCGCCAAGCTGTCGTTCCGGCTGGTCGGCAGGCAGAATCCGGCCGCCATCCGCCGGGCCTTCCGCAAGTTCGTGAAGGAGCGGCTTCCGGCCGACTGCAAGGCGAGCTTCGGCGACCCCGAGGGCGGCGGCAGCCCCGCCATGGAGACGCCTGAGGACAGCCCGTGGATCGCCAAGGCGGCCAGGGCGCTCAGGGATGAGTTCCGGCGCGAGCCCCTCCTCATGGGCTCGGGCGGCTCAATCCCCATCGTGCGCTCCTTCAGGGACGTGCTCGGGATGGAAAGCGTGCTCGTGGGCTTCGCGCTCGAGGACGATGCCATCCATTCGCCGAACGAGAAGTACGACCTCCAGAGCTTCCACAAGGGCATCCGGAGCTGGGCGCGCATCATCGGCGAGCTGGCGGAGTGAGCGCGCGCGGCACCATCTTCGCTTCAATTCGTCATTCCTGCGAAAGCAGGAATCCCCTGGTGACTTTCCCGCGAGCGGCATGGCTTCAGGGGATGCCAGCTTTCGCTGGCATGACGCAGAGGAGAACTTTCAGCGCCGTAGCCCGGATGGAGCGAAGCGCAATCCGGGAGCGGCGTTCCCGCATTTCGCTGCCGCTGCATGCGGGCTACGGAAGTGGGCGGCGGGGGCGCCGCCCCTCCAGGTCAGGAGGGGCGCAAGCATGACCGCCATCGCCGGCATCGACTGGGCGAAGGCCGAGGCCCTGAAGCGCGCGGAGGAGGAGCGCTACGTGGCCCGCACGCCACGCTCGGCGACGCTTGCCGAGCGGGCCCGCCGCTCCATGCCCTCGAGCGTGCCCATGCAGTGGATGGCGGGCCTCTACCGCGCGCCCGTGGTGTTCGCGGCGGAAGGCCAGGGCTCCTCCTTCACCGATGTCGACGGCAACCGCTACATCGACTTCAACCAGTCCGATCTCGCGGGCACGCTCGGCTTCGCTCATCCCGCCATCACGCGCGCGCTTTCGGACCAGGCCTCGCACGGCGCGGCCTTCCTGCTCCCGACGGAGGACGCCTTCGCGGTCAGCGAGACGCTGGCGCGGCGCACGGGCGTGCCCTTCTGGCAGTTCTCCGGCACCGCCTCCTCCGCCAATGCCGAGATCATCCGGATCGCGCGGCTCGCCACCGGCCGCGAGCGTGTGCTCATGTTCGAGGGCAAGTATCACGGCCATGGCGACGACGTGCTGGTGACGAGCCGCAACGGGACCGAGCACGCCGATCTCCTCGGCCTTCCCAGCGACGTGACGCGGCGCGCCCGCACCGTGCCCTTCAACGATCTCGAGGCGCTCAAGACGGCGCTCGGCAAGGGCGACGTCGCCTGCCTCGTGGCCGAGCCGATGATGACCAACTGCAACATCGTCTTTCCGGACGAGGGGTTCTGGGAAGAGGCCGCGCGGCTGGTGCGGGCCGCAGGCTCGCTCTTCGTGATCGACGAGGCGCATACCCATTCCTTCGCCTATGGCGGGCTCACGCGCGCATGGGGCCTGAAGCCCGACGCGCTGGTGCTCGGCAAGGGGCTCGGCACCGGCGTGCCCTTCGCGCTCTACGGCATGAACGCAGCGCTTGCCGAGCTCTGCGAGCGGCATCTCGACTGCTTCGTGGTGGAGCCGGGGCTGGCGCTCGGGGGAACGACCTACGGATCGGCGCTCGCCGTGGCGGTGGCGCTCGCGGCGCTCGAGGACTGCCTCACGCAGGAGGACTATGCGCGGGTCGAGACGCTCGGCATGAAGCTCGCGGACGGGCTCGAGGCGCTCTTCGCGCGCCACGGGCTCGACTGGCGGGCGCCCCGGATCGGCGGCCGCTCGGGCTGGGTGCTCTTTCCCGAGCTTCCCCGCGACGCGCACGAAGCCTATCGCAGCCTCGATCTCCGCTTCGTGGACCTGAAGCGTCTCTTCTTCGCCAATCGCGGCGTCTGGGAAGCCGTCTGGTCGGCCGGTCCATCGGCCTCCTTCCAGCATGCCGCATCCGACATCGACGCTTATCTCGGCGCGGCCGACGAACTCATCCAGGCCATCAAACCGTGAGGAACCCCATGGCGCTCTCGATGCATCAGGCTTCGCTTCCCGTCCTCGTCCACATGCTGAAAGCCCTGAAGACCGTCATCGGGAAGGCGGAGGCGCATGTCGCGGCGCGCAAGCTCGATCCCGACGCGCTCCTCGCCTTCCGGCTCTATCCGGATATGTTCACCTTCAGGCGGCAGGTACAGCTCGCGACCGACTTCGCGAAGGGCGCGGGCGCGCGGCTCTCCGGGCAGGAGGTCCCGAAATATGATGACACCGAGCAGACCTTCGATGAGCTGAAGGCCCGCCTCGACAAGACGATGGCGTTTCTCGAAGGCATCGATCCCAAGGCGCTCGAGGGCTCGGAGTCGCGCGAGGTCACGCTCAACATCGGCGGCAAGCCGATGCCGTTCCAGGGCGCCGACTATCTCTTCCATTTCGTGCTGCCGAATTTCTACTTCCACCTCGCGACCGCCTACGACATCCTGCGCCACAACGGGGTCGAGATCGGCAAGCGCGACTTCCTCGGACGCGCCTGACGCAGGATTGAGGTTTCCGGGGGCATCCATGCGCAAACTCATCGCCGACACCGTGGCGATGCAGGTGTTCTCGTTCACGATGTGCCTCATCGTGGAGGTGCTGGTCTCAGGGATGACGCTGATGGCGTCACTGCAGGCGCGCGCCACGGCGATCCCCGTCAACCTCGTCACCGCCCGGCCCTACGGCGCCTATCGCGACTGGCTCATGCGCAAGACCGGCGCGGCGGAGGGCGGCATGCTGGCGCGGACGCTCGCCGACACGCTCGCCTTCCTCTCCTTCCAGATGCCGCTCTACGTGCTGGTGCTCCTGTCGGCGGGCGCGACGCTGCGGCAGATCGTGACCTCCTGCGCCGGGGCGACGGTTGTGATGCTGGTCTCCGGCCGCCCCTACGGCCTCTTCCTCGACCTCTGCCGCTATCTCATGGGTGTCAGGGCCGGGTGAGGCGTCAGCGCGAAAGCGCGGCCACCTGCTTCCGAAGATTCTCCGCGCCCCGCGCCAGGAGGCCGAGATCCGTCCCGCAGGCGACGAAGCTGAAGCCCGACTGCAGCCAGCGCTCGATGAGCTTCATGTCGCCGATGAGGGTGCCTGTGGGCTTGCCCAGCGCCGCGACCCTGCGTGCGCCCTCGGCGATGGCGTTCGACACATCCTCATGCGTCGTCCTGCCGATCAGCCCGAGATCGGCCGAGAGATCCGCCGGGCCGAAGAACACGCCGTCCACGCCCTCGACCGCCGCGATCTCCTCGATCCGGTCGAGCGCCTCGCGTGTCTCGATCTGCACCAGCACGCAGACCTCCTTGTCGATGCGCTCGATATAGTCGCCGATGCGGCCATAGCGGTTGGCGCGATGCGCCATGGAAACACCGCGGATGCCGTTCGGCGGATAGCGCGTCGCCCTGACCGCCGCCCGCGCCTCCTCGGCGTTCTGCACCATGGGAACGAGGAGCGACATGACGCCGAGGTCGAGCAGGCGCTTGATGGTGACGGGATCGTTCCAGGGCGGGCGCACGACCGGCGAGGTGCCGCCGACTTCATAGGCCTGCAACTGACCCAGCACCGACATCATGTCGTTGGGCGAATGCTCCATGTCGATCAGCACCCAGTCGAAGCCGGCCGTCCCCAGGAGGTCGGCGGCGATGATGCTGCACATGCTGCTCCAGATGCCGATCTGGGGCTTGAGCTCGCCTATGGCCTGCTTGAACCTGTTGGGGGAAAGCTGCATGGATCACCGTCTCCGAGATTGAATTCAGCCCGATGCGCAAGGGGCCGGCCGCGGCGACGGAATCGCCCGATGCCCCCGGAAACGCGACGTTGCTTATGGCCTCTTCGGGCCGCACCGGCTAGGGGGTTTTCGCCTTTTCGTCAGCCTTTCAGGAAGGCGGCGACGGCGGGATCGGCGGAGAGCCCCTTCAGGTCCTCATCGCCCGGAAGCTGCGGCTTGTCGCGCTCGGCGTCGACCATGCAAAGGAAGCCCAAGGGCTCGTCCAGCGCGGCGCGGAACTGGTGCCAGGTCATGGGCGGCACGCTCACCAGATCGTGCGTGCCGATGGCGCGCACCTCATCGCCGACGAGGCAGGACCCGCTCCCCCTCAGCACCATGACGGCGTGCACATGCTCGTGACGCTCGAGCGTCGAGAAGCCGCCCGGCGCCACCTCGAAATAGCGGAGCTCCGCCTTGCCGCTGGGATCGGAGAACAGCACCTGCCGCGTGATCGTCCGGAAGAGCGCGCGTTCGTCCTCCTTGTAGGGACGCAGCTCCACGCCCTCCCAGCGATAGCCTTTCTCGGCCCTGCGGTGGATCGGACGGTCGTCGCTCATGTGGCGTATCCGTGTTTGCGGACGGCGGCGACGAAAGCTGCCGTCTCCTGCGGCAGCCGGTCGCCCGCCGCAAGCAGGCCGCCGCCGATCAGCAACATGATATCGGCGCCGTAGAAATCAAGCATCTCGCCCACCCGGTCCGTGGTCATGCCGCCCGCCGGCACCGGAACGGCGGACCGCGCGGTGCCAAGCTCCCCGAGCGCCGCAGCCGCGAGCGCGCGGCAGGTTTCCGGCGAGTAGCCGAAGCGGCCGCCGTGGTTGGGGAAGACGATGGCGTCGGCCCCGAAGAGCCGGAAGAGCTTGCCGAACAGAAGCTCGGGACTGATGCGGGCAGCGCCTCCAAGCGAGGGATGGGCCATGAAGGCGAGATCGGGATTGTCGCGCGCGAGGCGGTGGAGGTTCGAGACGCCGGAGACCATGGGCGCCACCATCACCGTATCCAGCCCCGCGCCCCGCGCGGCCTCGACCTGACCTCGCATGGCGTCGAGGTTGCCCGTGAGGCTCGGCAGGTAGCGGGTCGGCATGCCGCGAATCGCCGCGGCGACCGCCTCGACCCGCGCGGCGAAGGGCGAATAGGCCTGATCCGCAAGCCCGTGGTCGTCCTTGATGTAGTCGATGCCGCCATCGGCGAAGCGCCGCGCGAGGTCGGCCAGGCCCGCAGGCGACAGACCTTGCGGCTTCAGCGCCGAGCAGGTCAACGCGCGGCGCCCTGCTCCCACCCGCGTCCACAGGCCCTCGAGACCGGCATTGGGCCCGCCGAACGCAGCCATCAGGCCTTCGGGCAGCACCGCATCCTGAAGCACCACGTCTTCATGCAGAGAGGTGTTGCCGAAGAGCATGTTGAGAAGCTGGCCGGGGTCGGCGCCCACGGTTTCGGCGGAAAGGCCGATCCTCACCTCGAAGGCGCCGCCGCCCAGGTCGCCGATGCCGAGCACCCGCCCCACGATCTCGTTCCGCACGCGCTCGTCGGCGATAGCCGAGACCGGCATCTCGACGCTCTGCTCGACGGCGATGGTGCGCGCGCGCTCCTCGATCGAGCCCGCGTCGCCGCGGACGTGATAGACGGCCTCGATCACGCCCGCGCGGCATCCATGAAGTTGCGGTAGAGCTTGCGGGCGGCCGCCTCGAAGTCGCCCATCAGCGGCCGGGCGTCGGCCTCCATGCGCTGTAGCGCGCCCTTGCCCTGGCTCTTCTCCAGCGCCTCGGCATAGGCCGGCACGCAGCCCCAGGTCGGGATGGTCTCGGGCTCGAGCTCCACGTGATACTGGATGCCCCAGGCATGACGGCCGACCCGCATGGCCTGGCAGGAGCAGATGTCGGACTTCGCGAGCACCACCGCGTCCTCGGGCGGCTCGGCCACCCGCACGCCGTGCCACTGCAGGCACTTGCCCGAGGGCGCCATGCCCCGGATGAGCGGATCGTCGGACGCTTCACGCGTCAGCTCGTAGCCGCCGATGCCGATTTCCGCCGGCCGCTGCGGACCGCAGGTGCCGCCGAGCGCGTCGGCGAGCAGCTGGTGGCCGAGGCAGAGTCCGAGATAGGGCCGGCCAAGCTCGCGGACGAAGCGGCGGATGGCGCGCTTTTCGGGGATGAGCCAGGGATGCTCCTCGACGTCCCAGACGTCCATGGGGCCGCCCATGACCCAGAGCGCGTCATAGGCCTCGAGGTCGGGGATCTTGCCGCCCTCGTCGAGCTCCACGGCGTCCCATTCGACGCCGTCCTCCTTGAGGAATTTGCGGAGGATGCCAGGGTGCTCGCAGGCGATGTGCTGGAAGACTAGGAGGCGCATGGTTGAAGGCCGTTGCTCCCGATAGATCTACAACGCTGCACTATCATCCACCGGAAGGATTGGATAGCCCCGAAGCATGTTTCGACAGTTCGGCATGGACGCCCTGCCTGCCCTGCCCGAACATCGGAGCTCCACCAGACCGGAAGGCTTCTCCCTTGATCGACGTGTCCAAGCTCACGCTCTCCCTGCTGCGCAGGTTCGACCTCGGCCACGCGAAGGTGCGTATCAGCCCTGCCGCCCGTCGCGCCATGCGCCGCAGCCGCGCCGCCGTCGACCGGCGTATCCGGGATGGCATTCGCACCTACGGGGTCAACACCGGGCTCGGAAGCCTTTCGGACCGCGCCATCGCGCCGGACCATTTGGAGGAGCTGCAGCGGCGACTGGTCCTCTCCAATGCCGCCGGCACGGGACCGCTCATGGCGGACGCGGACGTGCGGCGCATGATGCTGCTCAAGGTGGGGGCGCTCGCCACCGGCTGGTCGGGCGCGCGGCCCGCGCTCGCCGAGGCCCTTGTCGCGTTGCTCAACGCCGGCATCACGCCTTGCGTGCCGTCCAAGGGATCGGTGGGCGCCTCGGGGGACCTCGCGCCGCTCGCGCACATGGCGGCGGCCCTGATCGGGGTGGGCGAGGTGCGCGTGGGGGGCCGGACCATGCCGGCGAAGGAGGCGCTGCGAAAGGCGGGACTGGAGCCCTTCCAGCTCGCGGCGAAGGAAGGGCTGTCGCTCGTCAACGGGACGCAGGCCTCGACCTCGCTCGCCATCGCCGGGCTGTTCGCCGCCGAGGCTGTCTTCGCGGCCGCGATGGTCTCCGGGATGCTCAGCCTCGAGGCGATGCTCGGCCAGGACCTCGCCCTGGACGAGCGGCTGCACCTTGCGCGGGGACAGGAAGGCCAGATCGCCGCCGCGGCCGCCTATCGCGCGCTCCTCAAGGGCAGCGCGCTCCGGCGCCGGGCGCGCGTGAGCGGGCGCCTGCAGGACCCCTACTGCCTTCGCTGCCAGCCCCAAGTCATGGGCGCCGTGCTCGACCAACTCCGACACGCGGCGCTCGTCCTGGAGAGGGAATGCGCCAGCGCGACGGACAACCCGCTCGTGGACCCCGCGACGGGCGACATCCTCTATGGCGGCAACTTCCATGCCGAGCCCATAGGCCTCGCCGCCGACGGCATCGCGCTCGCCATCGCGGAGACCGGCGCCATGGCCGAGCGGCGCATCGCGATGCTGACGGACGCGCATCACAGCGGGCTTCCCGCCTTCCTCGCGAGCGACAGCGGCATCGACTCGGGCTTCATGGTGGCGCAGGTCACGGCGGCGGCGCTCGCGAGCGAGAACAAGGCGCTGGCGCATCCGGCAAGCGTCGATTCCATCCCGACCACCGCCAACCACGAGGACTTCGTCAGCATGGCGACCTTCGCGGCCCGCCGCCTCTCCGAGATGGCCGACAACGCGGCCGGGATCGTGGCGATCGAGCTGCTGGCCGCCTGCCAGGGCCTCGAGTTCCGGCGGCCGGCGCGTTCCAGCCGGACGCTCGAAGCCGCGCATGCGGCGCTCCGGGACAAGGTCCCCGCCTATTCGGAAGATCGATTTCTGGCGCCCGATATCGCGGCTGTGAAGGCGATGGTGCAGGACGGGCACTTCCTTCATGTAATCCCCGCCGGAATACGCCTGAGCTGACCCGGATGGTGTTGCCTCCCTCAGAGCGCGGCGAACTTCGCCTTGTAGTCGCGCCTGAGGCCCGCCTCGTCGTGGCCTAGGTCGTAGGCGGGCGAGAGAATGAGCGCGGCGCTCCGCACCGCCACCTCGACATAGGCCTTGATGAGCGGCGCGTACTCGCCCCAGGAGGCGAAGGCCTTGTCCAGCCTCTCGGCTCCCGGCGATCCGCGCTCCGTCACGCTCGCCTCGCCGCGAACCTTGACAGCCTTCCGCGCCAGCACGTCGAGGAAACAGACCTCCAGCACCGGATTGCGGCGGAGGTTGGCGATGGTACGCGGCGAGCGGATATGGCCGAAAGCCAGCCGGTCCTCGCCCATGACGATGAAGGTGCCCTTGGGCGACAGGTTCGGTGTGCCGTCGGCATTGAGGCTTGCCACGAAACCCAGGGGATAGGCGGCGATGATGCGCCGCATCTCCTCGCTCAGCATGGTCATCACCCGATCTGATAGCCGCGCACGTGCTCCGGCATGGCGATACCGTCGAGGTTGCGCGGATCGGGCTCGGCCGCCGTCGGCTTCAGGCGGAGTGGCAGGACGCCCGCCCAGATCGGCAGCGCGTAGTCCTCCTCGTCGTCCTTGGGCATGCCGGTTCGGATTTTCGCCGAAGCCTCCTCGATCGGCATGGAGAGCACCGTCGTGGCTTTCGCCTCCTGCCGCGTCATGGGCCTCAAGATGTCCCAGCGCCCAGGCAAGATGCCTTCCATGAAGGCCTTCAGGTGCATCTCCTTCTTCACCGGGTCCGTAACCTTCTCGGCCCGCCCGAGGATCATCACCGAGCGGTAGTTGGCCGAGTGGTGGAAGCCGGAGCGGGCGAGCACCAGCCCGTCGAAGAGCGTGACGGTCAGGCAGACGTCGGCGCCCTCGGCGGTCTCCAGCATGCGGCTCGCCGAGCTGCCGTGCCAGTAGACGCGGTCGCCCTCGCGCCACTGGAGTGTCGGCGTCACGTATGGCTGGCCGTTGAATACATAGCCCACATGGGCGAGCGGCATGGCGTCGAGGATTTGGGCGACTGTCTCGCGATCATAGTGGCCGCGCTCGTGCAGGCGCTTCACGCGCACACGCTCGCTCGGGGCGGCATTCTTCTTCAGCATGGCGGAACTCCTTGATCCGGCCCCTTCGATAACGGATAAGTGGACTTGCTAAAATATCCAGTTATAGGCATATGAATAAGTCCACTTCCGACGCCGCGCTCCTCGATCTCGCTCTCGACCGGCAGGCCGGCGAGCCGCTCCATGCGCAGCTCGCGGAAGCGATCCGGCGGCTGATCCTCGAACGCCGCATCTCGGCGGGCGCGCGGCTGCCTTCAAGCCGCATGCTCGCGGAAGAACTCGGCGTGTCGCGCGTCACCGTGGTGACCGCCTTCGATCAGTTGGCCGCCGAGGGCTATGCGGACGCGCGGCGAGGCTCGGGCCTCTATGTGGCGGTCGACCTGCCCG
This sequence comes from Parvibaculaceae bacterium, assembly GCA_050181295.1. Taxonomy (GTDB): domain Bacteria; phylum Pseudomonadota; class Alphaproteobacteria; order Rhizobiales; family Aestuariivirgaceae; genus JBFXDI01. The sequence continues at coordinate 8,461 of JBFXDI010000012.1, read as the reverse complement.
ACCAGATGGTCGAGCGGGCAGCGCCGCCTGCGGCATCCATCGCGGCCGCGCCGCAGCCGCCGTCCGATCCCCGCCCCTTCCAGCCGACGGAGCCCGACCTCTCGCTCTTCCCCTATCCCGCCTGGGCCAAGCTCCTCGAGCGGACGTGGCGCGCGCCATCGCCGGCGCTCGTCAACCACCGCGACCCCATGGGATGGCTCCCTTTACGGGAAGCGATCGCGGAGCATATCGGCGCGGCGCGCGGCATCGCCTGCACGCCCGCGCAGGTCGCCGTCACCAGCGGCATCGCGGAATCGATCGACCTCGTGGCGCGCGCGCTCCTGCCGGCGGACTCCTCCGTGCTGGTTGAGGACCCGGGCTACCTGCTGCTGCGGCGCGCCTTCGTCCATGCCGGCATGAGGGTCGAGGCCGTGGACGTGGACGCCTCGGGCTTCGACGTCGGCCAGGCCGGACAGGCGGCGGCGGCCGCCGTCACGCCCTCGCGGCAGTTTCCGCTCGGCGTCACCATGCCGCTGCCGCGCCGGCTGCAGCTCCTCGACTGGGCGCGCCGGCAGGACGCGATCGTCATCGAGGACGATTACGACAGCGAGTACCGATATCGCGGGCGGCCGCTGCCGGCGCTCATGAACCTCGACCGCGAGGGACGCGTCGTCTATCTCGGCTCGTTCTCGAAGGTGCTCTCCTCCTCGCTCCGGCTCGCCTATGCGGTGGTGCCCGAAGCCAGGGTCGAGGCGCTGCGGAACGTCCTGGGAAAGCTCGGCGCCAAGGCGTCGCTCGCGCCGCAACCCGCGCTTGCGGAGTTCATGGCGAGCGGCCAGTTCGCCGCCCATATCCGCCGCATGCGCCGCCTCTACGCGCGCCGGCAGGAGGCGCTGCTCCGGGCGGCGGAGACACATCTCCCGCGCTGGCTGACGGTCGGACCGGAAGCGGGCGGCCTGCATCTGATCGCCGAGCCGACCCCGGCGCTCGCGCGGCGCATGGACGACACCGAAGCCTCCGCGCTGGCGGCGGATGCCGGCGTCATCGCGCCCGCGCTCTCGCTTTACTATTCCGGAGCACCCCGCCGGCAGGGCCTGCTGCTGGGCTACGCGGGGTTCGACGAAGTCGCGCTGGAGGAAGCGGCGAGGAGGCTGGCGGAGGCACTCATCTGACCGATGCCCCGGCGCCTAGGATCTTCCGTATCGTAGCGACCGGCAGGAACATGCGAAGGGGATTGGCGGAAAGCGGCATGAAGCCATAGCGTTCGTAAAGTCCTCTCCGCCGAGATACCTGCTCCGGATTTCCGTCGTCCAGTATGTCGAGAACGACCACAGCGATGCCCAGCCGCTCGGAAGCACCCGCTATCCGCATCAACGCATCGGCGAGAAGGTCGCCGCCGAAGCCCTTGCCAGCATAGCGACGGTCGACGCCGATCATGGAAAGGTAGGCCGCCGGAATCGAGCCGTGCCTCGGCCTGGTTCGCGCGAAGTGCTCGGGTAGGTCGCGATAGTCGACCGCATGCGCGTTGAGAGCGTAGAAGCCAATCACGGCGCCATCGGCAGTCGTCATCACGAAGACCCGCAGATTGCCGGCCTCTGCAAGCTTGTTCGCGGTCTTCCTGAAGAAGTTATCGACCTGCTCGACGCCGCACGAAAAAGCCGCCCGGTCATGCCTTGCGGGATCGAGCGGCTCTATGACGTAGCTCGGCTTCGCAGAAGGCGTCACCTGCTGGAAACGCGCGACCGGTGCCGTGCAAACGCCTCGCGCAGCTTCTGCGTCGGCTTCGCCGGCTTGTCGAGAGCTGCGAAGAATGCGGCATGATCGATCGGCGCGAGCGCCGTGCGCTCATGCGCCTCAATGGTGGCCAATGCCGACGCGTAGGCCGCACTCATGGTAAAGACCGAGTCGTCCACGCCGCTGAGCGCCGCAGCCTGCTGGATCGCCTGCTTGATGTGGGGCTTGGTGCGGAAGTTCATCCGCTCGCTGGCCCGCTCGTCGATATCAGCGGTCCTATCACTGAATGCACGCATTGCCGGTTTCTCCACTCGTGGAGCATATATGTACGTCGTACAGGCGTACATGTCAATCACACAGGGTGATAGCTTACTGGCCTTCCTTCCCGTGCTCGTGGGAGGGCGCCGTGGAGGCAATGCCTTGAACGTAGAACTCGACCGGCACCCGGCCCGCCTTCTCGAAGAGAAGCGTGGCGTCGAGACGATCCTCTTCCTTGAAGGGCGCCGTCAGTCCCACGAACATGACGTGGATGCCGCCGGGCGCGAGCTTCACCGTCCCGCCGGGCGGGATCTCCACGGCTTCCACATGCCGCATGCTCGCGACATCGTTCTCGACCTTCGTCTCATGCAGCATGGCGGCGGCCGCGCAGCCGCATTCGATGCCCACAAGACGGTCGGCTTCCGTGCCGCTGTTGATGACGGTCAGATAGCCCGCGGCCGTCTTGGCGACGGCGGGCGTGGCGCGCGCCCAAGGATGCACGATCTCGAGCGCGCCAGCCTTGAACTCGTGAGCGGATGCAGCGGCGGGCACCAGCAGCGCCGCGGCAAGCGTGAGACGAAGCAGCGGTTTCATGGAGCGCACCATGGACGTCGCGCCGCCGCCCGATCAACCCGGCAGAATGGCGCAGCGGCGCAGGGCCGCAATCCACGTCCTATTCGGCAGCCTGAAGGTCTGCCTTTTCTGCGTGCTCCTCGGCCGTCCGCGCGGCAGCCTTGGCCTGCACCTGGATACGCAGCGCATCGGCGCGCTTCTTCTTGTCCACAGCGCCCGTTCCGCCGGCCGTCTCTGTGAACATCGCCAGGTCGAAATCGTCGGCGTCAGGCGGCGTGAGCGCGATGTCGCTGTACGACGCGCGGGCCGGATCGCGCGCGACCTTGCGGTAGACGCGCCAAGTGCTCCATCCCATGGCGACGTACTTGGCGACCTTCACCGCGAGCTCGGCGGCGAGCTTCGGGTAAAAGACGAGCGGACTGACGATCGGCAGTCCGGCGCGCCGGTCGCGGCGGCGCTTGAGGCGGAAGATGCCGCCTTCCAAGGGATGCACGCCCTCGATGGCGTACATCATGTAGAACCACAGCATCAGCCGTGCCTTGGCGTGCGGCCGCCCGCGCGGAAGAACCGCGGCGCGGCGGATCACGGTCTCCATGTGATCGGGGCTGTAATAGGCGTGCCAGGCGGCCCTGTAGGCGTCCTCCCACTCCGCGTCCGACATTTTCGGATGATGACTGACCCTATGGTGCAGGTCGTAGCGGTTGAGGTCGCCGTCCATCCACACGCCCTTGCCGAGCAGCACCTTGTGGTCTTCCGAGCCCGGCAGCGGCGTCAGGAAGAAGAATTCCAGAAGGTCGATCGGCAGCTCGCGCTTGATGATGTCGACGTCGCGCAGGATCGACTCTCGCGTGTCGCCGGGGAAGCCGAGGATGTAGCCGGCATAGGTGGTTGCGCCGTTGGCGCGCCACTGCTGCAGCATCACGCGGTACTCGGTGATCTTGTTCTGGCGCTTCTTGGCGGCGATGAGGTTGTCGGGATTGATGTTCTCGAGCCCGATGAAGACGCGGTTGACGCCGGCGCGGCAGGCCTTCTCGATGAAATTCGGGATGCGGTGGCAGAGCGTGTCGACCTGGATCACCAGGCGGAAGCGGAAGCCGTCGACCTCGCGCATCCGGATCAGCCTGTCGAACAGCGCCTCCCACTCCTTGTTGCGGGCGAAGTTGTCGTCGGTGATGAAGAAGCGGCGGATGCCCTGCCCGTCATTGTCGCGGATGATCTTCTCCAGATCGTCCGCGGTCCGGAAGCGGCTCTTGCGGCCCTGCACGTTGATGATGGTGCAGAAGGAGCACTGGAAGGGACAGCCGCGGCCGAGATCGAAACTGGTGCGGCCGGCCTCGGTGCGCCTGACCGTGGCCGGCGACAGGAAGGGCGTGGGCTGACCTTCGAGCGAGGGCAGGTCCTTCATGAAGTTATAGAGGGGCTTGAGCGTGCCGCGGTAGGCATCGCGCAGAATCTCGTCCAGGCGTCCTTCCTCGGCCTCGCCGGCGAAGAGGGAGATGCCCATCGCCTGGGCGTGCCTTATGTCCTCGGGAAGCTCGGAGAGCATCGAGAGGCAGCCCGAGACGTGGAAGCCGCCGATCATGACCGGCAGCCCCGCCTCGATGAACGGCCCCGCGAGATCGACCGCGCGCGGGAACTGGTTCGACTGGACGCCCACGAAGCCGATCAGGACCTTGCCGCCCGCGCGGCGGAGGTCGCGGATGATGCGCTCAGGCCGGATGCGGGTGTTGGTCTCGTCGCAGGTCACGAGGCGGATGTCGACGTCCGGCCCCAGCACCTGGCGGGCGCGGGCGTCGAGCGCCAGCCCGTTGAGCGCCGCCAGCGAGTTCGCCGGAATGGCGGAGCGCATCCACTGGATGGGATAGCCGTCGTCGTCGTAATGCGACGGCTTGATCATGTAGAGATGGAAAAGCTCCCGCGCGCCCGCCGCCATCGAATCCCCCAGTGACGGCTGTCGATTCCGGAACATCCGGAACCAAGAGCATCACCGGTGATTGTAGGCCCTGCGCGTCCCATTGGCAAAGGGTCGATGGCGACCGCCGGGCCAAAGAGTTGGCAACGTCAAATGACATGCTCCGGCGACGAAATTTGTCCTTTCAGGTCAGGAACATCCGAACCGTTCATCGGTTGAGCGGCATGGCAATCAGGCCACGGAGGATCGACACATGCCTAACGGACAGAATCCCGACCCGCGCCAAGACCAGAACCCTGGCGGTCAGAGCCAGAAACCGGGCGAGATGAGGCCGGGACAGACCGACCAGAACCCCGGCGGCTCGCAGGGCAACCGGGACCCGAACACGCCGAACCCGAACACCAACGACCAGGCGCAGACCAACCCTGGCGGCAGCGGCAACCAGCAGAAGTAAGCCTCTCAGGCCCCATCGCAGAGCCCCGCCGGAGCGATCCGAGCGGGGCTTCTGCTGTGCCTTCAGGACTGTGACTAGGCAGATCTACGCCCGGCCGACATTCCAAGCACCGCTCCCGCGCCAGCGAAGCCGCCGGCAATGAACGGCGCCACCCAGTCCGCTACGTCCGCCGCATTGGCGATGAACGATCCGAGTAGCGCGCCCACCACCGCGCCTATGACCATCGGCCAGTTCCATGCGACCTTCAGAGCCATGAGTTCCTCCTCCCCTCAAGGAGTTGAGCATGATCTTGTCGGAAAAGTGCTTCACACTTTTCCGGATCATGCTCTAGGGACATTTGGGGAAGCACTTGTTGGAGCACTTGAAGAAGTCGGACCCGCAGGTGCGCCAGCATTCCGTGCAGGCGCTGCTGGCGACGTCACCCCCACCCTCCTGCCCAAGCATCACCGCATCCCGCATGATGGGAGTACGCTGCATCATCGCGGGGATGCGCTGAACCACCTCCACGATCTTCTGAAGGATTTCCGACAGGAACACACCCTCGGGCGACGTCGCCGGCTTGAGCTCCATGGACACATAGGGGTGCGTGTGGTCGTCGCAGGGCATCATCTCGAGCAGGGTGACCCCCGCGACGGACGCGACGGGAACCTCCACCCAGGTGGAGCAGCCTCCCACCGCAAACAGGAAATGCGTTCCGCTCTCGGGCTTTCTCTTGACCATCCCGCTCAACTTCAGAGCGGGCTTGAGCTCATCCTTGGAAAGCTTTGCGAAGAAATCGTCAGGCGAGAAGTCGGCACTGCTCTGCATCCCGTGTACCTCCCCAGCTACGACCAGGCGCAAAGCTTATGCCCGCTCCTTTTTGCCGTCCAGAGCGCGCTACGAGCTAAAGCCGTTGCAGCCGGGGAGCGGGTTTGGCTGGGTCACTCCCCGGCTGAACACGGCGCTTGGGAGAGAGAGCATCGCCGCCGGTCGCCGTGCGGCGGCGAAAGAAACTGCCACGCCCGCACAACGAGCGAGACGTCAAAAGACATAAGAAAACGTCGCTTCCAGCCTGCCCTTCACCCGATGCGGTAGCGGCGGGCGTGGTCCGGGACATCGAGGTCCGGCAGGTTGCGCGGATCGGACTGCGGCTCACCGGCCGCCATCGAGAGCGGCAGAAGGCCCGCCCAGACCGGCCAGTCGTAGTCCTCGGGCTCGTCCTTGGGCATCCCCTCGGAGACCTTGGCGGAGACCTCGTCCAGGGGCAGCGAGAGGAGCATGGTGGCCTTGAGCTCCTTCTGCGATGCGGGCCTAAGCGTCGCCCAGCGGCCCGGGAAATAGAGCTCCATCATCGTCTCGAGCCGCGCGAGCTTGTCGACCGCCTCCACCGACTCGGCGCGGCCGAAGACCATGACCGAGCGGTAGTTGACGGAGCTGTTGAAGCCCGAGCGCGCCAGCACGATGGCGTCCACGATCGTCACCGTGACGCAGACCTCCGCGTCCGCCGATTTCTTCAGCATGCGGCTCGCCGCGCTGCCGTGCCAGTAGATGCGGTCCCCCTCGCGCCACTGGAGCGTCGGCGTGCAGAAGGGCCGGCCCTCGACCATGTAGGCGACATGTGCGACCGGCATGGCGTCGAGGATGGCGTGCACCGTGGCGCGATCGTAGCGGGCATATTCGTGGAGCCGCTTGATGCGGGCGCGCTCGGACGGCGCATCGGACTTCCTTGCCATCACACCTTCTCCAATCCGCACCAGTCTGCGATGAAGAGCGCGACGGCGCCCGTGACCCGCTTCACCGAGGCAAGACTCACGCGTTCGTCGAAGCCGTGGATATTCTCCGAGTACGGACCATAGACGAGGCACGGGCACTCGCCGTAGAGCACGAAGACGCGGCCGTCGAGATAGCCCGGCGTCACGAAGGACTGGAGATCCTTGCCCTGGGCGCGCCGGTGGGCGGCGGACAGCACGCCTTCAGCCTCGCTCCCCTCCTCCAGCACATAGCCCTTGGCGAAAAAGCCGTTCCACTCGACCTCCGGCGGATTGTTGGCGAGGAAGGCGTTGGCGCGCGAGGCGTTCCTCAAGGCATCCTCGATCTCGCGCGCGGCGTCCTCGGGCTCGACGCCCGGATAGATGGCGATGCGGCAGTCGAAGCTGCACCAGGCGGGAACCGAGGAGGCCCAGTCGCCGCCAGCGATCTTCCCCACATTGAAGTTGATGGGATGCGCCAGGTCCTCGAAATGCCGGTGGCCGTGGCGGCGGCCATTCCATTCGGCTTCGAGCGCCCGGAGCGCCTGGATCAAGGGAAAGCAGGCCTCGATGGCATTCATGCCGGCACCCGCCTCCCGCACATGCACGGGCGCGCCCCTCACATGCACGCGGAACCACAGTACGCCGACATTGGCGCGCACCAGCTTGTCGTCCTCGGGCTCGGGGATGATGGCGGCTTGGGCACGATAGCCGCGCACGAGGCAGGAGAGCGCGCCGTTGCCGGTGCACTCCTCCTCCGTCACCGACTGCACATGCACGGTCGCGGCGGGCCTGAAGCCCAAGGAGGCCAGCGCGTCGAGCGCGAAGAGGTTGGCGGCGAGGCCCGCCTTCATGTCGCCGCCGCCGCGGCCATAGAGCCAGTCGCCCTCCACCCAGGGTTCGAAGGGTGGCCTCGTCCACATGTCGAGCGGGCCGACCGGCACGACGTCCACATGGCCGTTGAGGATGAGCGATCGGCCTTTCTCCTCGCGCGGCCGGTGCGTGCCCACGACGTTGATGGCGTTCTGGTAGTCGACCTTGACCGGCGAGAAGCCCGGATGCCCTTCGATGTCGGCGACCTCGATCGCCCAGCGGTCCATGGCGAGGCCGCGCTCCTTCATGGCGCGGAAGAGGAAATCCTGCGCCGTGTGCTCCTGACCCCGGAGCGAAGGGAAGCGGACGAGCTCCTGCGTGAAAGCCACCTGCGCGTCGAAGTTTTCATCGACCGCGGCCAGGATCTCGGAAGCGAGCTTTTCGTCGGGCATGCATTCCTCCGTTGGCGAGCCGATCTAGCATGCGACGGGACTGGCATGCCACAATCCGTGTGCAAACTCCCGGGGGAACATCATGCGATGCATGTCGACGCTTCTCATGACGGTGGCTCTTGCCCTGGTGCCGGCCGGGGCACGCGCCGAGACCACACTGACCGTGATGAGCTTCAACGTCTGGGGCGGCGGGGCCAACGAGAAGAAGCCCATTGACGAGACGGTCGCCGCAATCCGCGCTGCGGGGGCCGACATCGTCGGCATGCAGGAGACGCGGCTCGAGAGCGATCCTTGCGAGGCGGACAGCTGCCCACCCACCGGTGAAAGCGTCGCCAGAAAAATTGCCGAGGCGCTGGGCTTCCACCACTACGACCAGACGCAGACCAACGCGGCGCTCTGGGCCAACGCCATCATCAGCCGCTATCCGATCGGCAAGGCAACTCCCAACGATCTCGGCGTGCCGATCGACGTCAATGGACGCACCGTCTATGCCTTCAACGTCCACCTCGACGATTCTCCCTATCAGCCTTATCAGCTGCTCGGCATCGAGTATGGCGCC
>JBFXDI010000011.1:0-51383 GCA_050181295.1 Parvibaculaceae bacterium | reverse complement strand
GGTTGCCCCCGCTATGGCCATGGCTTTCAGGGCATCTTCTATGGACCCTCCCGCAGCGAGAGTTAATAGTCCCGTTGCCGGTATGCAGGTGAAGGCGCCGTATGGTCCCGAGCACGCGATGATCTGGACTGCGGCTCTGATGAGGGGGATCTTGAGCACGGCTTTGAGGGCGGATGCGACGGCGGAGAAGACCTTGCCGATGAAGTTGCCGATGGCCTTGAAGATGGACCCGAAGAAGAAGCCGGTGGGGTCCGTCATGGAGAGCGGGTTGTTGAGGACGTAGGTGTAGCGGTTCCAGGACTGGAGATTGGAGAGGTCCTGGACGAAGGGATCGGCGGAGAGGAAGCGGCCGATCTCGGGGTCGTAGACGCGCCCGTTCATATGCACGAGGCCGACGGTGTCGGCCTGCTCGTGGCCCGTGAAGCCGCGCGTGGTGACGAGCGCCGTGTCGAAGAGCGAGGGATTGGACATGACGGTCCAGTTGACCTCGCGCCGCTTGCCCCAGGCATCGAAGCTCATCTTCTGGAGGATCGCGCCGGTCCCGTTGGTGATGGTGTCGACGGAGCCCAGATGGTCGGCGAGCAGATAGGCGGTGGAGGTCGTGGTGGTGCTGGCGACCGTCTTCTGGGTGACGATGGCGAAGTCGCCGATATAGTGCTTGCGCTCGAGCGAGGCGTCGGGCCTGGTGATCGTCTCGTAGGCCTTGCCGCCGGCATAGATGGTGGTGGTGGTGCCGGTGGAGGTGGAATCGACGCGCTTGTAGCGGGCGCGGAGCGATAGTCATGCCAGGCGATGGACATGGTACGGTTCGCGTGAAAGCCCCTTGCAGAAGTGCCCCACGAATCCTTGAAGCTCGCGCGACAGCCGCCGCATCGGCTCGTTCGCTGCAGCAAGGCGCGCCGCCGCGGCGACCGCGTCGCGCCGCAGCTTCGCTTCATCGACCGTGGTCAGGCGCCCGTGGTCAAGAACCAGCTTGCCTCCGATCATGACGCTGTCGACCGCCGATCCGTTTTCGGTGAACACGATCTGACTTACCAGGTCATGCAGCGGGACGTAGTTGATATGCCGCAGATCGAGAAACACGAGATCTGCCTTGTAGCCCGCAGCAATCCGCCCCATCCCGTCCCATCCCATTGCCCGGGCACTGCCTTCGGTCGCCATGGTCAGCACCTCATCGGCGCCGAGCCACTGCTGATATTCAGGAGTCAGCACGCGCGATATGAAGCTCGCCAAGCGAGCGGACTCGAACATGTTGAGCGAGTCGGAGCTGTTGGCGGCATCGGTCGCGATCCCGACATTGATGCAGCGGTCGAGCATGGGCCGCAGCCGGGCAAGGCCTGAGCCGAAGCGCATGTTGCTGGTCGGGGCATGAATGGCGGATGCTCCGTTGTCGGCAAGCCGCCGGAGGTCGTCGTCATCGAGCCATATTGCATGGGCCGCCGACATATGGGGACCGAGCATTTCCAGCGCGTCGAGATGCGCCGTCAGCGTGCGGCCGTACCTTCGCAATCCGAGCACCGCCTGCGCCCTGGTTTCAGCCAGGTGCGTCTGAAGCGGGAGACCGTAGTCGCGGGAAAGATCCCGGCAGCGCAGGAGGAAGGCATCGCTACAGTGCAGAGGTATGGTCGGAGCTATGGCCGGCCTGATGCGCGAGCGGTCAAAAGGCCAGTTCTCGTAGATGCCCGCCATCGCATCGGCGCTCGCCTCGTGCGGAGCGAGCCGAATGGCGGCGGCCTGCTCGCGCAAGGCCGTGGGCATCGAGTCGAGAAGTCCAGGATAGGCGCTGTAGAGCGTAGTGTCGGCGACCATCGGGGCGATGACCGCCCGAACTCCCGCATCGCTGTAGGCGCGCCCGATGGCCTCGATCCCCTCGAGGCTCGGAATCGGAAACTCGAAGAAGAGGTCGTAGCAGGCGGTGCAGCCCTTGCGGATCATCTCCACCGCGCAGACGAGCCCATTCAGGTATTTGTCTTCCAAGGTCCGGCTGCCCGACAGGCCAGGAAGGGCGTTCAGGAACAGCTCGAGCGGCCAGCGGTCCTCCACCAGCCCCTTCGCCAGAGTGCCGTGACCATGAATATGGCCGTTGACGAAGCCCGGCATGATGGCGCGGTCGGAGGCGTCCATCACATGGGCGTCCTCGGGCGCAGGCATGCCCGGAAGCCCGATTTCGACAATCGTGTCGCCAGCGATCAGAATGTCGGCGAAACCTTGGCCGCGCGTAAGCGGATCGACGACGCGCCCGCCGCGAATGACAATCGCCGCGCCGGCTGTCATTCGCCGGTGGCTCCGGCGTTTCTCGAGAACCAGAGGCGGTAGACCGACATCGCCTCGGCCTTGAGCGCCGGCAGCTGCACCATCGGAATGATCTCTCTCCGGTCCAGCGGCCTCGCCACCTCCTCGTAGAAGTGCCGGTCGCCAAAGCCGATGGCCTCCGAATCCTTCTCCTCCAGTATGTAGTATGCCCGCTCGATGCCGGCCCAGAGCATGCTCGACAAGCACATGCAGCAGGGTGTTCCGTTGGTATAAAGCTCGCAGCCGGAAAGATCGGGCGTCTTGAGCTTGGCGCTTGCCCGTCGGATGGCCAGCATTTCGGCGTGGGCGGTCGGATCGTGCGTGGCCAGAACTTCGTTGTGCCCCTCACCCACGATTTCGCCGTTCTTCACGATCACGCAGCCGTAGGGATAGCCGAACCCCCCGAGCGTGCCTTGCCGCGACAACTCGATCACGCGGCGCATGATGTCGGTTTGATCCATGATCGCCTCCCTTCGGGCTAACCGCCCAGATATGCCTTCCGCACAGCATCCGACTGACGCAGCTCCTCGGACCTGCCCGAGGTCACGACCTTTCCTACCTCGATCACATAGGCGCGATTGCAGTGTCGAAGCGCCTTGGCCACGTTCTGCTCGGCAAGAAGGACCGATGTGCCGCCCTGGATAATCGATGGCAGGCGCATCAGGACCTCGTCCACAAGCTTCGGCGAGAGGCCGAGCGATGGCTCATCGAGAAGCAGGAGCTTCGGGCGTCCCATGAGCGCGCGTGCGATCGCCAGCATCTGCTGCTGCCCGCCCGAGAGCTGCCACCCCCGAGCCCCCTCGTGTTCCACGAGATAAGGAAACATCTCGAAGGCATAGTCGACCAGAGCGGCGCGCTCGCGATTGCTCCCCTTTGTGGCCACCTCCAGGTTCTCGCGGACCGTCAGCCCGGGAAACACGCGCCTGCCTTCAGGAGCATAGCCAATGCCAAGGCGAAACCGTTTGTAGGGTGAAAGTCGCGACAGATCCCGGCCGGAGAACGACACCACCCCGGCGTGAAGCGAAAGAAAGCCGATGATCGACTTGAAGAGCGTCGACTTGCCCGCACCGTTGGCGCCGACGAGCGCGACCGCCTCTCCCTCTTCCACTTCGAGGCTGATCTCGTGCAGAGCCGTCACGTGGCCGTACCGCACGACAATGCCTTCGACCTTCAGCACGGCACCCTCATGATGCGTGTCCGAGAGCGATGCGGGTCGGTTCCTCGCCAAGCAGTTCCGGTTCCTCCCGTCCCAGATAGGCCTCGATGACTGCCGGATCCCTCTGCACTTCTTCGGGAGTCCCGAGAGCGATGATCCGTCCACGGTCAAGACATATCATGCGTCCGACCAACGCGCGCAGAAACGCCAGATTGTGCTCGATGACCAGCACCGTCACGCCTCGTTCGGCTGCATGGCGGATGCGGCGGGCGAAGTCGCGCTGCTCCTCCTCGTTGAGCCCCGCAGCCGGCTCGTCGAGCAGGAGAAGCCGGGGAGACGCAGCGAGCGAACGCGCGACCTCGACCCGGCGCCTGATGCCATAGGCGAGGCTGCCGCAAGGCTGCAGGGCGACGCCCGCCACGCCCATCATTTCCGCCGCCGACATTGCAACGGCACGCGCGCTGTCCAGGGCCGGGTCACGGCCGACCGAAAGGAGCGACTGGCGGAGGCCTGCCTTTTCCTGCACGAAGCGCGCGACCGCGATATTGTCGAGAGCGCTCAGGTCATCCGCAAGGTTGATATGCTGAAAGGTGCGCGCGACGCCGAGCTGGGCGATGGCGTGGGCGTCGGAGCCGACGATGTCGTGGCCGCGAAAATCGATGGCGCCGCGCTCCGGCCGGTAGAGGCCTGAGATCGTGTTGAGCAGTGTCGTCTTTCCCGAACCGTTGGGGCCGATGAGGCCGACGATCTCGCCTTCCGCGAGCGTGAAGCTCACGCCGTTGATTGCGCGGACCCCTCCGAATGTCTTCGCGACGTCCCGGATCGTGAGAAGCGGCGATCCTCGCTCCTCGACTTTCCCGAACTCGAGCGGCGCAGGAGCCGGCGGCCTTCCGGGCGAACTCGGCAGCAAACGCTCGCGAAGGCGATCCGCGGCACCGACCAGCCCATAGGGAGCGAGGATGAGGACCGCAAGCGCGGCTGCCCCATAGGCCATGAGGTAGAAATTCTCAAGAACGCGGAACCATTCCCGCAGGTAGATGACCAACCCTGCCCCGAGTATGGCGCCGGCGATGCGCGTGCGGCCGCCGATCACCGTCATCGTGAGACAGGTGATCATCACCGGCAGCTCGAGATTCTCCGGCGACACGACCCGGACGAGATGCGCCATCAGTGCCCCGGCAGCGCCCCCGTAGGCCGCGCTCAGCAGGAAAGCGGTGAACCGAAGCCGCGCCACGTCGATGCCGAGGCACGCCGCGGCCGTATGGCTTTCCCGCATCAGATGGAAAGCCTTGCCATAGAGGCCGCGCGTGATCTGATACGCTATGAGCGCCCCGACAGCGACAAATCCCCAAACCACGATGAACATCGCAAACCTGCGCGACGCCTCGAAGCCAAGAACCGCCACCGGCGGAACGCCCGGCAATCCGTTGGTGCCGCCGGTGACATCCTGCCATTGCACGGCAACGAGCACCGCGACGAGGCCGATCCCCATGGTCGCGAGCGCGAAATAGTGCTCCTCGAGCTTCAGCACGGGTATGGCGATCAGAAGCGCGACCGCGGTGGGGAGAAGGCATGCGAGGGGAAAGGTGACCAGAAATCCCAAGCCATAGGTGGCGCCCAGAATTCCCGTCACGTAGGCGCCAAGGCCGAAGAAGGTCGCCTGCGCCAGGGACACGGCGCCCGCGTGCCCGAACACAAACTGGAAGCCGAGCACGAGCAGAGCGTAAACGCCGCAAACCGAGAGGGTCCGCAGATCATAAGGGCTGGCGAAGACGAAACCATAGATGGCGAAGGCCAGCGATCCGATGACAAGCGGCAAACGAATCCCTGCGGCCAGCCATTCCCAAGCGCGTCGGAGGTCCATTGTTCCTCAGGCCCTGCGCTGCACGCGTTCGCTGAAAATCCCTTGCGGACGGAGGAAGAATATGAGGAGCAGCGTCGCGTAGAGGCAGCCGGTGGCCACGGCGTAGGATACGTAAGCCGATACGACGACCTGGAAGATGGAGATGAGGAGCGATCCAAGGACCGCTCCGCCAAGGCTCCCCCAGCCGCCGATCACGACCGCGATATAGGCAAAGACGCTGAGAGGAATGCCTCCGGTCGGGTATACGAAATACTGGTTTGCAAGAAGCGCTCCGGCGATCCCTGCAAGCGCGGTGCCGAGGCCGAAGGTCGTCGCTATCAGGAGCTTGGCCGGGATGCCCACGGCCTCCGCCATCTCCCGATCCTGTGCTGTCGCACGCAGGCGCCGGCCGAACTGGGTGCGGCTGAAAACGAAATACTGAAGCACGATAATGAGCGCGGCCACAACGATCGTGCCGGCTGCCTGGCGACTGAGCTCGAGCCCTGCAAAGCGCAGCATGCCTGTGCCGACAAGCGCCGGGCCGGACTTCGCCTCGGGACCGAACAGGACGAGAAAAAGATTCTGCAGGATCATTCCGCAAAGAAGCGTGCTGATGAAGACGGTGGCAGGCGGCCGACGCATGAGGGGGAAGTAGGCCACAAGCGCCACGACGATGCCGAGCAGGAAGGTCACGAGCGCCACTGCGGGCAGAAGGAGCAGGAAAGGGACCGCCGGCATGAGCGAGGCGATGGCGATGGCCGCGTATCCTCCGGCCATCACCAGATCCCCTTGAGCGAAATTGACCGCGCCCGTCGCGTTGACGATGAAGACGAAGCCCAGAGCAACCAGAGCGTAGGCCGCCCCGAGCGCCACACCGTTCAGGAGCAACTGGAAAAGGGACATCTCCCGCGACTTCCAGCGCTTACTTCAGGATCAGTTCATCACCTGCGTAATGCTTGACGATGTTGGGTATGCGTGAGTTCCCGTCCCAGCACACGATGTCGGCATCGTGCGCCATGTCGCCCGCGCCATCCGACTTGTAGGTCATCGCGACGCCCTTGTAGGTCGCCTTGCCGAGCGCGGCGACCAGATCCTCGGCGGTCTTGGCGCCGTCCTGGATCATCCGAAGCGTCATCATCACGCCGTCATACTGGCCCAGCGCAAGCCCGTCCGGCTCGATTCCGAAACGCTTGTGATAGGCGTCAGCCCATTCCTTCATCTCGGGCGTCGCCCGGGCTTCCGGCGCGGATGGCGTCTCGGCGCACATGTTGGCGAGCTCGGAAGGCTCGAACAGGGCGGTTGCCGTGGGTTCCACGATCGAGGAGCTGTTGATGATCGGCAGGTCGATACCGGCGGCCCTCGCCTGCTTTGTGATCAGGGTCATAGGGGCCGCCACCATATGGAGAACGATCGAATCCGCGCCCGACTCCTTGATCTTAGTCAGGAGTGGCGACATGTCCTTGGTGTCGGGCGCTATGGAAGAATCTTCGTAGACCGGCTTGACGCCGAGCTTGGCGAAATTCTCCTGCAGAAGCTTGAAGCCTCCCTGCCCGTAAGCCGTCGTGTCGCCGATGAGCGCCGGCTTCGTCTTCTTCAGTTCCTCCACGACATAGCGCGCGTGCGCGACTTTGATCTCGCGATCGTTCGGAAGGAAGCGGAAGATATAGTCGCTGCCGCTTTCCGTGAGCATAGCCAGGCCCGAGATGGTGAGCAGGGGCACCTTGTACTCCTCGGCGATCGGCTTCATGGCGACCATCTCGGTGCCGAACACCGAGGTCGCTGCCGCGATTGCCGTGCCGCCGCTCAGCGCCTTGTCCAAGGCCGAGGCGGCGCCGGTCGCGGAGGTGCCTGTGTCGAACACAGGATACTCGATCTTGATGTCCTTCGCCGTTTCCAGCGCCATGATCGCGCCGTTTCGCTGACTTCCGCCTTCCACGGAAAGGAAGCCTGTGATCGGCATCACGATGGGCAGGTAATAGTCGGCGGCGGCTGCAGCCCCCGAGCCCAGAGTCATCAGTGTAAAGAGGGTCGCCGCCAAATGAAACCGATGTTGCGAGCCGGTGGACTGAGCCATCTTGTTTCCTCCTCATGGGTGGGCAAAACGGCCGCTGCGGCTTCTGCCGGACATGGGGCCGTAGAGAGAAAGGCTGACAACTATTCGACGCTTCGATCTCTAAGGGCCTATCCCGTACTCATCGCACCGTTCGGAAATAAGTAAAGAGGTAGTTACTTCTTGAGTCAAGCGCGATTCAGGAGACAAGGTCGGAAAGCGCGCGCCTACACGCACCGCCTCGCGGCCCAGTTGGCCCACGGCCCATTTCTAGTCCGCCGAATTCGCTCTCTCGCAATGAGCTTGCCTAAGATGTAAAGACATACTTACAATGGATCGGCGGCTCATCGGAGGCAGCGATGGATCTAGTCATCAGGAACGCCCGTCTGCCGAACGGCGACGGACCAGTGGATATCGGCATCGCAAGCGGGCGCATCGCTGCGGTGCAGAAAAACCTCGCCGCCGAGGCGGCGGAGCTGGATGTAGGCGGACGCCTTGTTTCGACCGGCTTCGTCGAGACGCATATCCATCTCGACAAGTCCTGCATTCTTGACCGCTGCAGCGCCAGCCGTGGAGACCTTGAAGAGGCGATCGCGGAGGTCGCCAAAGCCAAGAAAGGCTTCACGCCTGAAGACGTCTACGAGCGCGGCCGGCGCACCCTTGAAAAATGCATCCTCAACGGCACCACTCACATGCGCACGCAGCTTGAGGTGGACCCTGGCATAGGCCTGCGCGGGCTCGAGGGCATCCTGCCGCTGATCGAGGACTACAAGTGGGCGATCGATCTGGAGGTCTGCGTCTTTCCGCAGGAGGGTCTCCTGAACAATCCCGGCACGGACGAGCTGATGGTCGAGGCGCTGAAGCGGGGCGCCAAGGCGGTGGGAGCAGCGCCCTATACCGACTCCAATCCGCACGGCCAGATTGATCGGGTGTTCGAGATGGCGCGCGAGTTCGACGTCGACATCGACATGCATCTCGATTTCGGCCCTACGGCGGACGGCCTCGATCTCGACTATGTCTGCGAGCTCACCGAACGCTATGGAAGGGGAGGCCGCACCGCCATCGGCCATGTCACCAAGCTCTCCGCGGCGCCTCCCGAGCGCTTCGAGGCGGCCGCCAAGCGCATGGCAGATGTGGGCGTAGCACTCACGGTACTGCCCTCGACCGACCTCTTTCTGATGGGCCGCACCGAGGCGCATGGGCCGATACGCGGCGTCACCGCCACGCACAAGCTCATCCGCCACGGCGTGAACTGCTCGCTCTCCACCAACAACGTGCTCAATCCCTTCACGCCCTTCGGCGACTGCTCGCTGATCCGCATGGCGAATCTCAATGCCAACATCTGCCATGTCGGCGCCAAAGCCGACATCCGCGAGTGCTTCAACATGATCACCTCACGCTCAGCACAGCTCATGAACCTGCCGGACTACGGAATCGCGCCGGGCAAATCGGCCGATCTCGTGGTGCTCGACAGCGAAACGCCCGAGGCCGCCGTGGCCGAGCTGGCGTCGGTCCTCTACGCGTTCAAACGCGGGAGACGCACGCTCACGCGCGCACCTGCCAGCCTGCATCGGCCAGCGTGAGACAGGCCGCATGACGATGCTGTCCGATGCGAAGACTAAGGCGCCCGCGGATCCGCTCGGCGCCTTCTGCCGCGACAATCATGTGGCGCTCGACGCCACGAGCGGCGGCTCTTTGACGGGGTTGACCTTCGCGGCCAAGGACGTCTTCGATATCGCGGGCACTCGAACCGGCTTTGGCCACCCTGTCTGGCTCGAAACCCACCCACCGGCCGAGAAGACGGCCGATGCCGTGAGGCTGATGCTGGGTGCGGGGGCAGAGCTCG
Source organism: Parvibaculaceae bacterium (assembly GCA_050181295.1). Lineage (GTDB taxonomy): Bacteria > Pseudomonadota > Alphaproteobacteria > Rhizobiales > Aestuariivirgaceae > JBFXDI01. The sequence continues at coordinate 42,196 of JBFXDI010000011.1, read as the reverse complement.
TGGGCAGGACGATCAGCGACGAACTCTGTTATTCTCTTTCAGGCGAAAACTTCCACTTCGGGACCCCGATCAATCCAAGGGCGCCGGACCGCATACCCGGCGGCTCGTCCAGCGGCTCAGCGGCCGCGGTGGCAGGAGGTCTGGTCGATTTCGCGCTCGGAACCGATTGCGGTGGCTCCGTGCGGGTGCCGGCTAGCTATTGCGGCATCCTGGGCATGAGGCCAACCCATGGACGGGTTTCCCTGGATGGCGTCTTCCCCTTCGCCAAGAGCTTCGATTGCGCTGGTTGGTTCGCGCGCGATCCGGACGTCCTCATGCGCGTGGGACGCGTGCTGCTCGGCGAGTCCGAGACCCCTCCCTCCCCTTTCCAAAGGCTGCTCCTTGCCGAGAATGCATTTGAACGAGCCGACGTTTCGGTGCGGGAATCCTTTGCCCCGGCAATCTCCGCTCTCGAGCACAGTGTCGGAAAGGCCCACTCCATAACGCTCAGCCGTTCCGGTCTGGAGACTTGGTTCGAGACCTTCCGCGTGATCCAGGCATCCGAAATCTGGCGCTCCTTCGGAAACTGGGTGGAAACCGAGCAGCCGCGGTTCGGGCCGGGAGTGCGGGAGCGGTTCGAACTTGCGGCGTCCGTCACGGAAAAGCAGGCCGCGGAAGCCAGAAGCAGACGGCGAGAGATCATCCGTGAGCTCGAGACCGCAATCATGCCGGGCGATGTGGTATGCATTCCTACCACCCCCAGGGCCGCCCCACTGCGCGGGTCCTCCATGACGGAGGTCGAGGTGATCCAGCGACAGCAGGCCATGGCGCTTTTGTGCACGGCAGGGCTCGGCGGCCTTCCGCAGATAAGTCTGCCGGTTGCCCAGGTCGACGGCGCGCCCGTTGGCCTTTCGATCCTGGCGCGACGCGGCGCGGACATCGATCTTCTGGGTCTTGCCGCCAAAGTCTGCAGCCAAGCGCCGCTCACCCGGTCCAGTTGAATCCCATGACGGATATGCATATCAATCTCCCCGACGTCCACGCCGAGGTGATGGCGGCGGTCATGCGCTACGAGAGGGCTTTGGTGGCGAACGATGTTCCCGTGCTCGATGAACTATTCTGGGCCAGCCAGCATACGATCCGTTACGGCGCAACCGAGATGCTCTACGGGACGGAGGAGATCGCGGCATTTCGCAGAGCGCGGGACACTAAGGGACTGCCCCGCACGATCCGGCAGCTTGTGGTGACTACCTTCGGTACGCAGTTCGCTACGGCCAATCTCGAGTTCGAGCGGAACGGCGCCCCTGGGGTCGGGCGGCAGAGCCAGAGCTGGGTGCGCATGCCGGAGGGCTGGAAGGTGGTCAGCGCGCACGTCTCGTCGATGCCGGCATCCGCAGAGAGGGGAAAATAGGGCCTTCACAGCTCGGTGTTTGCCGATGACCGGTGTCATCGGCAATCATCCGATGAGCCACAGGGGGGCCTTCCTCGCAATGATCAGAAATCCAAACAACAGCATGACGGCGGCGCCGGCCAAGGCGCGGCGGTCTGCGGGTCGGCCCAAGCTCGCCCCCAAGCGCGACAGCGCGGCGACACGCGAGCGAATTCTGCAAGTGGCGCTGACAGAATTTGCCGCCCATGGCTATAGCGGCGGCCGCATCGACCGCATCTCGCGGGCCGCGCGGATCAACGTACGAATGATCTATCACTATTTCGGCAACAAGGACGCCCTCTATCTCGCCGCCCTGGAAAGGTCCTATCGCGGGATCCGCGAGCAGGAGCAGAGGCTCGATCTCAGCGATGTCGATCCCGTCACGGGCATGCGGCGCCTGATCGAACTCACCTTCGACTTCCTCGCCACGGATCCGCATTTCGTCCGGCTCATCATGGGAGAGAACCTCATGATGGGAAAGATGGTCCGCAAGTCCAAGGTCATCCCGCAGATGACGAGGCCGCTGGTCAAATCGCTCGAATCGATCCTGAAACGGGGACAGGAGGAGGATGTCTTCCACCTGTCGATAGACGCGGAAAGCCTCTACATCTCGATTCTCGGCCTTTGTTTCATCCATATCTCCAACCGCCATACGCTCGGCAGCATGTTCCAGCGCAACTTCGCCGATTCCCAATGGCTGGCCAGGCGCAAGGCCGTCGTCTCCAATCTTCTCATCACCTATCTGACGCACAGCGAGGACGGCGCGCTGCCACGATGAGCTCGGAGGTCGGTTCCGCGACTGCGCGCGGCGGGATGATGCACCATGCGGCATGATCGTGCGCGACCCGGACGGAATCATGGAAGGAGTCTCGGATTCTCGCAGCGATGGAAGACCCGTACAGACCTAGCTTTCCATCGCCGCGAGCCGTCCGTCGTCTGACTATAGCGGGCGAAGTTACTGGCGCGCTGCCATGTTGCCGGAGCGTGAACTTGTAAGTTTTCCCGGTGTGCTTGCCGCATTGAAAAAGCGGCAAGCACATTTCGATCCATTCCTATTCAAGATCGGAGGCTCATCCGGTACCGAGGGAATGCGAGGCCGTCATGCGCCTCAATCCGGCGACGTCAGGATGGCGGGGTGACATGAGCGTCACGCAAACATTCGACTTTGTGATCGCGGGTGCGGGATCGGCGGGCTGCGTGCTCGCCTCCCGCCTCACGGAATCGCCGGACGTGACGGTGCTGCTTCTCGAGGCCGGAGGAGCCGACTGGAACCCCTATATCCACGTGCCGGGCGCCGCCGGCGCGCTCCTGGATTCGCGGCGCAACAACTGGAACTACCAGACCGAGCCGCAGCCGCACCTGAACAACCGCCGCCTGTCGATCCCCCGCGGCAAGGTCCTCGGCGGATCGTCCTCCATCAACGGCATGGTCTATATCCGCGGCAATCGCCTCGACTATGATCGCTGGGCCTCCGAGGGAGCCGCGGGCTGGTCCTATGACGAAATCCTGCCCTATTTCAGGCGCGCCGAGGGGCATGCCTCGCGCAGGGACGCTTTCCACGGCACCGAGGGCCCGCTCCGGGTCATGAAGTCCCGTTACCAGAACCCGCTCTACGACGCGTTCCTGGAAGCCGGCCGGCAGGCCGGCCATCCCGCGACCTCCGATTTCAACGGCGCCGAGCAGGAAGGCTTCGGCCGCATCGACCTGACCATCGACGGCGGACGGCGATGCAGCACCGCCCGCTCCTTCCTGCGCGCCGCCAGGGGCCGGCCCAATCTCACCGTCACGACCGGCGCGCTCGCGGAGCGGATCCTGATCGAGAAGGGTCGCGCCGTCGGCCTGGCCTACAGGCGGCGCGGCCGCGCGGTCTCCGTTCGGGCGCGGAGGGAGGTGATCGTCGCATCGGGCGCCATCAACTCGCCCAAGCTGCTCCTCCTGTCGGGCATTGGCCCTGCGGAGGAGCTTCACGCGGCCGGGATCCCGGTCACCGTCGCCCTGCCCGGCGTCGGCCGCAACCTGCAGGACCACCTGGAGGTCGCGATCTGCCATGCGAGCTCGCAGCCCGTCTCCCTCTACGGCCTCTACAGGCCCATCCCGCGCGCCGGCGTCGCCCTGCAATGGCTGCTGACCCGGACCGGGGCGGCCGCGAGCAGCCATTTCGAAGCGGGAGCCTTCCTGCGCTCCAGGCCGGACGTGGAGCATCCCGACCTCCAGTACCATTTCATGCCGATCTGCCTGCCCGATCACAGCGCGAATGCGCCGAAGGAGCACGGCTACCAGTGCATCGTCGCCGTCTCGCGGCCTAAGGCGCGCGGCAGCGTGCGCCTGCGCTCGGCCGATCCCTCCGATCCGCCGGTGATCGACCCGAACTACATGAGCCACCCGCACGACTGGCAGGCGATGCGAGCCGGCATCAGGCTCGCACGCGAGTTCTTCGCACAGCCCGCCTTCGATCCTTTCCGTGGCCTCGAGTTGCTGCCCGGCGATGCGGCCCGCAGCCCCGAAGCCGTCGACGCCTTCATCCGCGAGCATGCCGTCACCGGCCACCATGCCAGCGGCACCTGCCGCATGGGCATGGATGAGGATGCAGTGGTCGACCCCCAATGCCGGGTGCGGGGCGTCGAGGGCCTTCGCGTGGTCGATGCATCGGTCATGCCCAGCATCACGACCGGAAACACGAACGCCCCCACGATCATGATCGCCGAGAAGGCCTCGGACCTGATCCGCGGCAACCGTTGTCCGGGCCTGCCCGAAGCGGAGCTCGAACGCCGCTCTGGGCCGTCGGCCGCCGCGCTGCAGTGACGCCGTTCAAAGACCCAGTATGCGTATCGCGTTGGCGCCCATGATAGCCTCCCGCTCGGCCGCTGAAAGGCCGGGCAGCTCCATCACGCGCTCGACCGTATGATCGAGGTCGTACCACGGGAAGTCGGAGCCCATCATGACGCGCTCGACGCCGACCTCGCGAATGAGGCTCACCAACTGCTTGTCCGTGGGTCCGTTGGGCGAGCCGGTCCATTCGATGATCTCGGAGCAGTCGAAGAACGCATTCGGATGCCGGGCGGCAACTCCCGCCGACTGCTTCCAGGCCGCTCCTCCCATGTGCGCGAGGACCACCCTGAGCTTCGGGAATGCCGCGAGCATCGCCTCGAAAGCCTGGGGCTCCGCGAATGCCTTTCCATCCCGGTCCGGCCCCGCATGGCCGAGGATCGGAAGGCCCAGCCGCTCGCAGAGCGCGTAGGTCGGCCACAGCCGCTTGTCCCCCATGGAGAAGCCCTGCATCGAGCCGTGCAGCTTGAGCCCCCGCGCCCCGTGCTTCTCGACCATCTCCTCGACATGCGCCGCGGCCTCCTCGGCCGACTGGAAATTCAGGTCGACGGTGACGAAGGTCGCGATCTCCGGGTGCGCACGAGACACCTCGCAGCCCCATCTGTTGCCGGCCTCCAGCTCCTGCAGGAGCTGCGCGTCGATGGCCGCCATGGCGTCCGCCGACATCGGCGAGCCATGGCGGGCGATCGCGGCCTGCCGCCTCCACCGCCCCATGAAGTAGATGAGCACGACGCCCTTCGAGATGCCGGAGGACTGCATCGACTCCAGAAGCTCGGAGACTGTGCCGGCGCATCGGCTAAGCCGCACGTCGGCATGCTTGCCGTACTCCCAGATCTCATACTCCTTGTCGGCGAGCCCAATCTCGGCGGAGGGATAGAAGTGGATGTGCATGTCGACCTTGACGGGACTCATGGAATGAGAACTCCTGCTTGGCTGAGCCGGTTGATGGAAGGATAGAGGAATGAAGAGCCGACGGCTTGGGCGCTCGGGACTGCTGGTGCCTCCGCTGAGCCTCGGCACCGCCACGTTCGGCGGCGGGGACGCGTTCTTCCGTGCCTGGGGCGCGACCGACGCCAATGGCGCGACGCGCCTCCTCGACATCGCGCTCGACGCCGGCATCACGCTTTTCGACTGCGCCGATTCCTATTCCCGCGGCCTCGCGGAGGAGATCCTCGGCAAGGCGATGTCTGGGCGGCGCGACAAGGTGCTGGTCTCCACCAAGGCAAGCTTCCGGACGGGCGACGGCCCCAATGATGTCGGCTCGTCCAGAGCTCATCTCATCACCGCCTGCGAAGCGAGCCTCCGCCGGCTCGGCACCAACTACATTGACCTCTGGCAGATGCACGGCTTCGACCCCATGACGCCGGTTGAGGAGACGCTCGACGCGCTCGACATGCTCGTGCGTGCCGGCAAGGTCCGCTATGTCGGTTGCTCGAACTTCTCCGGATGGCACCTGATGAAGTCGCTGGGCCTCGCGGACCGGAACAGCCGGCCCCGCTATGTGGCGCACCAGGCCTACTACTCGCTGCTGGCGCGCGAGTTCGAGTGGGAGCTCATGCCACTGGCCCTCGAGGAGGGCGTCGGAACCGTGGTCTGGAGTCCTCTCGCCGGCGGGCTGCTCTCCGGCAAGTTTGGACGCGGCCGGCCCACGCCCGAGGGAAGCCGCAGCCAGGCCCTGGGCAGCCTTCCGAGCCGCATGCCGAAGGAACGGTTCTACGCGCTGGTCGAGACGCTGGAGGCGATCGCTGGCGAGACCGGCTGCAGCGTGTCGCAGGTGGCGCTGAACTGGGTGATGCAGCGACCGACCGTGGCGACCGTCATCATGGGCGCACGCGACGAGGCGCAGCTGCGCGCCAATCTCGGCGCCGGCGACTTCGCGCTCGACACCGGGCAGATGCGGCGGCTTGACGACGCCAGCGCCGAACCGCCGACCTATCCCTACTGGCATCAGTGGACCGTCTATGCGGAGCGCAACACGCCTCCCGTCCCCCAGGCGGGTCTCCGTCATCGCGACTGATCGCGGGAATGGGCACGCCTGGGAGCCAGCATGGCCCTGAGCCTCAGGCGGCGAGCCCGACCGATCGGCCACTCATCTGCAGCAGTCGCCCGTAGCCGGGGATCCGGTCCTCGATGCCGGCCGAGCGCAGGCAGTCCCACATCATGGCCTGGTTGCTGACTATTGCGGGCTTTCCGACCTGCTCCTCCAGCGCCCCCACGATGTCGAGCGCCCGGAGCGCCCCGCAGCACAGGAACACCGCCTCCGCATCCGCGCGGTCGAGCGAAGCCGCGAATTCCTGCAGGAACTTCGGCTCGACGCAGTCGATCTCCTTGTTGTTGCCGAGATTGAGCCCCTGAAGGTCGAGCACCTCGAAGCTATGGCTCATAAGGAAGGCGCGCACATGCGCGTTCACCTCGTCGAGGTAGGGCGTGGCCACCACGATGCGCCGGGCGCCCACCGCGCGAAGCCCCCGGACGACGCTCGTCATCACGGTCGTGGGATCGGCCTCCGGCCTCGCCTGCTTCAACGCCGAGAGCACCCGGTCTTCTCCGATCACCATGGTGCCGCAGTTGCAGGTGTAGCTCACGACATCGAGCTTGTCGTCAGGCAGGATCAGGCGCGCCGCGTCCTCGATTCCCGGCTCCATGGTCTTGAGCGACGCGACGGTCGCCATGCTCGACATGGGCACGCGGGAGAAATGCACGCCGACCCCTTCCGGGGTGAGGCGGAAGACGTCGTCCTCGACGGTCTGCTCCATCGCCAGCACGACGAAGCCGAGCTTCGCGCGATGATGTCGTCCCTGGTCGAAGCGGGTGTCGAAACGGCGGGACCGAATCTCCTCTAGGGCTTGTGTCATGCGTGTCTCCTCTCCTGTTCTGCGATTCCGGATGCAAGCCTCGCCGCGAGCGCGACAGCGGTGAGATCGGCCTTCCTGCGGCCCAGCAGTTGGCACCCTAACGGAAGCCCCGACCGCGACGTGAAGATCGGCACATTCACGGCGGGAAGCCCGAGCAGCGAGCCGAGCGCGGCCGGCGCAGGATCCTGGTCGTCGAGCGGTCCCGCAGGGGCCTCGTCCGCGGCGGAAGGCAGGAGCACGGCATCGAAGTCCGCCACCGCGCGGTCCCACGCCTGCGTCAACCGCTCTCCGAACTGAAGCGCGCCGCGATAGGCCTGTTCGTCAGGTCTCGCCGGGGCCAGCGCAGCGATGAGCCGCATGTCGAGCGAAGCGATCGGAGGACGCTTCTCGTCCAGCTTGGCGTGGAACTCGAATGCCGCGATAATGCGGGTCGCCTCAAGCACGGCCGACCAGTCGATATCGAGCTCGAGTGGACGAAGGGTGTCCGAAGACGTCCTGGCCAGCCGCGCCAGGCAAGCTGAGGGCTCTGCGGCCCGCTGGGCAAGTTCACCCCCGGCCAGCACGGCGATCCGACCGTCCCGGGCCGGCTCGTCGGCCTCGGAGCATAGGACCTGCGCGGCAAGACGGAGGCCGGAGGGGGAGGACGCAAGGACGCCGATCCGGTCGAGCGTCTGGGAGAGCACAAGCGAGCCTTCGGACGGAACGCTGCCCCGGCTCGGCACGAAGGCCCACACCCCGCAATAGGAAGCGGGCCGGATGACCGAGCCGACCGCCTGCGAGCCGAGCGCCAGCGGCACCATTCCGGCCGCCACCGCCGCAGCCGAGCCGCTGGACGAGGCACCGGGCGTGCGCTCGAGCGCCAGGGGATTTCGGGTAGGACCCGGACGGTCGAAAGCGAGCGCCGAGGTGACGGTCTTGCCGAGCGCCACCGCTCCTTCGGCCTCGAGTCGCTGCACGGCGGCCGCGTTCCGGAGGGCGGCGGCGGGCTTGTATTCGTCCTCCGAAAGGCCGAGCGCGCTTGGAAGGCCGGCCACGTCGATCAGGTCCTTGACGCCGAACGGCACCCCGGCGAGCCGTTCGTCGCCGCGCCCCGTATCAAGCGCCTTGCGCGCGGCAAGAGGATCGAGGCAGACCCAGGCGCGAAGGCCGTCGTCGCCCGAGCGGACCCTCTCCGCGGCTTCCTCGACCGCCGCCTGCGGATATTTCTGCTTCGCCCGAACGGCCGCCGCGATCTCCTCGGCGGCTGCGATCGGCTCTGCGTGCTCGCGCATGCGATGAATGTCCCCGGGGTCCCGATCCTGGATGCCAGCTATCCCATCGCGAAGGCCTCGCGGATGGAGCGGGACACTAGATCCTCGAACTCCTCGACAAGGAGCTTGCCGAACTCCGGCGTGGCGGCGGCGGCGGTGGAAAGAACGCCGCTGGCCCGCACGTGCCCCTCGGGCGTCGGATAGATGTCATAGATCGGAAACTCGTGCGGCGGGTCGTTGGGGATCGAATCCCGGTCGACGAACTGCGGGAAGAGATAGAGCATCATCGAGGTTTCGAGGTTGGCCGCATGCTCCAGCGCGAGGCCCGGGAACCCGTCGGGAAAGATGAGATCCAGGGTCTCCTGCTTCACCGTCTCGCAAAAGATCATCTTCATGACGCTGAAGCCCTCGATACCCCAGGCCCGAAGATCCCTCAGCGCGAGGTCGATCCCCTCGGTGAGGAACATGCCGTTTTCCATATGGCCGTCGAGAACCACGGCCTTGCGCACGCCGTGACGGGCAAGCTCGCGCAGAACGTCGCGGATCGTGAAGGCCAGCGTCTCACCGTCCAGGCTGGTCGTACCGGGGAAATGATTGCCGCCGCCGCTCTTGGGCTGCGACTTGTAGCCATAGGCGACGGTCGGAGCCACCAGCGCGCCAACACGACGTGCGACGCGCTTGGCGACCTCCGTCACGACCAGCGCATCCGTGCCCAGTGGCAGGTGCGGCGCATGCTGCTCGGTGGAGCCCACGGGGATGATGACCGGGGCGCCTTCGGCCACCCTGCGCGCATACGCTGCCCAGGACAGCTCGGACATCAGAACGCTGGTGCTGCTCATGGCCTTGTGACCTCGACTACCATCTGCCATCCGTGACCGAGGCGTGGAAGGCTTCGACCAGGCTGTTGAAAACGGCGGGTTCCTCCAGATTGACCGCGTGCCCAGTGCGCGGGAAGACGGCAAGGCCCGCATGCGGCAGCGTTTCCTTGAGGAAGAGGCTCGTCGGCAGGCAGTCGTCGTCGGCGTCGCCGGTCGCGATCAGCACGGGCACATCCATCGCCCGAAGCTCCGCCGCCAGTTCCGCCAGCACCGGACGTTCCCCGACGACCTGCCGCAGGATCAGGGCCGACAGAGCGCCGTTCCGTGCGCGTAGCGCCGCGCAATAGGCCCGGTGCAACGCCGGGTTCTTCCAGCGCAGCGCTCGCCGGTCGGGCGCCGAGTCATATTCCTCGAGGATGGCGTTCCATCCTTCCCCGTCGAGCTTCCCCGCAAGCGCCAGGACGCCGGTTTTGAAGACTTCGACGGCGGCGCGCGACTGGCCGGGCCCGGTTCCCGCGAGCACGATCGAGGTCGCGCGCGAGGGATGGCGAAGTCCGAAATGAAGCGCGGTCATGGATCCCATGGAAAGGCCGACGATGTGGGCGCGCTCGATCTTGAGGCCATCCAGCATCGCGAGCATGTCCGCGACGAAGATCGCCTGCGAATAGGCGTTGGGATCGGCGGGAGCGTCGGAAGGCGGATAGCCGCGCGCATTGTAGAGGATGCAGGTATGCCGGCGCGCGAAATGCTCCACCTGCGGCAGCCAGCTCTCGCACTGGCCGGTCGATTCATGCGCAAAAAGTATCGGCGGTCCCGACCCGTGGACCTCGTAGTGGAGGCTGGCCTGTCCGCTCCTGAGGGTCGGCATGGCCGGCGCCCTAGGCTGCGCGATAGAGATGCGAGAATCGGTCGAGCTCAAGGCACTTCGATGGGAGGGGCGCGTCGGCCGGCACCAGCTTGAGCACCTGGAGCGACGGCCAGCGCGCGTCCATCATCGGCACGAAGCGGCGGATGTCGGTGCAGGGCGGCTGGTTGCGGGCGCCCTCCTCCAGCTCCTCCAGGCTGAAGCCCGGATAGTGGTCGCGCACATAGGCGAGCGAGCCGGCGAGATCGGCGTTGATCATCGCTTCCGCCTTGAGCATGGCCCGCAGGGTCTTCTCGACCGCGTCCGGCCGTGACTCGAGGAAGCTCCGGCTGGCGATGAGCACCGTGTCGGGGAAGGTCTCGCCCCAGAGGTCCGAGCCGTTGGTGAGCTGAACCGCACCGGCCTTCCGAAGCCGGCTGGCATGCGGCTCGACGACGGTGACGGCAGCGAGTTCCCCCGCCCTGAACATGCGGAGCGCGTCAGGCAGGCTGTCGATGTAGCTCAGCTCGACGTCGCTGAAGTCCAGCCCCGCCTCCTTCAGCTTCTCATAGGCCAGCACCTCCATGGGATCGCTGCGGAACGTCGCGAGCTTCTTGCCCCTGAGCATGCCAGTCTCGGTCAGCTCCCGCTGCGACAGCAGCGCGATGCCGGTCAGTCCGCTGCCGGCCACCATGATCGGCGGGTCCTTCCGGTCGAAGCCGATATAGGGATGCGTGAAGGCAGCCGTTCCGAGATGCGCCTTGCCATCAGAAAGCAGCTTCGAGGTGGACCCGACGCTCGTGAGCTGCGGCACCTCCACCTCGAGGCCCTCCGCCTCGAACAGCCCCTTTCCTTCCGCCACCAGGAGCGGGAGGTTGGAGAGCGAGAGGCCGTGTGTGAGAAGGATTCTTTCGGTCATTGGCCACCGTCCAAGGGCCCGCGCGGGCGGGCACGGCTGAGATCGTCAGACGCTATGAGATCGGCTCCCATGACGCATTACCGATCTGTTGAAGTTCACTTACGGCGACGTCGAACTGAGGTGTCGACTTCGTGCGGAAACGCGAACGGCTCAGGATCTGCGAACCGGCGCAAGACATTCCCCATCATCCGGGCCGTGTCATTGTCGTAGCCATTGATGGACAGGCTGCCGGCGAAGGCGATGGAGCCGACGGAGAAGACGGCGCCGTCCGGGGGCGTCTCGAAGAACACGATGTCGGACCGAACCTGAGGGTTGATCGTGCCGTCGGTGAAGCCGTTCGTGGTGTTCAGCTCTTCCGGAACCAGGTGATAGATGTTGGAGTGCCCGACCGAGCTGGCGACGGTGAGCGCATGCCGGGGCGTGCCCAAGGCCTCGCTCGCGCAGTCGAGCTCGAGCCCGGCCGCCCCACCGGCAAGCAGGCCTCCCATGCCGAAGAGGCTGCCCTCGACGCCTTCAAAGATGAACCGCGCACGGGGATCGAGACTGGCCTCGGTGCGCTGGTAGGGAGCCGAGGCGTCGAACCCTTGCGCGATGAACCCGACGCCAAGCGTGCAGTTCGGCGCCCGGCCCTGGCGTCGCCACAGACCGCCATACTCGCCCGTGAAGCCGTGGAACGCCTCGCCCGGCTCCGATTCCCACGCCCGCACCCCGTCCTCGGCCCGCCTGACCTCGATGATGCCGGTGGTGTCGGGATGGAAGGCGATCTTCCAATAGAGGCCGTTCCCGCCGAGGTAGATGAGCCGGCCGCCTCCGGCGAGGAAGGCGTCCAGCGCATCCCGCATTTCCTTCGAGGCGTACTCCGGATGGGTCGAGGTGACGACCACGCGATGGCCGCTCAGCGCGCCAAGCCCGTCGCGGTGCAGGTCCTCGTCGGTGAGGACGTCGAAACCCGAGGTCTCGCGAGCGAGCCAGTCGACGACCAGCAGGTCGGCGGCGAAGTTGTCGTAGGCGACGGTGATGTCGCTGGTGACAGGCCGGTTGTTGAGGACGGGCCGCAGCCGCGTACCGTAGACGACGCCGCTCCCGTCGGCATGCCGGTCATATGTGGAGAGCCCGAGTTCCCGCCGCTCCAGCAGCAGGAGATCGAGATCGTCGAGGATCGTGAGCCTCCCCTGGTTGAGATCGGAGCTCTCTGAGAGGAACCGCTCCCGGCAGTTCGCATAGGCCCAGTAGGTGGCGGTGGAGAGCAGCAGGGCGACGTCCCGCCTCGGCGCCGCGCGCGCGGCGCGTACAACGAAGGGCACATGGAAGGTCGTGGTCCCTGCCGAGAGCCTCACCGCATGGACGCCGCTCTCGAGATCGTCCGGGATCGTGAAGGCGAAGTCCGACTCCCAGCCCGCGTCTCCGAGATCGTCGGAGTGGAAATGGATGGCGCCGTACTGCTCCGGCGCCTGGCGCCAGTCGAAGAACTCACCCGTCCAGTTGTGCCCCGTCACGGCGCGAGTCGGGCAGTTGATGAGCCTTCCGCGGTTCTGGCGGCTTGACCGGTCAGGAAACCGGTCGGAGGACATGTCGCCCGAGAAATCCCATGCGCCGGCGAGATCGGGATTTGAGCCGTCCTCCGCCGGCAGCGGCGCGCTCCCCGTTCGGAATGCCTCGATCCCGGCGGCATCGAGCGGCCGGGCCAAGAGCCGGGGTCGCTCGATCTTCCCGTCGAAATGGCCGCCGGTGAGGAGCCTTTCCCCTTCATGGCCCGCCGTCCATGCTGCGATGAGGAGGGACACGGACGTTTCCGGCACTCCGATCCTGCAAGCTGCTGTCCTCACGACCGTGGCCGGTGGAGCATCGAAGCCTGCATCGCCCAGCGGCCGCTGGATGAGAACCACCTCCTCCCGCACCGGATCGAAGCTACCGGCCACCGCGATCCATTGCCGCTCGCGCAGCGGCGTGTCGGTGGAAATCATGGCGGAGGCGCCCGCGCCGTCCCCTATCCGAAGGGCAAGCGCGCCTCGGGAATCGAGCATGAGGCAGGCACCCTTCGCCTCCGTCTCGCGCCAGGTTCCGATGATGGCTTGCGGGCGGCCGTCGAGAAGCGTGGGGAACATGAGGGCATCGAATGTAAAGCCCTTCGCCAAGTCGACGGCGACGTCCTCCACGATGCCGTAGGACCCGATATCGATGTGCTGGCGTCGCGCCGGAAGCCGTCCCGGCAGGCTCGAGGGAAGCGCCATCTCCCGCAGCCCTGGTCCGGCCGGCCCCGTCTCGCAGCAGAGAAGCCGCACGAGCCCGGCGTCGTAGCTCCCGGCCCCTTCGCAGCTCACCATGAAGCGGACCTGCTCGCCTGCCTCTGCGCTGAAAGGGTCGCAATAGGCAAGGAGCACGGGCGCGCTCATCGCCTGCCCCCGTCTCCGGGCGCCTCACCGAATGTCTCCCGCCAGCGGATGGAGAACGCTGCCCGCTCGGCATCCTCCAGCGTCAGGAAGGGCTCCGGCACCGCCGTTCGCAGGCGCACCGGATCACGCTCCAGCTCGTAGAGGCGAAAGCCGCCGGAGGGCTCGCGGTAGAGCACCAGCTTTGTCCGGCGCGGCCTCGTCCTCAGCCGGTTGAGCAGCGCCTGCAGGGCCGGTGAATGCGGCCCATAGGGTTGACGCTGGAACTCCTCCACCAGGCCTCTGGCATTGCTGGGTTTGCTGATCATCGTCAGTCACGGCCGTTGGGATGATAGAAGGTCCGGCCCTCTTGCCCGTCCGGAAGGTAGTTCCGGTAGAAGTCCAGGGCGTGCGGCCAGAGGGCTTGCGAGAATGTCCGGCGCCTGACGTCGTCGGCGCTTGGCGGGTGCGCGAGCCTAGCCTTCAGCTCGGCCATCGCGGCCTCCTTGTCGATGCGCATGAACCGGCCGTCGCGGTAGATGCATTCCCCTTCCACGATAACCGTCTCTACCCCGTTGCTCCGCGCGCGATAGACGAGAGCGTCTACGACCGGCACGCCGTCCTCCAGATAGGGCTCGGCGACGTCCTTCCAGTTCATCACAACGATGTCTGCCGCCCTGCCCTCCTCTAGCACGCCGATCTCGCCCCTGAAGGGCGTCGTCTCCGCACTGCCCTCGCTCGCCATGTGGAAGATCCGCGCCGGTGTGACGGTGCCTTCGTCATGGCCCGGCATGCGGTGGGCCAGCCGCACGACCCGCATCTCCTGCAGCATGTCGCGATCGTCGTTGATGCCTGCCTCGTCGATCCCAAGGCCCACGGTGATCCCGTGGTCGAGGAAGGCCTGTAGCGGCGCGATGCCGCTCCGCAGCCGGAAATTGGAGCTGCAATTGTGGCAGATGCAGGTTCCCGAGGCCGCGATCTCCTCGATCTCGGCCTCCGTCGTCCACACGGCATGGCCAAGCGTGAGGTTGCGGCCGAGCAGGCCCAAATCTTTCAGGTGGCCGATCGCGCTGCCGCTGCGCCTGCGGGCGTACTCCTTCTGGTAGGGCGACTCCAGGATATGCATGTGCATCGGCAGGTCGTGCTTGCGCGAGAGGTCCCTGAGCTTTCCGAGCAGCGCGTCGGAGCACCAGTGCAGGTTCGCCGGGGCAAGCTGGACGCGCACCGGCCTACGGGCAGGGGTGTTCTCGAGTAGCGCTTGCGAGAGCTCGAGGATCTCCGTGATCGACAGGGTCCGCTGCCGGACGTACTCCGTCGCATCCGTTCTCAGGCCCTCAGGCAGCGTCGCGATGAAGGTCGCGTCGTCCTCGTAGACGAGCCGGCACTGGTCACGCGCAAGGTAGGAGTAGGAGCATCGCATCCCGACCCGCGCATAGGCGTCCATGACCGCTCGTGAGGATTCGAGCACCGTCGGGACCGAGCCCGGGACCCAACCGTGCAGATGCTGCACCGTCGTGATGCCCGACTCCACCATCTGGAAGGCGGCATAGAGGGTGTCGAGATGCAGGTCGACGTCGCGCGCGCCGAGGCGGCTGACGATCCACTGTTCGAGTGGCAAGTCGGTCGATCCGAGCTGGAACGGAGTCAGGCCGACGTGATGGTGGGCGTTCACGAGACCCGGGAGCACGATCTTGTCCGGTCCTCCGATCACCTCGTCGGGGGCATGATGGCGCATCAGCGCGTCCCGCTTGCCGACCTCGACGATGCGGCCGTCTCGTTGAAAGACCGCGCCGTCCTCGATGACCAGCGGCGCATCGCCGTTGCGCGCATGGCATACGACGTGGCGGCCGTGGACCAGACTGGAAGGCATGGAGGCAACCTGACGCGTGATGGAACCGAAGTCTGGCCGGCGGCTGTTAGGCGGCGGCTTCCTGTTCCGCGAAGGCGCGGTCGACTTCGGCGGCAAGCAGGTCTGTCAGCTCGTCGCGCAGCGCATGGAAGCGCGGATCACGCAGGTTCCTCGGCCGCTCGTCCTGGATCGGGATGATGCTCTTGATGCGGCCGGGCCTCGCCGTGAACACGACTACGCGGTCGGCGAGAGCCAGGGCTTCGTCGATGTGATGCGTGACGAAGAGCACCGAAGCGCCGCTTTCCCTCCACACCTGCGTGAGGAAGTCCTGGAGCTTCGAGCGCGTCTGCACGTCGAGCGCGGCGAAGGGCTCGTCCATGAGAAGCACCTTCGGCTGCATTGCGAGCGCGCGCGCAACCGCCGCCCGCTGCTTCATTCCGCCCGACAGCTCGTCCGGGCGCTTGTCAAGGATGTCGCCCAGTCCGACCTGACGAAGGTATCCGCCCGCCACCTCTCTGCGCTTGCTGGAGGGCATTCCGCGGAGCTTCAGTCCGAAGGTCACGTTCTCCGCGATGGTGAGCCACGGATAGAGGGAGGTTTCCTGGAAGATCAGGCTGAGGTCGCTGCGGGGGCCGAGCACGGGCTCGCCCTCGCATTCGATCCGGCCCGAGGTGGGCGTCTCGAGACCCGCGATGAGATAAAGAAGCGTGCTCTTGCCGCAGCCGCTCGGGCCGAGGAACACGACGAATTCGTTGTGCCCTATCTCCAGATTGATGTCGCTCAAGGCCTCGAACGCGCGGTCGGTACGGGCTGCCCATATCTTCCCGACGCCCTTGCAGGTGACCGCTGGGACTGATTCGCCGTCCATCTTCTTGTCTTGCATCTGGCACCTCTCAGCGTGCGTGTCTCAATTTCTGGTGTCGGCCGTCCAATGGAGCAATCGGGCCTGCAGCCGGCGAAGGGCAACATCGAGCGCGAAGCCCACGATGCCGATGACCGCCATCGTAAAGAAGGCAAGCTGCGAATTGAACGTGCCGCGGGAGGTCATCACCACCAGCCCCAGGCCGCTTCCAACGCCCGCAGACTCGGCGATCAGGAGCATCATCCACGCCGCGAACATGTTGAGCCGCAGCACGACGAAGAGCGGAGGCAGGATGGCCGGGATGATCACCTGCGTGAACATCTGCCGGCGGTTGGCGCCCATGATGCGCGCAACGTTCCTGTAGGCCCTCGGCACTTGGTCGATAAGACGCAGCGTGGCGAGCGTCATGATGAAGAAGAGCGAGATGAAGACCAGGAAGACGGCGGGCGCGTTGCCGGTGCCGAAGATCACGATGGCGACCGGCAGCCAGGCGACCGGCGAAATCGGCGCCAGCATGTTGACCATCGGCGTGACGAGCTTGCCGAGGGTCGAGAAGTAGCGGATCGCCAGGCCCACGGCGAGGCTGCCGAAAAACGCGATGACGAGTCCCGCGATCACGCGCGCCGTCGAGATCCCCACGGTCTTGAGCACCGCCACCATGATTGCGAGGTTGGTCGGGTGTCCGATGCGGGTCGACCTGTCGAAGAAGCGCCCCTGAGCCAGGAAGTCGGCCAGGAAGATGTGAGGCGGCGGCAGCAGCATCGGATTCGCCCAGCCGAGGGCCCAGCAGATCTCCCAGACACCCGCGAAGAGCCCGACGGAGGCGAGGCCCCAAAGGAGGCCGGTAAGCGGTCTCTCCTGCGCGAGCCGGAAGCTCGGCCGGCTGAGGGTTGCCGGCGGGGCGGCGGTGGCCTTTTCGACGGCGCTCATTAGGCGGCCGTCACGGGTGTCTCTCGCACCCAATAGAGCATCCTGTTCTGCACCTGGCGGAGTAGCAGGTCGAAGAGGAGTCCCACGATCCCGATCACGATCAGGCCGAGGAACACGAGGTTCATGTTTGCGGTATTGCGGGCCAAAAGCACGACGGCGCCGAGGCCGGAGCCCACGCCTGCCGACTCGCCGATGAGCACCACCATCCAGGCGGCGAACATGTTGAGTCTCAGGATCATGAACAGCCCGGGCAGGATTGCCGGCAGAATGACATGGAAGAACGTCTGCGGACGCGACGCTCCCATGATGCGGGCGACGTTGATGAACGTCTGCGGCACGGTGTCGATCTCGGCGACGGTCGCGAGGACGATGATGAAATAAACCGCGACGAACACGAGGAAGATGGCTGCCGCATCGCCCACGCCGACGAGAAAGATCGCGACCGGCAGCCAGGCGAAGGGCGAGATCGGCGCCAGCAGCGTGATCGTCGGCAGTGTGAGCCGCCCGAAGATGCGGAAATAGCAGATCGCGATTCCCGTCGCGACGCCGAGCACGAAGCCGAGGCTCAGCCCGACCACGACCCGCAGCACAGTGGCGCCGGTGGTCCTCGCCATCGCGGCGAAGTTGCTGCTCGCGAACTCGGTGCCGGCCACGAGATGAGCGGTGTCGAAATGCTTCGCCTGGGCGGGAAGATCAGGAATGAAGATATGGGGAGGCGGAAGATAGCTCGTGTTGTAAAGCCCGAACGAAGCCGAGAGCTCCCACACACCGACGAACAGCGCGAGAGAGGCCGCCCACCAACCGATCTGAGAAAGTTGACGCAACAGCGGCCTCCAGTTCGCGGCCAAGCGCTGACGGGAACGGTGGAGATCGAAGCCGGACTGACCGGCAGCCTCGGAAAGAGGACTTGCCTCTCCTGCCTTGCCGCCGGTCCGATTCGCGTCTCAGACCACGATCAGGTTGCGATAGAGGTCCCGGTTCTCCGCTGCCACCTCCTGCAGAATCGACCAGTCGAACATGCTCCCGTCGAGGGTTTTCGAGATATAGCCGAGCTCGTTGACAGACTTCGCGCGGTCGAGCATGAACTGCTGGTTCGCCCGCTGGTCGACCATCAGGTACTGCGTGGTCGAGGCGTTGAGCACGGTGTCGAAATCGGCCTTATAGTAGGTGCCCACGGTGTCCTTCACGGCCGAGACGCGATCCTTCTCGGAATCGTGCTGGGCCATCATCAGCGCCTTGACCAGCACTTTCACCTTGTCGCGATGCTCGGCGATCACGCGGTCGCTCGCGGCGATCACGCAATCGGTGTAGCGCGGTCCATAGAGGTCGCTGCCGTCGGACAGCAAGTGTGATCCCGGAACGCCCATGAGCGCCTGGGTCGCGTAAGGCTCGATCTGGCTGATCACGTCGATCTTGCCGGCGATGAAGGTCTCGGTGAGCTCGGGAACGCTGCCGAAGAAGCGAACGTCCACGTCGGTATAGGCGACGCCGTGCTTCTTGAGCCAGTCATAAGCTGTGACTTCAAGTGTGTCGGCCTGGAAAGTGCCAAGCGTCTTGCCCTTCAGCTTTTCCGCAGTGTCCAGGCCCGGCTGGGACACCAGCACGATGCCCTCGACGCCCGTCCCGGCGATGATCTTCACCGGAGCGCCCTTGTCCACCAGGGTGAAGAAGTTTGTGTACGGGATGGAAGAGATGTCTACCTGCCCCGACCCGAAGATCGTCGTGATGTCAGCGATGGCAGGGGTGGCCACGAACTCGAGATTGAGTCCTTCCTTCTCGGCATATTTCCTCTTGTGGGCGAGGAATATCGCCATGTTGCAGAGGCCGGTGCCGTGCGTCGCCTTGAAAGTTACCTCGTTGGCGAGCGCAGGCCTGTTCAGACCGGCCAGCATCGCGGCTGTCGCCGCCCCGCCGAGACAGCAGCGGCACAGGAAGCCGCGGCGGTCGAGGCTGGGCCAGCCCGTCTTCTGGGAATGGCCGCCATCGCAGCCGTGATCATGTTGCATTTTATACCTCCCTTGCGCGGACCAGCCCCCAAGCGCGCGCCAGCGCGCCCCACCTCGGACCGCTACCGCGGCCTTGGTCCACGATCCGAACTCTGGTAACGCGCCTTCCTCCGGTAAATACGAAATAGATGAAGCTTAGTTCGAAGGACGGTGAACCGAGGCCGTGGCGCGCAGGCGACTCCGACGTTTGGCAGGAGCACGGCTCGGACCCAGAAGCGCTCGCACCAGTTCTTCGCGCGTGCCGCGCGGGGATTTTGCTGCATCGCAAAATGCCTCGCTCTGATGAGCAGCACGGAGATCCTCCAAGAATGCCATGACGATCCGGAGGTCGCCGAGGCCCCGTCTCGTGGCAACCTCGAACTCGGTGTGAAAGCTGAACTGCGCGGGCAGAAGCCTTCTCAGAATGCCGCGCTCCACCCATTGCGAGGCATAGTGGACCGGAAGATAGCCAATAAAGGCGCCCGACCGGATCATGGTGAGCGTTGCCTCCATGTCATAGGCCGTGGCCGCGATCTTGACCCCGGGCTTCGGGAAGGTCTGGCGCGAAGGGAGGTGGCCATGCGACACGTAGTCAGCGGCAAACAGTTCCTCCCGCGCGACCTCGCCCGGCGCCTTGCCGAAGAAGCGGCTGCGCGAGCCGCAATAGAGGCCGTGTTCCTCGCTGAACAGGTACTGGTACTCGAGTCCCGGCACATGGTGGTGGAACGCCGCGATGCCCAGCGAAAGCTGGTTTTCCTGCACACGTTTCTCGATCGAGACCGGATCCGCGATATGGAGCGTGATATGTACGGCGTTGTCGCGCTGCGTGAAGCGCGCCAGAGCATCTTCCAGCTGGCAATTCACATTGGTGACCGTCGAATCCACGATGCCGATGTGAAGCTCGCCGACAAGCTTGCCCTTCAAGGCGCCTACATCGGTGCGGAAGCTGTCGATGGCCTCGTCGAGCCGCAGCGCAGCCGCGTAGACCTGGCGGCCTTTCTCCGTGACGCGGAAGCCCACCCTGCCCCGCTCGCAAAGCCGCATGCCGAGGCGCGTCTCGAGCGCCGCCATGTGGGTGCTGATGGTCGATGCTCCGATGTTCAGCTCCGCCTGGGCGCCGACGAACCCGCCGCACTCGACCACCTTCCTAAAGATGCGCAGGAGCTTGATGTCCGACGGTCCGATCTGTGAGTCGCGCGCTAGCGGCATGGCTTGTTTCGTTGAGTTTCGAGCCGCATTTCATTTCTCCTGCAATGACCGGCCACTCGGATGATCGGATCAATGTAGAGGGATACCATCCGCACCCGGAACTGGCCAACCTCCGATCTTGGCGATTTCGCTCTATAGGTGTGGTCGGACGAGGACCTGAGCGCGGCTTGGTGGGTTCCTCTCCCGCCTCCGCCCGCCGTCGCTACAAAGCTGACGACGGTGCGCACCCGCAGTAGCGATGGACGTGGTAGGGCTCCTTCGCGAGCCCGACGCAATGTTGCGCGACGATCGGCTCGATAGCCTCCGCGAATTGCCGCTTCTCTCGCGTCATCTCTATGAGACGCTCGGCGGCCGCCTGCGCCTTGCCGCGAAGCGCAGGGTAGTCGAACGTCGTGAACCGGCCACGCTCGAGCACGAAGTGGCCTCCGACCATCACGCTTGAGACGGCGCTCGAATCCTCGCACTGCACGAGTTGCCGGACCGCATCGTTGAGGGGAACGAGGGTCACGTTAGCAAGGTCAAGGAACACGAGGTCGGCGTAGGCGCCGGGCGCGATGCGTCCGATGTGTTCACCGAAGCCCAGCACCTCGGCGCCGCCCGCAGTTGCCATCCGGAGGGCCTGGGGTGCGGAGATCCAGTCGGCAGGGTCGGGCGACGTTGCCCTGGACACGTAGCTTGCGAGCCGCACCGCCTCGAACATGTTCTGGTGGTCCGCCGAGACGGAACCGTCCGTCCCGATGCCAACAGGAATTGCCTTGTCGAGCATCCGCTTCGACGGCGCGATGCCGCATCCCAGGCGCAGGTTGCTGCCGGGATTATGGGCGATGCGTGACCCGGTATCGGCCATCCGCGTGAGATCCTCCTCGTCCAGCCAGACGCAGTGGGCGCCTGTGAAGCGCGGACCCAGAAGCCCTAGCTCATCCAGATAGCTCGCAAGCGTCTTGCCGAACACCTTGAGGCCGGCCACCGCCTGGGGTTTCGATTCGGCAAGATGCATCTGGATGCCCACGTCGAAATCGCGCGCGAGATCGCGGCACCCTTCCAGAAATGGACGCGTGCAGTGGGTCGGGATGGTGGGGCAGAGCGCCGGCCGCACGCGGTCACGGTCGTGCCGCCAGCCGTCCATCCATCGGCGCAGCACCGCGAGCTGTTCGTCATGGGTTCGAGGAACAAGCTTCCGGACCTTCGATTGCGCCTGCTCGGGCAGCACCGCCATCAGGCCCGGCACGGCGTCGTAGAATGTGCGGTCGGCCATCATGGGGGCCAGCACCACCCGCATGCCCGCATCGAGGTATCCCTGCGCCGCTGCATCAAGGGCGTCGAGGTCCGGCGTCGGGATCTGCACGAAGAGATCGTAGCAGGAGGTCACACCCTTCCGGATCATCTCCGCGGCGTTCAGGAGCGCGCTGACGTAGCAGGCCTCGTAGCCGAACCCTGCGCTGGCCCATCCGGAGGCATTGAGCAGGAGCTCGAGGCTCCACAGGTCGCCGAGCCCTTTGCCGAGGCTGCCGTGGCCGTGCGTGTGCGCGTTTACGAGCCCCGGCATCACGAGCTGGCCTCGCCCATCGAAGCGCCGAACGCCCTCGCCCGCCTCGATACCCCCGGGACGGACTTCCGCTATTCTGCCACCCTCGACCAGGATGTCGGCGGCACTGGACGTGCCGTTCAGCGTGTCGACGACAAGGGCGCCGGTGATGAGCAAGCGCTGGGAAGGCATGAGCTATGGGCCTCCTCGCCACATGAAGTATCGATGGCACTATCGCCCGCAGCCTTAAAATCGGAAAGTCGCGAACCGCGTTTCGATACATCCATATGGAACGCACGTCCGTGGTTCCCGAAGCTCATCTTCCGCCGCCAGAAGGGCCGCAACCACCTTCAAGGACGTTCGATCCGATGAGCCCTCCATTCGACCTATCCCGGATCACGCTTGCTGCCCCGCGCAGGTTCGATGCCGGCGGCGCGACCGTGGAGCTCCGGCCGGCGGCGCGCCGCGCAATGCAGCGGAGCCGCGCGGTCATCGAGCAGCGCATCCGCTCAGGCGTCCGCACCTACGGCGTCAACACCGGCCTGGGCAGCCTCTCGGACCGGGCAATCCCGCCGGAGAAGCTGGAGGAACTGCAGCGCCGGCTCATCCTCTCGAACGCCGCGGGAACAGGCCCTTTTATGGAGGACCGCGACGTCCGGCGGATGATGCTGCTCAAGATCTGCGCCCTGTCGACAGGCTGGTCGGGTGCCCGGCCGGAGCTGGCGGACGCTCTGGCTGCCATGCTCAATGTCGGCATCACGCCCTGCGTGCCGGTGAAGGGCTCGGTCGGCGCCTCGGGGGACCTGGCGCCGCTCGCCCACATGGGCGCTGCGCTCATAGGCGTCGGCGACGTCCAGGTCGAAGGCCGGACGCTTTCCGCTGCGGACGCGCTCAAGCGAGCCGGGCTTGGACCCTTCCGACTTGCTGCCAAGGAAGGGCTGTCGATCGTCAATGGCACCCAGGCCTCGAGCTCCCTTGCGATCAGCGGCCTCTTTGCGGCGGAAGCCGTGTTCGCCGCCGCCATTGTCGCGGGGCTCCTGAGCCTCGAGGCCTCACTCGGCCAAGATCTGGCTTTCGACGAGCGGCTGCAGTGGGCGCGCGGCCAGACAGGGCAAATCGCGGTGGCGGCGGCCATGCGCGCGCTTCTCAAGGGCAGCACGCTCAGGCGACGCGCAAGGGCGGGCAGCAGGCTCCAAGATCCGTATTGCCTCCGCTGCCAGCCGCAGGTCATGGGTGCCGTGTTCGACCAGCTTGCCCATGCCGCCGGCATTCTGGAGCGCGAGTGCCGGGCCGCGACCGACAATCCGCTGGTCGATCCCGAGACCGGCGACATCCTCTATGGCGGCAACTTCCACGCCGAGCCGGTGGCCTGCCCGCCTTCTTGGCCGGCCCGAGCGGCATCGATTCCGGCTTCATGGTGGCTCAGGTCACTGCAGCAGCCCTCGCGAGCGAGAACAAGTCGCTCGCACATCCGG
This sequence comes from Parvibaculaceae bacterium, assembly GCA_050181295.1. Taxonomy (GTDB): domain Bacteria; phylum Pseudomonadota; class Alphaproteobacteria; order Rhizobiales; family Aestuariivirgaceae; genus JBFXDI01. The sequence continues at coordinate 19,072 of JBFXDI010000011.1, read as the reverse complement.
CGAGCGTCGATTCCATCCCGACGACCGCCAACCACGAGGATTTCGTGAGCATGGCGACATTCGCCGCCCGCCGGCTAATGGAGATGGCAGAAAATGCCGCAGGGATCGTGGCCATAGAGCTTCTCGTCGCCTGCCAGGGACTGGAGCACCGGCGACCCGGCCGCTCAAGCCGCAGGCTGGAGGCGACCCACGCCGCCGTGCGGACGCGGTCCGCGCCCTACGGAGAGGATCGGTTCCTCGCGCCCGAGATCGCTGTCGTGAAGAACCTTGTCATGAGCGGTCACTTCCTCGCTTTGCTCCCGACGGAGCTGAGACTGAGCTGAGGACCCGCCGCTACCCTTCTGCGATCGGCCCGCGCTCCCTCACAGCTCCACCTTCGCTCGCTGCTATGGTGATCTAATTCCCTGCTTTTCAGGCAACCGGCCTCGGAGACAGGTTCGCTCCAGACTGCGTCCACCGCCACCCCCCGATGCTGACACCGGGACGCTTGCGAGGTCCGCTTCCTCGTCCGCCACGTCACCATCGAGCAGGGGAGCGACCTTTTGAGCGGCATGCGATGGGGCGTATTGTTGCCGAGCCGGCCTAGGCGTAAAATATGGCCGCCACAAAGCGGGAGATGGAACTGTCTGACTTGACGTCTCCGGAAGACGCCGATGTTAGAAGGACGGCCGGACCGCACGGCATCGCCGACGCGATCGTCGCGCTGGCCGTCCGCGGGTTTTATCAACCCGGTCAGCGTCTCAAGGAACAGGATCTCGCCGAGCATTTCAGCGTCAGCCGCCTGCCGGTACGCGAAGCGCTGACGGAACTCGCCTCTCAAGGCGTTCTCGATTCCTCGCCACGGCGCGGAATGCGCCTTATGCAGATCGACGGATTCAAGCTGCGGAAGGTGCTGGAAGTCCGCGAGCGTCTCGAAACACTCGCGCTGAGGACCGCGCTTCCGATGTTTCGGACCGAACCGGCGTCCATGGCACCGCTCGATACTGCGATCGAGGAGATGGCGGAGGCCTCCGATGTCAACGACCGCGTCGGCATCGCCATAGCAGACATGGCCTTTCACCGGGCCCTCTGCGTGGCGTCCGGGAACGAGGTGCTCGTGAAGGCCTGGAGCGCGGTCTCGCGGCAGATGCTCATCATCGTCGGCGCGGAGCAGCAGGAGCGCCCCACGAACTACCCACATGTCGAGATTCACAAATCGCTTCGCAAAGTCCTTGCCGAGTCCGCCATAGAAGACGCCGAGAAGGCCTTGAGCGATCATATCCTTCGGCACTGGGTGATCGCGCGCCGCTAGAGCGTGGATCGTAGCCTTAGTGAACCGCCAGGGCCTGTTCTTCCAAGGCCGACGGTCCAGCCTCCAGGCGCTGTCCGCTGCCGGGAACCGCTGCAAGCAGCGAGCGGGTATAGGGATGCAAGGGAGGCCGGAAGATCGCGGAAGCCGGGCCAGAATCCACGATCTCGCCCCGGTTCAGCACGATGATGCGGTCGGCGATCTGCTCCACCACCGCGAGGTCGTGCGAGACGAAGAGCATGGACACACCGGTCTCGGCGCGCAGACGCTTCAGCATCTCCAGGATGCTGGCTTGTACGGAAACGTCGAGCGCCGACAGCACTTCGTCACAGAGAATCAGGTCGGGCTCTGCCAGGAGAGCGCGCGCAATCGCCACCCGCTGGCGCTCTCCACCGGACAGTTCGCCCGGCAGCCGCGTGGCATAGGCGGCAGGTAGGCGCACATTCTCAAGCATCTCGCGGATGCGCTTCTGCGCCTCGATGCCTCTCACGCCGAAGAAAAGGGACAAGGGTCTCGACAGGCTCTGCCCGATCGAGCGCCGCGGATTGAGCGAGGCATCCGGGTTCTGGAAGACAAGCTGGATTCGCCTGCGCAGCTCGCGGCCGCGCGCGGCAAGCGGGCCGAGCGGGACGCCGTCGAAGACGAGGCTGCCGCTCCTCAGGGGCACGAGGCCGCAGATGGCGCGCGCCAGCGTCGATTTCCCGCTGCCCGACTCCCCGACAAGAGCCAGCACTTCCCCCTTCATGAGCTGGAAGTCCGCGCCGCGGATTGCAGGGCCAGCACCGGCTGCCCGCTTGATGAACGGCCCCCACGCGCGCCCGTAATCTATGACGATCGCCTGCGCGTTCAGAAGGGGAGCGTTGGAACGCGAGCCACCAGAAGTCCTGTCTGCAAGCTCGGTCCTCGTGTCCCCGGCAGGCGCGCGGGCGCGTTTCCATTCGAGGCAGGCCACCATGTGGCCTTCCGAGATTTCCTGCACGGAGGGACGCACCGCGATGCACCGCTCAACGGCCAAAGAGCATCTGGGCTGGAAGGCGCAGCCCGGTCCCAACGTCGCCCTGTTCAGGGAGCCAGCGAGCATCCTGGAGGGATCGGGCGGCACGCCGAGCCTGGGCACCGAGGCAATCAGACCCTTGGTGTAGGGGTGAACGGGGCGGCTGAAGATCTCCCGCGTCTTGCCGATCTCCACCAGCGACCCAGCATACATGACACCGATACGGTCTGCGATTTCCTCCACAACGCCGAGGTCGTGCGTGACATAAAGCATGGAGGTCCCGAACTTTGCCCGCAGCTCCAGAAGCAGGCTCAGAATCTGCTTCTGCGTCGTCACGTCGAGGCCCGTCGTCGGCTCGTCAAGAACGATGAGGTCGGGGTTGCAGGCCAGCGCCATGGCGATGACCACGCGCTGCTGCTGTCCGCCGGAAAGCTGGTGCGGATAACGGCTGAGAACGAGGCGGGGCTCGAGCGCGACCGCCGAGAGGAGTTCCCTCACCCTCACCCTCACCCTCCCCTCTCCACTCTCATCGCACTGATGGGCAGCCAGAAGCTCCCGGATCACTTCCCCGATCCTGCGCGAAGGATTGAGCGCCGTCGTGGGATTTTGCGGCACGTAACTCACCCTGCGGCCGCGCAGCTTCTGGAGCGACGCCGCATCCAGCCGGCTCATGTCCTCGCCCATGAAGCGGACGGACCCGGCAAGCTGGACGGCGCCGGCAGCGCGGTATCCAAGCATCTGGAGCGCCAGCGTCGACTTGCCGCTGCCGGACTCCCCGACAAGACCGAATATCTCCCCGCGCCGCACCTCGAGGCAGACCCTGTCCACCGCGCGAAGCCAGCCGCTCCTGGTCCGGTAGCCGATTTCGAGGCCGTCCACCGAAATGGCGACAGACGCTTCCCTGCCGGTCATGTCAGGCGTTCCTCTCGCGGCCGGATCCGCCGATGATGCGCGCCAGCCCGTCGGTCCATAGATTGAGGCCGATCACGAGGGTGGCGAGGGCTATTCCGGGTCCGACCACCATCACGGGATTGATGAGAAGATAGGTCCGGTACTCGCCGATCATCAGGCCCCATTCGGGCGTCGGAGGCCTGAGGCCGAAGCCTAGGAAGCCCAGCGCGCCGACGAGAACCGGCGCATAGCTTGCGCGGAGCGCAATCTCTACGAGAATCACCCCCGCCGCATTGGGCAGGATCTCCCGCCAGACGACGGCCAGGGGGCGCTCGCCGTTGAGCCTGGCGGCGGTGACGTAGTCGAGCTTGATGATGTCGAGGGCGGCGGCGCGGGCAAGGCGCGCCATGCGGGGAGCGTAGATGAAGGCGATCACGAAGACGACCAGAAGGGGCTGGCCGGAATTTTCAGGCCCGGCGAACGCCACGATCATCAGCGCCAGGATGAGAAAGGGGATGCTGATCAAAGCTTCGACACCCCGCATCACGAACTCGTCGAACCACCCTGACAGGTATCCGCTCAACAGGCCGATGATGGCACCGGCGATCGCTCCAAGGAGCGTGCCGGATATGGCGAGCAGGAGCACGATGGGCGCGCCGTATACGATGCGGCTGAAGACATCCCGTCCAAGCTGGTCGGTGCCCATGAGATGCGGCCACGAGAAGCCTGACAAAGGAGCGCCTGCGCGCATCTGCGCGGGTCCGAACGGCGCCCAGAGAGGGCCGGTCGCCGCGACGGCAAGGAGGATGAGCAACAGCACCGTCCCGATACGGAAGCTGAGCGGCGCGTGCTTCCAGAAGGCCACAACACGGGCCCGCCTTGGCGGTGTCCCGATCTCCGCGATCGCCATCTCAGGTCCTCAGACGCGGGTTGAGATAGATCGCAGCCGCATCCGCCATAAGGTTGGCCACCACATAGGTTGCGGCCGCGATCATGACTGTGGTCTGGATCAGTGGAAGGTCACGCAGGAGGAGCGCGTCCACCAGCAGGCTCCCGAAGCCCGGAAAGCTGAAGACCTTCTCGACGACCACAACTCCACCTATGAGGTAGCCGAGATTCAGGGCTGTAACATTCAGAGTCGGGATCAGGGCATTGGGCAAAGCGTGGCGAAGCACGACCTGCCGGAACGGCAGGCCGTTCAGGACGGCAAAGCGGACGAAATCCGATTGCAGGATCTCGATGAGGCTGTCCCGCAGCATGCGGACCGCATAAGCCGCCATGACGATGGAGAGCGTGAGGGCGGGCAGCACGAGCGCCACCGCGAACTCCTTCCATCCCGTCGATGCATCCACCAGGGAGGTGGCCGGGAACCACGGCAGCACGACTACGAACAGAAGCAGGAGCAGAGTGCCGAGAAGGTAGTCGGGTATTGAGTAGAGAACGAGCGTCACGGTCGAGAGGGCGTGGTCGATCGGGCCATCGCGGTACACGGCCTGCAGGATCGCCGGAACAACGACCATGGGAGCGTAGAGAAAGAGCGCCGCGACAGCCAGCAGCAGCGTGTTGAGGATGCGGGGGGCGAGCACTTCGGAGATCGGCCGATCGGTGGTGAGCGAGCGGCCGAGGTCGCCGGAAACAAGCCCCTTCAGCCAGGTGAAATAGCGTTCAGCGGCAGGCGCATCCAAATTGAGCTTCTGCCGGAGGACGGCCTGGTTTTCCGCGGTGGCGAGCCGGCCGAGGATGCGCCCGGCGGCGTCCCCCGGCATCATCTCCACTGCGGAGAAGACAAAGACCGAGACGAGCAGCAACGTGATCGCCGCCAGAAGCGTGCGCGAGCATATGAGGTGCAGCGCCTTCATTGGCGGGCCGTCAGGCGGCCAGCTTGAACTGCGATATTGCGTCGGGGACGAGTTCCACGCCGAGACCGGGTGCTACCGGCAAGGGAAAGTGCCCGCCGATCAAGGCCGGATGCGGCGTCGTTACGTCGCTGCGGATCGGAGAATGGAAAAGCTCCGGGTGCAGGTACTCCACATAGGGCATGGAAACGCAGGCCGCCTGCATGTGGAGCTGGCACATGGAGCCGATTCCACCGATCCATCCGTGCGGTATGCACTGGACGCCGCTGAGGTTGCACATCTCCGCTATGCGCAGCATCTCGGTGAATCCGCCAGCCCTGGTAATGGCTGGCTGCACGACGTCGACCTGTCCCTGCTGAATCCATTCACGCACTTCCCAGCGAGTCGATGCAAGCTCGGCGCCGCAGACGCGGATGGGGCTCACGCGCGCAAGCTTGGCATGACCGGGAATGTCATCATGCATGAGCGTGGCTTCGGCGAAAAGGATGTCGAACTCCGCGATCCTGTCCAGAACGCGGGCGGCGCTGCGCCAGTCCTGCCACCTGTAGGCGAAGTCGATGGCGAGCTTCGTCTCCTTGCCGAGCCGCTGACGCCCCTCGCCGATGAGCGAGACGAGCATGTCGTCATCGGCGAGATCCTCGAACATCACCTCCATCTTCACGGCCGTGAAGCCGAGCTTCCTCGCCCTGTCAAAAAGGTCCCCGATCTCGTCCATGAGCTGACGGATCGAGCGCCCCTTCGGCATGCCGGGAAAGATCGTCGCGTAGGGCGTGACATACGGTTGGCGCGCTCCGCCGAGGAGTTTGTAGACCGGAACGCCAAGCCGCTTCCCCGCAAGGTCGTGGAGTGCGATGTCAACGCCCGAGAGGGCGGCGATCCCCGCTCCGCGACGGGCGGTGTAGAGAGTGCCCTCATAGAGCTTGTCCCAGAGCGCTACCCGCTCCAGCGGATCAGCCCCAACGACCATCTCCATCATGCCCCGCGCCCAGATGAGGAACGAGGGCGACTGGATGAAGGCGCTTGCCGCGCCCGTCGGTCCGTTGATCTCGCCGACCCCGACGCGCCCGTCCGCGTCGATGAGCCTGAGGATGGCGATCTCGGCCGTGCCGTCGCACTCGTCGCCCCTGTCCTGCGGCACGCGCAACGGAATGAGCTCGTACTCGACAATGGGGGAAATGGTCATCACTCACATCCAATGAAAAGAGCGGCGCACTGACGCTTGCGGAGCATCACTCGCATTCGATGTCCGCAAAGCGCACCCTGTTGACGTCCACATGCGGCTCATAGCCCTTGCAGCCCTTGCGGAGGGCCGACGTCACCGATGTGAAGGCCGGCACGATGACGCCGCCCTCTTCGGCCAGGGTCTTCTGCGCCTTCTTGTAGAGCTCGATGCGAGCCCCCTCCTCGACCGTCTCGCCCGCCTGCTTCAGCAAGGCGTCGAACTCCGGTCGGCACCAGTGCGTCTCGTTATACTTGGCGGAGCACACGTAGCCGCTGGCGAAAGCCGCCGCCAATGGTCGGGGTGACCAATAGGAGGTTATGAAGGGACGCTTGAGCCAGACCTCGTCCCAGTAGCTGTCGCTGGGCGAGGTCACGATCTCGACGTCGATTCCGGCCTGCGCCGCCATCTCCTTGTAGGCCTGGACCATGGTCAGCATGCCCGGATAGAGCTCCGTGGCTCCCGTATGGAGCTGCACCTTCAGCCCGTTGGCATATCCGGCTTCCGAGAGAAGCTTCTTGGCTTTTTCGATATCGGGCTTCGGCGCCTCGGAAGAGAAGGCGAAGGCCGAGGACGGAGGGATTGGATTGTCGTTGCCGGCGATGCCCTGACCGAGAAGCGCAAGCTCGACCATCGCATCGCGATCGACGACGGCCTTGAGCGCCTGGCGGACGCGGACGTCGTCGAAGGGCTTCTCATCCGTCCACATGGTGAGGACAACGAACGTGCCTCCCTTCGCCTCGGACAGCGTCACCGCTCCGCTGTCGCGAAGCTGGCCGAGGGTGGTGGGATCCGCCACGAGCATGACGTCGGCCTGGCCGGAAAGCATCGCGGCCGCACGGCTCATGGGCTCCGCTATGGCCGTGAGCTCAAGGCATGGGGCCTTCGGCTTGCCTGCCTGCCAATAGGCGTCGTTGCGCTCAAGGACCGCGCGTGGCGCATCGGGCGATACGCTCGCGGCCTTGAACGGCCCGGTGCCGACCGGCTTCGTCGCCAGCTGCTCGCCGGTCGCGCCTTCCGGGACGATCAGGGCGAACTTGCTGGAAAGTCGCGTCGGAAGCTCGACGTCGGGCGCCGAGAGCTCGAAGCGAACCGTGTGCGCGTCCACGCTATCGATCTTGGCGCCCTCCAGGAAGGAAAGCTCGGCCTGGGCCGGTGAAGCCGTGGCCGGATCGATCAGACGCTTATAGGTATAGACCACGTCCGCGGCATCGAAAGCGCTGCCGTCATGAAACGTGACGCCCTTCCGCAGATGAAAGGTCCACACCTTGCCTGTGCCATCCGTCTCCCAGGATTCGGCAAGGTAAGGTTCGGGCTCGAAACTGCTGTTGAGCCAGATCAGCGGCTCGTAGAGCGACCAGGCATACATGGTATCCGCCATGTTGTTGACCCTGGCCGGATCCGCAGTGTTCTTGGAACTCCATTCATATCCGAGCACACGGACACATTTGTCCGCCGCGCCCGCGTCGGAGACTGTCAGCAAGACCGCCACAGAGGCGACGGCGGCACACAGCACGCGACAACCCATCATCCCAGACATCCTGCTATCCTCCCTTGTCCGCGTCCGAATTTTTGGTTCTAGGACGCGAAGTCCTCCCCATCCCGCTCAAGAATGCGCTTCCAGGCATCGAAGTGCTTCTGGGCGTAACCCTCCCTATCGGCATATTGGGCATCGAACTGCTTGCCGATGCGGTCGGCGACGTCGTCGGCCACGATCTTGAGCTGTCCGCCATAGGTCTTGGCGAGATGCTGGATGTGGCAGGCGCGCTCCAGGTAGTAGGTATCGTCGAACGCATCAGCGACGGTCTCGCCGAGGACGATCACCCCATGGTGGCGGTGGAAGATCACCCGCTTGCTCGGGTCCGCCACCGCATCGGCGAGGAGCTTTCCCTCCTCCTCGACGATCTGGATGCCGTCGTACTCCTCCACATAGGCGATCTTGTTGTGGAACCTGATGGCGTTCTGGAACGACATCTCCAGCTTTCCTTCAGGCAGAAGACAGAGCGCCGTCGCATAGGGCATGTGCAGATGGATGATGCAGCGAGCATCGGGGCGCGCCTTGTGGATCGACCAGTGAATGAAGAATGCCGTGCGCTCCGCCCAGTAGGCGTCGCCCTCATTGCGCTCCATGGCCTCCCCGTCGATTTCGACCAGCCCGCTGGCGCGCATCTCGGAGAAATGCGTGCCGTAGGTGTGGGTCAGAAATCGCGTGTCTGAGTTCGGGACCATCAGCGTGAAATGGTTGTCGATTCCCTCGTGGAGATTGAGCTTCGCCGTCGCCCGATAGGCCGCTGCCAGGTCTATGCGAGCCTGCAGCGTCTCGTCGGGAGCATTCCTCAGCGCTGTCGCCGTCATGCCATCGCCCCGGTCTTGGCCTTGCCGGGCTCGGAGCGGCGCGTGCCCATGGAGCTCATGGCATGGGCGTGCGCGGCAAGCCCGGCCTCGGTCATATCGCCGTCCGGCCACACCTCGGGCGAGAAGTGCCCATAGATGTCTTTCCCCCGCACCAGCACCGCGCTCTCCGGACCGTTTTGCGGGCGCACCTCGGTTGCGAGATAGGTCATGTTGCAGCCGAGCCGCCAGCCATCGGTCTGGTTGGAGCCCGACCCATGGACGACGAGGACGTGATGCAGGGACGCTTCGCCGGGCGCCAGCGGAAGGTCCAACGCCCTGCCCTCGTCCACCGCGGAGGTCACCTGCTGGCCGCGCGGAAGGCCCACCGTCGGGTCGAAGGTGTTCTCGTGCGGAAGCTGACCCTCCAGATGCGTCCCCGGAATCACCCGGAGACATCCGTTCTCGGACGTGGCTTCGGAGAGCGCCAACCAGACACTCAGAATGCGCGGTGGCTGCAGCCCCCAATAGGTCGCGTCCTGATGCCAGGTGAACCACGTCTTGGAGTTCGGCGCCTTGGGCAGGAAGGAGCTGTTCCAAAGCAACAGGTTGGGTCCAAGCAGGCTCTCGACCGCATCGAGTATCTTCGGATGCCTGCACAGTTCCGCGAACCACCGGAAGACCAGATGGGACTTGTAGTACATGATGTCCGCGAGGCGCGGATCCGTCTCCCGGTCCTGAACCAGACGCTCGAGAAGCAGCCTGCAGCGATTGGCTTCTTCCCGTTCCAGCACCTGAATCGGGGCCATGTAGCCAAGGCTCCCATACTCAGCGACAGCGGTATCCGACAGGCTTCCAGTCATCCCTACCTCCAGTGCAAGCCAGAATTCTTGTATACAAAAACTCGAAGGTGTTGTGCAAGAGGAGATTTGAAAATTTCAATTCTTCGGCTTGTTTTGAGCCATTTCGCGCGAAACCCATTGAACGCCCCCTAATTTTTTGTATACATATAGATAGGAGACTTCATGGACATACTTTTTCTCACGCACTATCCGGATTATGTGGACGCCCCGCGGTGGGTCCGAACCCTCGAGGCTGCGCTGCCCGGCGTCAGGGTGCGTCTTTGGCCGGATATTGGGGAAGCTGACGGGATCGCACTGGCGGTTGGCGACTTCGCGCCCGAAGGCCTTTTCGCATCCCTCAAGAATCTCAAATGCGTGATGTATGTCGGCGCCGGGGTGGACGCGATGTTCCGTGACCCTCAGTTCCCCAGGCACGTCCCGCTGGTCAGGTCGAACGACAGCGCCATCACCTTCCAGGTCGCGCAGTATGTGGCGCTCCACATACTGGACCATCATCGGCATGGCGCAGCCTATCGGGAGCAGCAGCGCGCGAAGGCCTGGCGCCCCATACCCACACAGGACACGCGCTCGTTGACGGTGGGCATGGTCGGTTTCGGCCGTATCGGTCAGAAGACCTCCTCGATCCTGCGCGCCCTCGAATTCCAGGTGTGTTCCTGGAGCCGATCAGCCGAATCGGCGGCCCCGGACATCCCGCATGCGACAGGCCGCGACGGCCTCGGCGATATGCTGGCCTCGAGCGACTATGTCGTCTCCTCCCTGCCTCTCACGCGCGAGACGCGCGGCATCTTCAACGACAGCACGCTGAATTCATTCAAGCAGGGCGCCGTCCTGGTCAATGTCGGACGCGGGAGCCTCGTGGTCGATGAGGACCTGCTCGCGGCGCTCAACAGCGGGCGCCTGGGTCATGCGGTTCTCGACGTCTTCAACCAGGAGCCCCTGCCTGCTGATCATCCCTACTGGGCGCATCCGCGCGTCACGGTCACGCCGCATGTCGCCAACTTCTGGGTCGACGGCAGCATGACGCAGATCGTCGACGTCTGGCATCGCATCAGGGACGGCAGGCCGTTTGAGCATATCGTCGATCCGGACAAGGGCTACTGAAGCACCTCCGCGCTGAATCCATAGAAGGAAGACTCGCGCATGCGGCTTGTTCAGATTGTCGAAGACGGAGAGCGTCTGGTCGCCATCGTGGAGGATGCACGACTGGTGCTGCTTGACGGTCTCGGAAGTGTCTACGAGATGGCAATGGAAGCCATCGAGACCGGCAAGACGCTGGAAACCTTGGCACGGGAGAAACGCGGGCGGCAATCGCTCGACTACGAGACGGTCGCGCGCGAGGGGCGACTTCTGCCGCCCCTGGACCATCCCGATCCCGCCCATTTCTCGATCTGCGGAACAGGCCTCACTCACCTTGGCAGCGCCAAGGCGCGCGACCAGATGAACGCCAAGCTCAAGCAGGCGGGCACCTCGCTCACCGACTCCATGAAGATGTTCCGGCTCGGAGTCGAGGGCGGCAAGCCCCGTCCCGGACAGGACGGCGTCCAGCCGGAGTGGTTCTACAAGGGAGACGGAACGATCGTCGTCGCTCCGGAAGACCCAATCCCCTCTCCGGCCTTTGCGCTCGATGCGGGAGAGGAGGCCGAGATCGTCGGGCTCTACATCATCGATGCCGCAGGCTCACCCTGCCGTATCGGCTTCACGCTCGGTAACGAGTTCTCCGACCATGTCATGGAGCGGCAGAACTACCTCTACCTCTCGCATTCGAAGCTGCGGTCGTGCTCGCTCGGCCCCGAGCTGCTGCTTGGCGAACTGCCCGGCGACATCCGGGGCGAGATCCGCGTGCTGCGGGACGGCGCCCCGATATGGCGCGAGGAGTTCCTGAGTGGTGAGGCCAACATGACCCATACGGTCGCAAATCTCGAGGCGCATCATTTCAAGTATCGTCTCTTCCGGCGCCCCGGCGATGTCCATGCGCACTTCTTCGGGGCGGCCGTCCTCAGCCACACGTCCGGCATATCCTGTCGGGAAGGCGACGTCTTTGAGATCGACGTGCCGGCCTTCGGAAGGCCGCTTCGCAATCCACTTGTTCTGGAGCATGCCCCTCCGTCGTCGGTTCGGGCGATCTAGCAACGATGTACGCCGTCTCCGTCTAGCAAGCCGCCACATTCGCCGCGAATGACATTCGACGATGAGAGAAGACGAAATGCTCATTCTGTCGGCAACGACCTGGTTCGATCCTTGACCCCTCGCGATCAACCCGGGCGTCGGACCTGCTCGACCGCTTCGCGCAGCATGTCGAAAATGCGGTCGTCGAGCATCTGAGAGACATTGAACCGCATGAGGCCCGTCGCCGATTGCGACAGGCTGAACACGTTCCCGGGCGCCAGCACGAGGTTCTTCGCAAGCGCGGTGCGTGCGACCTCCGCCGCATCGACGCCGTCCGGCAGATGGCACCACAGGAACATGCCGGCCTGCGGCTCGAGCCAGGGCACGATCCCGATGGCCTTGAGCCTGGCTCCGACGTGGACCATGGCGCCTGCGAGGCGATTGCGGAGACCCTCGACATGCTTTCGGTACCCGCCGTCGCTGAGCGCCGTCAGGACGAGTTCCGCCGCGAGCCGCCCTCCGCCGAACGAAGTGGCGATCTTGAGATCGATCAGGCTCTCGATCCATTCCGCGCGGGCCGCCACGAAGCCGCAACGCGCCGAGGCAGACAAAGTCTTCGAGAAGCTGCCGATATGAATGACGCGGTCCAGTCCGTCGAACGCGGCGAGGCGCGGCGCCGGCGTCTGCTCGAAATCCGAGAAGATGTCGTCCTCTATGATCGTCAGCGCGAACTGTTCGGCGAGCTTGAGCACCCTGTGGGCGACAACGGGAGAGAGCGTCGCGCCAGTCGGATTGTGGATCGCGGAATTGGTGATGTAGAGCCGCGGCCGATGCTCGGCGAGCGTAGCGGCAAACCGCTCGATGTCGGGGCCGGAGGGCGTGTAGGGCGCGCTGATGACATTCGCGCGGTGCGCCCGCAGCAGGGCCTGGAAGTTGAAATAGCACGGATCGTCGATGAGCACCGTGTCGCCGGGCTCGAGAAGCAGCCGGCACAGCAAGTCCATCGCCTGGGTCCCGGACTCCGTCAGCATGATCTGGTCCGGCGAAGCCTCTATTCCTCGCTCCGCCATCCTGCGGGCAATGAGCCGGCGCAGAGGCGGCAGACCCAATGGCGAGCCGTAGTCGGCCAGCGCAGGGCCATCGGCGCGCGAGAGCGAACGCAACGCCTTTCTGATGCTCTCCTCCGGCAGCCAGGAGGGCGGAAGCCATCCGCAGCCCGGCTTCAGGTCGCCGCTGTCCGCTTCCAGGGACTGGCGCGAGACCCAAAAGGGATCCACGACACGGTCCAGCCTGGGCCCGACCTCCGCGAGCGACATGGGGGCGGTTTGACCGGCGACGTAGAAACCGGAGCCCGGCCGGGAGTTTATCGCGCCCTCGGCGGCCAGACGCTCGTAGGCCTCGACCACCGTCGAGGTCGAAACCTTCAGCTTGGAGGCCAGATCGCGGATCGACGGCAGCTTGGCGCCAACCGTCAGGCTGCGGCCGGCAATCCGCTGCCGGACCGTGGCCATGACCATCACGATCCGGGTGCCTCCTGCCGCCCGCCCTTCCATCCGTACTGACTCCGTTAGCATAACAGTTCGCATAAACTGTATCGAACTGTCGCTGGCGGCGCCAGCCCCGGCCAGGGCATAGGAGGCCGGCAATCGAAAGGTGTCGGCATGGACCGGAGCGCGGCGGGGTGGATCAACGGCCTCATCGGCGTGGTGATCTTCAGCGGGTCGCTTCCCGCCACGCGCGTTGCGGTGATGCAGTTCGATCCCGTGTTCCTCACCGTCGCCCGGGCGGCCATCGCCGGCGTCCTGGCGCTGTGTCTGCTCCTCGCCTTCAGGGAGAAGCGCCCTGCGCGTCGCGATATGGCATCGCTGATCGTCGTCGCCCTGGGTGTCGTGGTCGGCTTTCCCTTGCTGACGGCGCTGGCGCTCCAGCACGTCACCGCCGCGCATTCGATCGTGTTCATCGGACTGTTGCCGCTGGCGACGGCCATCTTCGGTGTCCTCCGCGGCGGCGAGCGTCCGAGGCCAGCGTTTTGGGTCTTTTCAATCCTTGGCAGCGCGCTCGTGGCGGGCTTCGCCGTATCGCAGGGCCTGGCCGCTTCGCCGGTCGGCGATGGACTGATGTTCGCGGCAATCGTTGTCTGCGGGTTGGGTTATGCCGAGGGTGCGAGGCTCGCCCGCACGCTCGGCGGCTGGCAGGTGATCTCCTGGGCGCTGGTGCTGTCGCTGCCGATCATGCTGGCGCTGACCATTCTCTATATGCCGCATAGCTTTTCCGGCATCGGCTCGTCCGCCTGGATGGGTCTCGCCTATGTATCGCTGTTCAGCATGCTGATCGGCTTCGTCTTCTGGTATCGCGGCCTCGTGCAGGGTGGCATCGCTGCCGTCGGCCAGCTGCAGCTTCTGCAGCCGTTCTTCGGTCTGGCGTTGGCCGCCACGCTTCTGCGCGAGCCCGTGACGTCGGCGATGGTCGCCGTGACCGCCGCGGTGGTCCTGTGCGTGGCCGGAGCGCGCAGGTTCTCCTCAAAAGGCGAAGGCGGTCCGCTCAATAGGAGCGGGGCAAGCCCAGCACGTGCTCGGAGAGATAGGCGAGAATGAGATTGGTGGAGATCGGCGCCACCTGGTAGAGACGCGTTTCGCGGAACTTGCGCTCGACGTCGTACTCCTCCGCGAACCCGAAGCCGCCATGTGTCTGTATGCAGGCGTTCGCCGCCTCGTTCGAGGCATCGGCGGCGAGCATCTTCGCCATGTTGGCCTCCGCGCCGCAGTCGCGTCCGGCCTCGTAGAGGCGTGCCGCCTCCCTCACCATGAGCTCGGCGGCGCGCATGTTCGCGTAGGCACGCGCGATCGGAAACTGGATGCCCTGGTTCGCGCCGATCGGCCGTCCGAAGACCTGCCGCTCCCTGCCATAAATGGAGGCCTTCTCGATCAGCCACTTGGCGTCGCCAACGCATTCGGCCGCGATGAGGATCCGTTCCGCGTTCATGCCGGAAAGGATGTAGCGGAATCCCCTCCCCTCCTCGCCGATCAGGTTTTCCGCAGGCACCCGGACATTGTCGAAGAAGACCTCGGTGGTCGAATGGTTCATCATCGTCCGGATCGGCCGGATGGTGAGTCCGCTTTTCAGCGCCTCGCGCATGTCTAGGATGAAGACTGAAAGCCCTTCCGTCCGCTTGGCCACCTCCTCGCGCGGCGTGGTGCGGGCGAGAAGCAGCATCAGGTCTGAATGCTCGGCGCGGCTCGTCCAGATCTTCTGCCCGTTGACGACATAGTGGTCCCCGTCGCGACGCGCGAAGGTGCGGATGGACGTGGTGTCCGTGCCGCTCGTCGGCTCGGTGACGCCGAAGGCCTGGAGCCTGAGCTCGCCCGACGCGATCCTGGGCAGGTAGCGCGCCTTCTGGGCATCGCTCCCGTGCCGCAGCACGGTCCCCATGACATACATCTGGGCATGGCACGCCGCCCCGTTGCAGCCCGCGCGCTGCACCTCCTCCAAAACGGCGGCCGCCGCCGACAGCGTGAGGCCGGCGCCGCCGTATTCTTCCGGTATCAGCGTCGCGAGATATCCAGCCTCGGTGAGCGCGGCGACAAACTCCGCGGGATAGGCTCGGGCCGCATCGAGCTTGCGCCAGTATTCTCCGGGAAACCGCTCGCAGAGCTTGGCGACCGCGTCCCGTATCTCGCGGTGATCCTCGACCTCGAACATGCTTTCAGGCGCTCCGCAATACCGGGCTTCGGGACAACGCCCCGCCTTGCCGTGGAAAAAGACCAAGCTGCCGCACCGGTCCGTCCTGGGGAAGCGCCAGAACCCTGGCGATGAATGTGTCGGCATCGGCGGCTGCCATGCCGCCCCCGGCAAGGAGCGCACGCGCCTTGAGCGACAATTCTTCCGCCGTCACCGGATTCTCGGGATCGCCCTTGGCCTCGCGGCGCACGGCGCGGAGCGTGCGGCCATCCGCTGTCTCAACGGACACCTCCGCGCCCCAGGCTCCGGGATAGGCCGCATCGATGCCCGGTTCCAGGAAAACGTCGATCCTCGCGCGCTCTTCCGCGATGCGACCGCGCGCTGCGGCATCGAAGCTCGATTGCACGACCGTTCCTTCCTTGAGCGCGATCGCCACGCAGTGCTGAAGCGAGAATTTCGCGCTGTAGGGATCTTCCGGACGTGGCCTGTCGCAGACGTCGAGCGCGGCGCGGTAGGCGCCGACACGCACTTTCGCGATGGATGCGCCGCCGATCTCGCCATGGAGGGCGAGCGCGGCGTCGATCGCGGGATGCGTATGGCGACAGCACGGCCAGGGCTTGATTGACGTCTTCGTCAGCTCCCATGGACGATCCTTGTCCGCCGTGACCGCGTCAGGCACCGGGTCGGGACAAAGCCCGGCAAAGAACCCCTTCTCGCCTTCAAGTATCCGGTCCGGCCCGGTAAATCCCTCCTTCGCCAGAAGGCTGGCCAGCACGCCGGATTCGGCGGCGCGCGCAGTATGCAGGTGCTTGCTCATGGCGCCGGATTCGAGGAACTGCCAGAGTCCCGAAGACTGGGTGCCGGCATTGCCCAGCGCCCATACGGTCCGGTCCTCGTCGAGCCCGAGAAGCTCGGCCACGGCCATCGCCGACCCGAAAGGACCGCAGGTCGAGGTATTATGCCAGATCCGGTAGTGCGATTTCCCGACCGTCATTCCGACCCGGCAGCAGGCCTCGTAGCCTGCCAGCACCGCCTGGAGGAAGGCCCGTCCGCCGAGATTTTGCTTCTCCGCCACTGCCCAGGCCGCAGGGATGACCACGCACCCCGGATGGGTGACGGAATCGCGGTGCAGGTCGTCCATCTCCAGAATGTGCGAGAGGCCGCCCAGGTAGAACGCGCGCCGGGCCGTGTCTCCCTGCTCGGGTGGCGCGACCGTATCCAGAATGCGGGCTGGCTCGGTCTTGAGCGCGCCCAGAGCGCAGGAGACGGTATCCATGACGAAGAGCGCCGCCCATTCGAGATCGCGCTCGCTCACGGTCTTGCGCCGGATCAGTCCGACGAGATCCCGGGTCAGGCTCATGTGGTGCCACCCCCTATCGCAGCCCTCTTGCCGTCGCTCTCGGAGGCAAGCCCGAATTCGACCCTGAGCGCCACATCGTGTTCGCCGAGCGCTGGCACCCGGCCCAAGGAGGGACGCGAGCCGTTCACGATGACGGACGGCGCCAGAAGCTCGACCGGACCTGCCGGTGTACCAACCGTCGCGGTCGTGGCGCTCGGGTGCTCGATCAGATCCCCCATCGTCGAGATCCGGCCATAGGCAATCCGGGCATCATCCAGCAGCGTGCAGAGGTCGGCCATGGAGAAGCGGGCGACCGTTTCCTGCACCCGCTGGTCCAGGGCATCGCGGTTGCGAGCCCTCGCGGCATTGCTCGAGAAGCGTGGGTCCTTCGATAGCCGCGCATCCTCGAGAATGCGGTCGCAGAAGACCTCCCATTCCCGATCGTTCTGGATGGCGATGAGAATGTCGCCGTCGCGCGCCGCGAACACGCCATAGGGCGCGATCGAAGGATGCGCCAGTCCGACGCGACGCGGCTCCGCTCCGCCATAGCGCCGTGCGAGGTAGGGCACGTTCATGTATTCGGCGAGTGTGTCGAACAGCGATATCTGGAGATGGGACCCTTCCCCGGTTCGCTGACGTCTGATGAGGGCCTCGAGGATGGCCGCATAGGCGGCCTGCCCCGTCGAGATGTCGCAGATCGAGATCCCGACGCGGGTGGGGCCTGATTGAGCCGTGCCGGTGACACCGGCGAGTCCCGCTTCAGCCTGCATCAGAAGGTCGTAGGCCTTGCGTTCATGATCGGGCTTTCCGGGCGCATAGCCGCAGATGTCGCAAAGGATGAGATGCGGGAACTTCGCCCTGAGCTTCGCGCTGCCGAGGCCGAGCCGGCTGGTCGCCCCCGGTGCGAGGTTCTGGACGAAGACATCGGCCGCGGCCAGCATGCTTTCGACCAGCGCCAGGTCCTCCGGCTTCCGGAGATCGACGGTGCAGGATTCCTTGCCGCGATTGTTCCAGACGAAGTAGCTCGACTGCCCGAGCACGTAGTCGTCGTAGGAGCGGGCGAAATCGCCCTCTGGCCGCTCGAGCTTGATGACGCGGGCGCCGGCATCGGCCAGCCGCGAGGTTGCAAGCGGCGCGGCCACGGCCTGCTCCAGCGCGACGACGGTCGTACCCTCCAGCGCGCCGGACATAAGGCTCGCTCCTGCTCCTCTGCTTTTCTGCATGAGACCACACGCCCTGCCCCATGCCAGTCAAATATGATTTCGCAATGAGGGGTATAGCGAAGAGCGACGGTCGCTAAAGAGCGTGACCGGCTTTCAGCGGCGAAGCTTTCGCCGATTGTCGGGATCGGAATAGAGGTCCGGCCGGTTCCGCTCCTCCGAAAGCTCCGCCGTCCAGCTCTTGTCGCGCACAAGCTGGCGCAGGATGTCCCAGGAGAGCTGCCCTACGGCGCGGGGCGCGTTGGAGAGGGGCCGCTCCGTGGAATAGGCGAGATAGACGCGGCGGGTGATCTCCGGCGCTTCGAACTTCCAGACCCGGAAGAGACCCGCCTTCACCTCCTTGTCGACCGCCATGCGCGGCAGGATCCCGAAGCCCAGCCCGCGCATGACCAGCTTCTTGATCTGGCTGTAGGAGTCGATCTCGATCGCGGCATGAATGGGAACCTTCACCGACAGGCTCGCATCCTCGATCAGCTCCCTCAGCCCGTGTCCGGGTCCGGGAACGACCAACGGCAGCTTCGCGGCGTCCGCCAGCCGCACGCGGTTTTTCTTGAGCGCAGCCTGAATTTCCATCGACGGATTGGCGAAGAGGCAGATCTCCTCCGAAAGCCCGTGATGCACCGCAAGGCCCCGCGGATCCGACGTCGAGTAGATCATCGCAAGATCGACCTCTCCCCTCTTGAGCCATTCGAGAATGTAACCGCTCATGGCCTCGACGACGCGGATGCGGACATCCGGATAACGGGCTTTCGCGGCCTCGATGAGAGGCGCCGCCAGGAGCTCGCTGACAGTTCCGGGCAATCCGAACCGGACCTCGCCCCGTGGCGCGATCGCCTCGCCACGGACGCTGTCGGCGATCTCCGCGAACTCCGCGAGGATCCGGTTGGCGTGACGGAGCAGACGATCGCCCGCCTCCGTGGGCCTCACCCCCTTGGCGTTGCGATGGAGGAGCGCCACGCCGAGTTCCTCCTCCATGTGCCGGACATGCTGGCTCAGGGCCGGCTGGGCGACATGAAGCTGATTGGCCGCGCGCGAAAACGATCCATTCTCCACAACCTTGGAGAAGTACCTGAGCTGACGCAAATCCACCCTGAACGCCCTCCCGCCGCGCCGTTCCCCTCGGCGCCTGAAAGCCATATCGTCTGCTTATGCATTCTAGGTTCGGGAAGGCATGACAGTCTAGCTGTCGCTCAAAGCAGGGTGGCGAGCCTGGCTCTGAGCTGGGTCGATTGCTGCCGCACGCGGTTCACGAGCAGGGTCGCGGCGTGGACATTCCGGCCATTCCTC
>JBFXDI010000010.1:0-53188 GCA_050181295.1 Parvibaculaceae bacterium | reverse complement strand
CACTCGGCGACCACCTCGCGCAGGATGTGGATCGATTCCGCCTCGAGCCTTTCGAGGTGCGTGAGACGGCGGGCGGGAGCTTTGGCGTTCATGGCGATCCGTTGCCGGCGAGGGAGCGCGGCGTTTTCCGGCGCAACGGCGGCAAAGTCAAGGCTGGCCCGGTGGCCCGCCTTCCTCTGCCTGGCGGTGCCGCCACACTTCCCAGCGGATGCGGGCCGTCCTGTAGGCGTCGTAGACGGCCATGGCGTAGATGAAGATGCCGCCCGCATAGCGGCCGAGGAACGAGACGCCGGGCGGAGCAAGATGAGAGCTCACCCAGCCAAGCACCACGATGAAAAACAGGAACTGGAGCGCCCGCGGCGCCTGGCCGTTCAGAAGCTGCCCGGCGCCCGGCAGCACGACAGCGGCAGCCAGCACGAGATAGGGATTGCGGGGCTGGCCCGCGGCCGCAGTCATGCTCTCACCTCCCGGGCCTGCCATTCCAGGATCGCCTCCCTCAGGCGGACCAGACGGTCGAGGAGATCGGCCAGCACGGCCGGATCGAATGGCTCGCCCGAAAACGCCGCCTGCCGGAAGACGCCGTAGCGCGCCCGGTCGCCCTCGTCGGCCAGCCACACGATCCGCAGTCCTCTGGGCGAAATCAACAGCTCCTTGGCGCGCGGCCCAAAAAAAGGATCGAGATGCTCCATGAGCAGCTCGGGCGGCGGGATCGCCGCCGGATCATCGGTGCGCAGGACGGCGCGCGCCGGAAAGTCCGGCGGCGTGTCGATCCGGACAGGGAGGCGGTGGAAGTTCGTGAAGCTGTCGGCGGCGTCCGGCCGCATGAGGAGGTCGAGCGTGCTGCGGACGGGCAGCGGCTCCGGCATTGTCACGAGGAGCCAGAGCGAGGGAAGTTTCCGCACGCTCAGCGTATCCACGATCGGACGGACCTGCACGGGAAGGCCCCGATAGCGGCCCTCGAGCCGAGCGTAACCCGCCGTCTCGGGGATGAGGCGGGCGTCCTCGATGAGCCTCATGCAGCCGGCGAGGAGGTCGTTGTGCCGAGCCTCCTGCAGCTGGCGCTCCCGACCATACTTCCACACCAGCAGCCCGACGACGGCGAGCGCGGCCGGAACCGCGAGCATTTCCTTCATTGCCGGCCGTCGTCAGCGGAGCCCATGAACGCAAGGTGGCCCGCCGGGTCGCGGCGGGCCATCTCTGTGCGGTCTGCCGGTTCAGTATCCAACCGGACGCGGCCAAGGCATCGTGAACTGGTCCCCGCGGCGCACGAAGCGGTAGCGGTAGAAGTGGAACCAGAGCGACACGACGATGTAGAACGCCACCATCGCGATGAGCTGCGAGCCGTAGCCCAGGAAGATCGCGAAGAAGGTCACGATGCAGAGCACGAACAGCGTGACCGCCGGCAGCGGGTGGAAGGGGTGCGTGTAGCCGCGCTGGATGACTCCTAGCGGCCACTTCTTGCGGAACATGGCGATGTTGATGCTCATGAAGGTGTACTGAAGCACGCCCGACAGGATCGAGAACGTTATCGCCTGGTTGAGGTCGGCGATGAAGGCGAAGGCGA
Source organism: Parvibaculaceae bacterium (assembly GCA_050181295.1). Taxonomy (GTDB): domain Bacteria; phylum Pseudomonadota; class Alphaproteobacteria; order Rhizobiales; family Aestuariivirgaceae; genus JBFXDI01. The sequence continues at coordinate 51,624 of JBFXDI010000010.1, read as the reverse complement.
GCGCGATGGGCATCAGGAAAACGATGGCCCGATAGGGCGTGCGGTACTTCGGATGGACAGCGCTGAACCAGGTCGGCAGATAGCGGTCGCGCCCGAGCGAGAACCAGGCTCGTGCCGCATCGTTGATGCAGCCATTGGCCGAGGCCACCGCTGACAGGATCGTCCCCCAGAAAAGCAGGAATTCGAGCGTCGCCGAGCCCGTGACGCGCGCGGCGTCCCAGAGCGGGAAGAAGGTGAAGCCCAGATACTGCCAGGGAAGGAGGCTCGCGCACACATACCAGGTGAGGGCGGCGCCGATCAGGAGGGTGATCATGCCCGCCATGGTCCCATAGGGCAGCGAGCGCGAGGGGGAGCGGACCTCCTCGGCGGCCTGCGTCGTTCCCTCGATGCCGAGATAGTACCAGATGGCGAACTGGAAGGCGGCGATGACGCCGATCCAGCCGTAGGGAAGCGCGTTGTCCGGCGTCACCAGCTCTCCGAGCTTCAGCACCACGCCCTGGCTCCAGGGCTGGACCGAGAAGAAGAGGACGAGGATCGAAAGGTAGGCGAGCGCGGTGATGACGAAATTGAAGTTGAGCGTCATCAAGACGCCCCGGTAGTTGAGCCAGACCAGCGCGACGATGCACAGCACGACAAAGCCGTGCCGCGTGAGGCCTTCCATGTGCGCGTTGGTGACGATGAGGTCGCCCACGAGAATGGCGTCGGAGACTTCGAGCATCGTGTAGGCGAAGACGAGGTAGAGCGCCACGTTGAAGGCCATGAGCGGACCGACGATGTGCTTGGCCTGGGCATATTGCCCACCGGCCGCCGCCACCGTGGACGTCACCTCGGAATCGATCATGGCGACCGAGGTGTAGAGCAGCCCCACGAACCAGCAGGTGATGAGGGCGGCGAGCGCGCCGCCCTTGTCGGCGGAGAAGTTCCAGCCGGTGAATTCTCCCACGAGCACGATGCCGACGCCCAGCGCCCACACATGCGCGGGGCCCAGGACGCGCAGGAGCGAGACCCTTTTCGTGGGCGCGCCGCCCGCAGCCTCTGCGACAGCCATGGCTTCCCCCTAGCCCTTGATGACGTGCTTTTCAGCGATGGCTTCGATCTCACCCTCGCGGGAAGATGTCAGCTCCGCCTCGGTATAGCCGCTGTCGGTCTTGAACCAGTCGTAGAGCATCCAGGCGACGAGGGCCGCCGAAATGGCCCATGCCACGTATGACAGAGTGAACCACATGCACGCCTCCCGCTATTTCTTGTCGCCGAATTTTTCCGCGATCACTTCCCGGTACTCGCGCTCCGAAGCCCGGAAGAGAAACACGAAGTAGCCGATCAGCACGATCGCCATGACGATCAGGGCCATCCAGTCGATGGTGTAGTTGAACCGGTTCTGGATGATGTCGTGGGCCGTGGCCGGCGTGTATCCGAGCTTCTCCCAGATGCCGGCCATGGTGGGGTTCTGGCCGAGCGCTTCCCAGGTCGGGTTGTCGATCTTGGCGATCTCCTTGGCCGCGCCCGCGAGATCGAGCTCCAGGGGCAGCCAGAGCGCAAGAAAGATCGCAATGATCAGAAACGCGATATCGACGATCTGCAGGGCCTTCGCCTGTTCGGGCGGGTTGTACCTTGCCATGACGTCCCCCTTGCCTAGATCCGGCCCCGCTCGCGCATCGCGTCGAGCTGGCGGATGTCGAGGCCGTAGATGAACTGCTTGTCCTCGCGATAGTGGTTGACCATCGCGGCGATGGCCGCCGTGTTGAAGATGAGGAGCGCGGCCGCGGCGATTGCCACGGCGATCCTCACGCCGCCGACAGGAATCAGCGGCCAGGTCATGAAGAGCACGAAAAGGATTGCGATCCAGAGCGCGATCACGAGGGCCCAGGCCCCCATCACATCCCTGCGGTACATGGCTTCGATACGCGAAGCGAGGTCGGCTTGTTCCGCCATTGGCATTCCCCCTTTCAGCGCCCGCTTCCCAACTTTCCAGGGTTGATCCACGGGCAAATCTTTTTACCTGCAGGAAAGCAGGCTCTTGCCGGCACACGTTGTCAAGAGCCCCCAAGCAGGCTTTGAACGGCTCTTTTGGGCATTTTCCGGGGCATAGGTCGAAATCGGTTCATGATTGGTCAGAATGGTTGCGCTGTTCCTCCAAGCGGGGCACACTATCCGCGCCTAGAGGGAAAAAATGCTTCCTCTCAGGCAAGGGAGATGGACGCGAGCCGGAAGCCCGAAGGAGCTTGCGGCAGACGTCCAGGGGAGGGACGGCCGCCTTTCCTACCGGCGCGGCATCCCTCGCAAAGGGGCGCCATGGACGAGTTGTTCCGAAAAGAGATTTCGGACCGAAAAGAGGCTGCGGGCGCTGGCCCGGAAGCAGCTGCCAGGGGTTCCCCGATCACCGGTAGGGGGGAAACTTCATGGGAACGCAACTTGACACACTCTTCGTGGTCTTCACCGAGTTCTACTACTGGGTGACCATCGTCTTCATGTTCCTCATCCATGTGGGCTTCTGCATGTATGAGGTCGGGGCTAGCCGGCGCCGCAACCACCTCCACACGCTGATGAAGAACGCGATGTCGATTCCGCTCGTCACCGTGACCTTCTTCCTGTTCGGCTGGTGGATCTATTTCGCCTTCCCGAGCGGCCTCTACTGGGTGAACTTCGTCAGCGACGCCATTCCATACGATCCCAACAAGATCGCGGCGCCCTGGAGCCCGCTGATGGCGACCCATCTCTCGGGCGTGAATGCTGCCGACACTGCCGCTGGCATCAGCGCCGAGGATACCCTCAACAGCCCCGCCACATGGCATCGCCTCAATGGCGTGTTCTGGGGCGCGTTCCTGCTCTTCTCCATCACCACCGCCTCGATCATATCGGGCGCGATCATCGAGCGCGTGCGCTCGGGCGCCTTCTGGATCGTCGCGGTGCTGGTCGGCTCGGTGCTGTGGATCACGGACGCCGCCTGGGGCTGGAGTTCGACGGGCTGGATGGTGAAGTATCTCGGCTACCATGACGCCTATGCCTCCGGCGTCGTGCATGCCATCGCCGGCGGCGCCGCGCTTGCGATGCTCATCGTGCTCGGCCCGAGAATCGGCAAGTTCCGCGCCGACGGTACGCCGCGCGACATCCCGCCTCACAATCCCTGGCTCGTGTGCGTGGGCCTGCTTCTCATCTACACGGGCTTCTGGGGCTTCTACGCCGCCTGCAACATTCCGGCGATCTCGCCCGCCACCATCGCGGGACAGATCACGGGCGAGACCTGGACGGCGACCAACATCTATCTCGCGCCGACCACCCTCAGCGCCATCACCTTCAACTTCCTCCTGTCGCTCTCGGGCGGCATGATGGCGGGCTACATCGTCTCGAAGGGGGATCCCTTCTGGACCTTCTCCGCAGGTCTCTGCGGCATCATCGGCGCCTCGGCGGGCAACGACCTCTATCATCCGCTGCAGGCGCTTTTGATCGGGGCCATCGTTCCGGCGATCGCCTACAAGCTCCACTACTGGGTCGAGCGGCGATTCAAGATCGACGATGCGGTGGGCGCCGTGGCCGTGCACGGCTATGGCGGCTTCATGGGTGTTGTGATCGCCGGCATCGTGCTGTGGGGCGCGCCGTCCTCGCCATATGAGGGCTTCGCGACGATCAACCCCATCGGCAACTTTATCGGCGCCGTGATCATGTTCGCTCTCGGCTTCGTGCCGGTCTACATCGTCTCTAAGATCCTCAACGCGATGAACCTGCTCAGGGTACCCAGGCAGGTCGAGATCGCCGGGCTCGATTTCACGGGCAACGAGGCCTACGAGGCGGCGGTGGCCGAGGTGAACGCCGCCGAGCGCGGGTTGGTCAAGGCTTGAGGAGGAAACCATGTTAGCAACCATCGGACTTTCGAGCTGGGCCGTGGACCTCAAGGACGTGGGCGCCATCTATCCCTTCCAGGGATGGGAGGTGCTGATGGTGATCCTCGGCCTTGCGTTCTGGATCGGCTGGCATGTGCTCCAGCTGCGCCACGAAGAGCGTGACATCCAACGCGAGCTGCAAGCCAACGCCCGCGCCGAGCACGCCAAGAAAGCCATCGACCGCTACTGAGCGGCGGCAACAAGGACGGACGGCGCAGGCACTCCCTGCGCCGTTCTCGGTTCACGGGGACGCCGGTCGGTCGTGGCAAAACAAAGCAAGGCTAAAGACAAGCCCGTTGGGCTGGACCAGGATCCTCACGCGGTCGGTCGCGCCGGCGGGCGGCTGCTCGAGGCGGCGCTTGGACGCGAGGTCAAGGCGTTCCGGGAGAAGCTCGGCCTCACCATCTCGGAGCTCGCCAAATCGGCCGATCTTTCCGCCGGCATGCTGTCCAAGATCGAGAACGGGTCCACCTCGCCGTCGCTCTCCTCGCTCCAGGCCCTGTCGCAGGCTCTGCATGTGCCGGTGACGGCGCTTTTCCGTTCCTTCGAGGAAATCCACGACGCGACCTTCGTGAAGGCCGGCCAGGGGCTCACCATCGAGCGGCGCGGCACGCGGGCCGGCCATCAGTATCAGCTCCTCGGCCACACGCCGCACGGGGCGCTCACGGTCGAGCCCTATCTCATCACGCTCTCCGAGCAGTCGGACGTTTTCCCGATCTTCCAGCATGCCGGGCTCGAGTTCATCCACATGCTGGAAGGCGAGGTCGTCTACCGCCATGGCGACAAGACCTACACGCTTCTCCCGGGCGATTCGCTCTTCTTCGATTCCGAGGCCCCGCACGGGCCGGAGGAACTGAAGAAACTGCCGATCCGCTTCCTTTCCATCATCAGCTATGTGCGGGAAGGGAGATGAGAGCGAGGACCCGCCAGGGGAGGACGTCAGGTGTCGGCCTGCCCGCCCACCGAAAGCACGATCACCCGCGTTCCCACAGGCACGCGGCTGTAGAGGTCGATGATGTCCTGGTTGAGGAGGCGGACGCAGCCGGAGGACACCATGGTGCCGATGGTCCAGGGCTCGACCGTCCCATGCAGGCGATAGAGCGTGTCGCGTCCGTCTCTGTAAAGATAGAGCGCGCGTGGCCCCAGGGGATTGTCGGAACCTCCTTCGAGGCCGCCGGCATATTGGGCGTAGCGCTCCGGCTCGCGCCTGATCATGTCGGGCGTCGGCGTCCAGCGGGGCCAAGCCGCCTTGCGCGCGATCGTGGCCTCACCCTGGAAGTTGAAGCCCTCCTCCTTGCCGACGCCGACGCCATAGCGAAGCGCGCGTCCGCCTTCGAGCACCAGATAGGCATGGCGGTCGGCAACGTCGACGATCACGGTGCCGGGGGGCTCCATCGTGGAGTAGGCGACCTCCCGCCGACGGAACTTCGGAGCGACCGTCGAAAGGTCGATCGCCGGAACCGGGAAAGGCTCGCCTTCCACCGCGGAATAGATCGCGCGGTCGGAAGCTGCCGCAGGCGCGAGGCCAGCCTCATAGGAAGTGGCGCAGCCGCCCAGCGCCAGCGGCGCGGCGAAAAGAAATGCACGTCTGTCCATGACCATTGGTGGTGCGAATCCCCTCAAAGCCCGTTCAAAACCCGCCGCATTCACCAGATTGGACCCTCGTGTGTCTAGGCTGGTCACCCGAATGTGATTCCGGAGTTATCTGTGCCTGTCAGGAAAAAATAATTCTTCGCAGTTGAACGGCGCTTTTCGACCTGCTATGCGTCGCTGACTTCTCAAACCCAAGGAAATTGCCCGATGTGCGGCATCGTAGGCCTCTACCTCAAGAACCCGAAGCTCAAGTCCGAACTCGGCGCCATGTTCAAGCCGATGCTCATCGAGATGACCAACCGTGGGCCGGATTCGGCGGGCGTCGCGATCTATCGCGACCCGGTGAAGGGCAGCCAGACCAAGTTCTCGCTTGCCCATGACGACGAGGGCTTCGACTGGAAGAAGCTCGAGGCGGGCCTCAAGAAGGACCTCAAGGCCAAGGCGACCGCCCGCAAGATCGGCAACCACGCGATCCTCGTCACGGACGCCAAGGAGGACGCCGTGGTCGAATGGCTGAAGGCGCATCATCCGCAGGTGCGGGTGGTGGGCTCGGGCCATACGATCGAGATCTTCAAGGAGGTGGGGCTGCCCGCCAACGTCTACGACAAGTTCGATCTCGACGAGGCGGAAGGAACCCACATCATCGGCCACACCCGCATGGCGACCGAAAGCGCGGTGACGACCGCGGGCTCGCATCCCTTCGCGACCGGCGCCGACCTCTGTCTCGTGCACAACGGCTCGCTCTCCAATCACAACCGCCTGCGGGAAAACCTCCGCAAGGAAGGCATGGAGTTCCAGACCGAGAACGATACCGAGGTTGCCGCCGCCTACATGACCTGGAAACTCCGCAACGGCGCGACGCTGAAGCAGGCGCTCGAGGACGGCATGAAGGATCTCGACGGCTTCTACACCTTCCTCGTCGGCACGGCGGACGGCTTCGCGGTCGTGCGCGATCCGATCGCCTGCAAGCATGCGGTGCTGGCCGAGACCGACGACTGGGTGGCCATGGCGACCGAATACCGCGCCATCGCGCATCTGCCCGGCGCGGACGATGCGAAGATCTGGGAGCCGGAGCCTGCCACCGTATATACCTGGGGCGGACGGGCATGAACGAGCTCGATCTCAAGAAGGAAGGCGTCACCGGCGTCAACAGCCGGCTGCACGGGCTGCCGAAGAACACCAACGAGCGGCACTGGATGGTGCTGAACCCGGCCGGGCAGCACGCCATCGCCTGCGGGCTCGATGCGCCGCTCAAGGTGGAGATCAGGGGCCATGTCGGCTTCTACTGCGCCGGCATGAACAAGGAGGCCGAAGTCATCGTGCACGGCCATGCGGGCGTCGGCGTGGCGGAAAACCTCATGTCCGGCACCGTCTGGGTCAAGGGGAACGCCTCGGAATCGGCCGGAGCCACGGGCAATGGCGGTCTCCTCGTCATCGACGGCGACGCCTCCTCGCGCTGCGGCATCTCGATGAAGGGCATCGACATCGTGGTCGGTGGCTCGGTCGGACACATGTCGGCCTTCATGGCGCAGAAGGGCGCGCTCATCGTGTGCGGGGACGCGGGCGATGCGCTCGGCGACTCGATCTACGAGGCGCACCTCTATGTGAAAGGCAAGGTCGCGAGCCTCGGGGCCGACTGCATCGAGAAGGAGATGCGCAAGGAGCACATCGAAGAGCTAGGGGCGCTCCTCGCGAAGGCGGGGCGGAAGGAGAAGCCGCAGCAGTTCCGCCGCTACGGCTCGGCGCGCAAGCTCTACAACTTCAACGTCGACCACGCCGACTCCTACTGAGAGCCGACACATGGACACCAACATCCCCCGCACCACGCCGCGCCAGTCGGCAACCTTCGATGAATACACGCTCTCGGAGATCCGCCGCGCCGCCAGCACCGGCATCTACGACATCCGCGGCGCGGGCGCGAAGCGGAGGATGCCGCATTTCGACGACCTCCTGTTCCTCGGCGCCTCCATTTCGCGCTATCCGCTGGAAGGCTACCGCGAGAAATGCGGCACCGACGTCGTGCTCGGCACGCGCTTTGCCAGGAAGCCGATCGAGCTGAAGATCCCGATCACCATCGCCGGCATGAGCTTCGGCTCGCTTTCGGCGCAGGCCAAGGAGGCGCTGGGACGCGGCGCGAACGAGGCGGGCACCTCCACCACCACCGGCGACGGCGGCATGACGCCGGAGGAGCGCGGACATTCGAAGACCCTGGTCTACCAATATCTTCCTTCGCGCTATGGCATGAACCCGGACGATCTACGCAAGGCCGACGCCATCGAGGTGGTGGTGGGGCAGGGCGCCAAGCCCGGCGGCGGCGGCATGCTGCTCGGCCAGAAGATCTCCGACCGCGTGGCCGCCATGCGCTGCCTGCCCAAGGGCATCGACCAGCGCTCGGCCTGCCGTCACCCCGACTGGACGGGACCGGACGATCTTGAGATCAAGATCCACGAGCTCCGGGAGATCACCGCCTGGGAGAAGCCGATCTACATCAAGGTCGGCGGCGCGCGTCCCTATTACGACGTGGCGCTCGCCGTGAAGGCCGGCGCGGACGTGGTGGTGGTCGACGGCATGCAGGGGGGGACGGCCGCGACCCAGGAGGTTTTCATCGAGCACGTCGGCATGCCGACGCTCGCCTGCGTGCGGCCGGCGGTGAAGGCGCTGCAGGAGCTCGGCATGCACAGGAAGGTGCAGCTCATCGTCTCGGGCGGCATCCGCAACGGCGCCGACGTGGCGAAGGCGCTGGCGCTCGGGGCGGACGCGGTCTCGATCGGCACCGCGGCGCTGGTGGCGCTCGGCGACAACGATCCGCATTACGAGGAGGAGTACCGCAAGCTCGGAAGCACGGCCGGCGCCTATGACGACTGGCACGAGGGGCGGGATCCGGCCGGCATCACGACGCAGGATCCGGAGCTTGCCAAGCGGCTCGACCCGGTCAAGGCCGGGCGCAGGCTTTCCAATTATCTCAAGGTGATGACGCTCGAGGCACAGACCATCGCGCGCGCCAACGGCAAGTCGCATGTGCACAATCTGGAGCCCGAGGACCTGGTGGCGCTGACGGTGGAGGCCGCCGCCATGGCCGGCGTGCCGCTCGCCGGCACGAGCTGGGTTCCGGGGCAGGGAGGCTATTGAGCGAGCGCTCGTCCTAAACGGGCGCTTTTCGTTTCGTCATTGCCGGGCTTGACCCGGCGATCCAGTGACTCTGGATGCCCGGCTCGAGGCCGGGCATGACGTGGAACAGGGATGTCGAAAAGGGGAGCAGCAGAAATGGCGGTCGATCTGGCGAAATACGCCAAGGACAACAAGGTCAAGTTCTTTCTCATCAACTTCACCGACCTGTTCGGCAACCAGCGCTCGAAGCTGGTGCCCGCCCAGGCGATCGCGGGCATGCAGAAGTCGGGTGCGGGCTTCGCCGGGTTCGCGACCTGGCTCGACATGACGCCGGCGCATCCGGACATGTTCTCGGTGCCGGACGGCGACTCGGTGATCCAGCTTCCCTGGAAGCCCGAGGTGGCCTGGGTGGCCGGCGACCTGATGATGGAAGGAAAGCCGGTCGAGCAGGGACCGAGGCGGGTGCTGAAGCGCCTGATCGAGAAGGCCGCGAAGCAGGGCTACCGGATGAAGGCCGGCGTCGAGCCCGAATTCCACCTCATCAGCGCCGATGGCACCGCGCTCTCGGATGCGCGCGATACGCAGGAGAAGCCCTGCTACGACCAGTCGGCGATCATGCGCCGCTACGACGTGATCTCGGAAATCTGCGAGAGCATGATCAGGATCGGCTGGAACCCCTACCAGAACGACCATGAGGACGCGAACGGGCAGTTCGAGATCAACTGGGACTATTCCGACTGCCTCACCGCCGCCGACCAGCTCTGCTTCTTCAAGTTCCTGGTCAAGTCCATAGCGGAGAAGCACGGGCTTCGCGCCACCTTCATGCCGAAGCCCTTCGTCAACCTCACCGGCAACGGCTGCCACGCGCATGTCTCGGTCTGGGATGGGGCGGGCAAGAAGAACCTGTTCCACGATCCCAAGGGAGAGCTCGGCGTCTCGAAGCTCGGTTACACCTTCCTCGGCGGCGTTCTCACCCATGCCGAGGAGATGGCGGCGATCACCAATCCGACGGTCAACTCCTACAAGCGCATCAACGCGCCGCGCACGACGTCCGGCGCCACCTGGTCGCCCAACACCATCACCTTCGGCGGCAACAACCGCACCCACATGGTGCGGGTGCCGGACGAGGGCCGCTTCGAGTTCCGCCTCGCGGACGGCGCGGCCAACCCCTACCTGCTGATGGCCGTCTATCTCGCGGCGGGCCTCGACGGCATCGCCAGGAAGGCCGATCCCGGCAAGCGGCTCGACATCGACATGTATGCCGAGGGTCACAAGGTCCGGGGCGCCAAGAAGCTGCCGCTCAACCTTCTGGATGCCATCCGGCTCTTCGAAAAGAGCAAGTTCTTCCGCGAGGCCCTCGGGGCGGAGTTCTGCGACGCCTATGTGAAGCTCAAGAGCAACGAGTGGAACGCCTACTGCCGCCACCTCACCCAGTGGGAGCGCGACACGACGCTGGATTGCTAGACGCGATTGTGGAATGGAGGGTGCGAACCCTCCATCCCGGCTTGCGCGCCGGATTGGTTCGTGTATGGTCTCAAATGGTCTGAAATTGGTTAGGCGCTCTCAGGGCCGCATGCGCTATTCCGTCTTCTCCCTCCTCCGCAACACGCTTTCGGGACACAGGAACTGGACGCCGGCCTGGCGCGAACCGGAGCCCAGATCGTCCTATGATGTCGTGATCGTGGGCGGCGGCGGGCACGGCCTTTCCACGGCCTACTACCTCGCCAAGGAGCACGGCATCACCAACGTGGCGGTGCTGGAGAAGGGCTGGCTCGGCTCCGGCAATATCGGGCGCAACACCACCATCATCCGCTCGAACTACCTGCTCCCCGGCAACAACCCCTTCTACGAGTGGTCGCTGAAGCTCTGGGAGGGGCTGGAGCAGGATTTTAACTTCAACGCCATGGTCTCGCAGCGCGGCGTCCTCAACCTCTACCATTCGGACGCGCAGCGCGACGGCTATGCCCGGCGCGGCAACGCCATGCGGCTGCACGGCGTGGACGCGGAGCTTCTCGACCGCGAGGCCGTCAGGGAGGTCATCCCCTTCGCCGATTTCGACAATGCCCGCTTCCCGATCCATGGCGGGCTCATCCAGCGGCGCGGCGGCACGGTGCGCCACGACGCGGTGGCCTGGGGCTATGCCCGGGGCGCCGACAGCCGCGGCGTCGACATCATCCAGAACTGCGCCGTCACGGGGATCCGCACCGAAGGCGGCAAGGTGGTGGGCGTCGAGACGACCAAGGGCTTCATTGCCTGCAAGAAGCTCGGGCTGGCCGCCGCCGGCAACTCCTCCGAAGTCGCCGCCATGGCGGGCATGAAGCTGCCGATCGAGAGCCACGTGCTGCAGGCCTTCGTGTCGGAGGGGCTCAAGCCCTATCTCGACACGGTAGTGACCTTCGGGGCCGGCCACTTCTACGTCTCGCAGTCCGACAAGGGCGGCCTCGTCTTCGGCGGCGACATCGACGGCTACAATTCCTATGCCCGGCGCGGCAACATGCCGACCATGGAGCACGTGATCGAGGGCGGCGTCGCGCTCTTCCCGGGCCTTTCCCGCATCAAGGTGCTCCGGTCCTGGGGCGGCATCATGGACATGTCGATGGACGGCACGCCCATCATCGACAAGACCCATATCGACGGGCTCTATCTCAACGCCGGCTGGTGCTATGGCGGCTTCAAGGCGACGCCGGCTTCCGGCTGGTGCTTCGCCTGGACCATCGCCAAGGACGCGCCGCACAAGCTCAACGCCGCCTTCACGCTCGACCGGTTCCGCCATGGGCGCCAGATCGACGAGAAGGGTGTCGGCGCGACGCCCAACCTGCATTGAGCGAAACATGAGCACGCTCTTCCCTATGACTCCCCCCACCCCAACCCTCCCCCACAAAGGGGGGAGGGAGAAGTCGCTCCGTCTTTTCTCCCCTCCCCCGGGTGGGGAGGGGACGGGGGAGGGGGGCGGCCTCCACGCCCTCACGAGGCCAGCCGCAGGCTGATCAAATGCCCCTATTGCGGCGAGCGGCCGGTGGAGGAGGTCACCATGCTCGGCGACGCCTCGGTGAAGCGTCCCGAGGGTCAGGACTTCGAGGCCTGGTACGACTACGTCTACCTGCGCGACAACCCGAAGGGCCGCTTCTCCGAGTACTGGCACCACGGAGGGGGCTGCCGCTCCTGGCTCGTCGTCGAGCGCGACACGCAAACCCACGAGGTCTTCGGCGTGACTGCGGCGCGTGACGGAAAGGCGCGCAAGGCATGAGCGGCTTCCGGCTTCCCGCGGGCGGTCTCGTCGATCGCGACAAATCTCTCACCTTCACTTTCGACGGCAAGGCCCGGCAGGGTTTTCAGGGCGACACGCTCGCCTCGGCGCTGATCGCCGGCGGCACGCACCTCATGGGCCGCAGCTTCAAGTATCATCGGCCGCGCGGCGCCATCTCGGCAGGCGCCGCCGAGCCCAACGCGCTCATGGAGATCGGCGAGGGTGGCAGGCTCGAGCCCAATGTGCGTGCGACCGTGCAGGAGCTCTACGAGGGCCTCGTGGCGAAGAGCCAGAACCGCTGGCCGCGCCTCGACTTCGACCTGGGCGCCGTCAACTCGCTCGCGGCCTCGGCCTTCGTGGCGGGCTTCTACTACAAGACCTTCATGTGGCCGAAGAGCTTCTGGGAGAAGATCTACGAGCCGCTGATCCGCCGCGCCGCGGGCCTCGGCCGTGCATCCTACGAGCCCGATCCCGACCGCTACGAGCGCGCCTATGCCCATTGCGACGTGCTGGTGATCGGCTCAGGTCCCGCAGGCCTCATGGCGGCGCTCGCGGCTGCCCGTGCTGGGGCCCGCGTGATCCTCGCCGACGAAGGCTCGCGGCTCGGCGGCTCGCTCCTCAACGAGCGCGAGGAGATCGACGGCAAGTCCGGCCTGGAATGGGCTCAAGGGCTGCTGGCCGAGCTTGCCTCCAATCCGGACGTGCGGCTCCTGTCGCGCACCACGGTCTTCGGCTGGTATGACGGCAACGTCTTCGGCGCCTTGGAGCGCGTGGGCAAGCATCTCGCCCATCCCTCGCACGACCGTCCTGTCGAGCGGTCCTGGCACATTCATGCCAAGCGTGCGGTGCTCGCGTCCGGCGCGGAAGAGCGCCCGCTCGTTTTCGGCGGCAACGACCGGCCGGGCGTGATGCTGGGCTCTGCCGCGCGCACCTTCGTCAACCGCTATGCCGCGGCGCCCGGCCGCTCTGGCGTCGTCTTCACGAACGGCGATTCTGGCTACCGGACGGCCCGCGATCTCGTCGCCGCCGGCATCGAGGTGCGCGCGGTGCTCGACTCGCGCGCCGATGCGCCCGACATCGACGCGGGCGGCGCGCCGGTCGTCAAGGGCGCGGTCGTCACCGATGTCAAGGGCGGCAAAGTCGTCTCGGCCGTGTCCTTCGCGGCGGGCCACGGCGGGCACCATCAGTCGATCTCCTGCGACTTCCTCGCCATGTCCGGCGGCTGGAGCCCGGTCGTGCATCTCGCCTGCCACAAGGGCACGAAGCCCACGTGGAATGCCGAGCTTGCCGCTTTCCTGCCGCCCGATGTCGGTCCGGCGCTCCGCACCGCGGGCTCGGCGGCCGGCCGGTTCAGGCTCTCCGAGTGCCTTGCGGAAGGCGCCAAGGCCGGCGCCGCCGCGGCGTCCGATCTCGGCCTCTCCTCATCGCCGCTGCAGGCGCCCAGCGCCCGCGACGAATCCTCTTTCCGCGTCACGCCGCTCTGGCATGTGAAGGAGTCGACCGGCAAGGCCTTCGTCGATTACCAGAACGACGTCACCGCCAAGGACGTGAAGCTCGCGGCGCAGGAGGGCTATACCGACGTCGAGCTCACCAAGCGCTACACGACGCTCGGCATGGCGACCGACCAGGGCAAGCTCTCCAACATCAACGGCCTCGCCATTCTCGCCGAAGCGACCGGCAGGTCGATCGCGCAAGTCGGCACCACGACCTTCCGGCCCTTCTACACGCCCGTCTCCTTCGGGGCGCTTGCGGGCCCCTATCGCGGCCATCACTTCCAACCGGCACGCAAGACGCCGCTGCACGGATGGTGCGAGGAGCTGGGCGCCGTCTTCATCGAGAGCGGGCTCTGGTACCGCTCGCAGTGGTTTCCGCTCCCGGGCGAGACGGACTGGCTCGAGAGCGTCACGCGCGAGGTCAAGACCGTGCGCGAGAAGGTCGGCGTGTGCGACGTCTCGACCCTCGGCAAGATCGACGTGCAGGGCCCGGACGCGGGCGAGTTCCTGAACCGGCTCTACTGCAACGGCTGGTCCACGCTCGAGGTCGGCAAGGCGCGCTACGGCCTCATGCTGCGCGAGGACGGCATCGTTTTCGACGACGGCACCACGAGCCGGCTCGCGCCCGACCACTTCTTCATGACCACCACGACGGCGAATGCCGCCAAGGTGATGACCCACATGGAGTTCTGCCACCAGGCGCTGTGGCCCGAGCTCGACGTCCAGTATGTCTCCGTCACCGAGCAATGGGCGCAGATCGCGGTCGCCGGAGCCTATGCGCGCGAGACGCTGCGCAAGATCGTGGCTGAGGATCTCTCCGACCAGGCGTTTCCCTACCTTGCTGCACGGCCCGTGACGGTGCTCGACGGCATCAGGGGCCGGCTCTTCCGCATCTCGTTCTCGGGTGAGCTTGCCTACGAGATTTCCGTGCCCGCCGACCACGGCGAGGCGGTGGCGCGCGCGCTCATGCATGCGGGCGAGGAGTTCGGCATCATCCCCTACGGCGTCGAGGCGCTGGGCGTCATGCGCATCGAGAAGGGACATGTCGCCGGCAACGAGCTGAGCGGCACGACCACGGCCTACGATCTCGGGTTGGGCAAGATGATGTCGAAGAAGAAGGACTATATCGGCCGCGCCATGGCGGAGCGCGAGGCATTCCATGTGTCCGAGCGCGAGCAGTTCGTCGGTCTGAGGCCCGTGGATTCGAGGGACCGCATCCGCGCCGGCTCGCACCTCCTCACGCTCAAGGACGAGGCGACGCTCGAAAACGACCAGGGCTACGTCACCTCGGTCGCCTATTCGCCAATGGTCGGCCAGTGGATCGGCCTCGGCCTCCTCAAGCGCGGGCGCGACCGGCACGGCGAGACCGTAAAAGTCTGGGACGGGCTCCGCGGCATCCACATGCATGCGCAGGTGGTCGATCCCTGCTTCTATGACCGGGAGCACAAGAAGCTCCATGCCTAGGACCGCATCCCAGACCGTTCGCCGCTCGCCGCTCGAGGCCATTGCCCGGCCGGGCCGCTACGGCGCGAGCCACCCTTCCGCACCCGGCGTCCGGATCGGCGTCCGGCATCCGCTGTCGATCGTCACCATCATCGCCCGCAAGGGCCAGGCGCCGGCGCTCTCGCGCGAGCTCATGCGGCTTCATGGCGCGAGCTGCCCGGAGCCCGGCCATTCGGCCGAGGGCAAGGACCTGACACTCCACTGGTGCGGACATGAGCAGTGGTTCGCCGTTGCGTCCGGGCTGCCGGACGGCGCCCTCTACGAGAGTCTCTCGACTTCGCTGAAAGGTCTGGCCTCGGTCTCCGACCAGAGCCACGGGCGCGTGACACTCACTCTCTCGGGGCTGCATGCGCGCGACGTGCTCGCCAAGGGCACGCCGGTCGACCTTCACCCAAAGACCTTCGGGCCGGGCCGCTCTGCGATGACCCAGATGGCGCATGTGGGCGTTCATCTCGCGCAGGTTGGGCCCGACGCCTTCGAGCTTTCCGTCTTCCGGGGGTTTGTCGAAAGCTTCTGGGAGTGGCTCACCGAGATGAGCGCCGAGTTCGGCTACGAGGTGGGATGAGCTCCAGCTTGTCATCCCGGAAGCCGCGTCAACGGCTGTCCGGGATCGGACAACTTGAGAGCGCTTGAGACCGGATCCCGGACCGGACCTGGCGGTCCATCCGGGATGACACTTTCAGGAGTTGGGTCATGAGCCGCGTCACGCTCACCTATCTCAACGGCCCGGACATCGAGCGGCTGGCCTTGAGCGACGACGAGATCATCGCGGCGGTGGAGAAGGGCCTGCATGCGCAGGGCTCGGGCGAGGCTGTGATCGAGCCGCGCATGCATCTTGTGCCGGACCCTGCCTTCAACGGCCACTTCAACGTGCTTCGCGGCTACGTGGCGCCGCTGGAGCTCGCCGGCGTCAAGATCGTCGGCGACTTCTACGACAACTACAAGCAGGGGCTGCCGTCGGAGATGGCCCTCCTCAATCTCTTCGATCCGCGCACCGGCATGCCGCGAGCCATCCTGGACGCGACCGCCATCACCGACATGCGCACCGGCGCGCTCACCGCCATCGGCGCCAAGCACCTCGCCCGCAAGGGCTCGAAGGTGCTGGGGCATGTGGGCGCCCGCGGCACCTCCTACTGGAACGTCAGACTGCTCGATCGGCTCTTCGATTTCTCCGAGATCCGCGTCCACTCGCGCCGCCCCGAGAGCCGCGACGCCTTCGCCGCGAGGCTGGAGAAGGTTCTCGGCAAGCCGATCGTCGTCACGGAGGACTGGGAAAGCTGCCTCAAGGACGCCGACATCCTGGTCGAGGCCTCGCGGCTCACCGAGCGGCGGGAGCTGTTCAGGACTTCCTGGGTGAAGGAGGGAGCGACCGTCATCCCCTACGGCACGGTCTCGGCGCTGGAACTCTCCATGACCGACGCCATGGACAAGATCGTGGTCGATGATTTCGGGCAGTTCCGGGCCGGCAAGCTCGGGGCGCTCCGTCCGCATATCGATGCCGGCAGGATCTCGGAGGAGACGGTGCATGGCGAGATCTGCGAGATCGTGACCGGCCACAAGAAAGGCCGCGAGACCGATCGCGAGCGCATCCTCTTCTGGCACCGGGGCCTCTCGCTCTCCGACATCGCGCTCGGCGCCGCCATGCTGGAGAAGGCCCAAAGCCTCGGCATCGGCCAGACGCTCGTCTATGCGTGAGG
Organism: Parvibaculaceae bacterium; assembly: GCA_050181295.1. GTDB lineage: Bacteria > Pseudomonadota > Alphaproteobacteria > Rhizobiales > Aestuariivirgaceae > JBFXDI01. Next base: position 35,105 of record JBFXDI010000010.1, on the reverse strand, counting down.
TGGTAATAGCGAGTGGTGAGTAGCGAATAGCGAATGGTGAATCGTCCTCCACTATTGCTACTCCCTATTCGCCACTCGCTACTCGCTATTCACCACTCACCAGTTTCCCCGAACGCACCAGCGCCGCGAGGGCCGTGACTTCTTTCGCGACCGGCCGGTCCTTGTCCAGGAAGGGCGAGACCTTCCGCACCTTCTCCTTCACCGCTTGAAGCTCCGTGCCGATGATGGCCGGGCGTGCGAGGTCAACCGCCTGCGCGCCGGCGATGAGCTCGAAGCCGATCAGCAGTTCCAGCCGCTCCACGAGGTCCGAAAGCTTGCGGGCCGCGAGCGCCGTGAAGGTGAGCGAGTCCTCGACGCCGTCGGCATTGTGGCTGGGCAGGATCGGCACCGGGTTGGCGAGATGCAGGATCTCGCCCCGTAGCGCTTCGATGGGCTTCATCAGGGGGCCGAAGCCCGCGCGTCCGGTCGCCTCGGAGGAGAGGAGGGGTGGCAATCCGCTCATCGTAGGATTCATCAGCCGGGCGATGCGCGACACGCAGTCGGTCGCGGCCCAGGCGAGCGCCCGCGACAAGCCGTCGAGCACCAGCGAGAGATGCGGCGTGTGGAAGTTGCCGGTCGAGACGACGCGTTCCTCCTCGATGAGCACCGCCGGATTGTCGGCGCTGCTGTTGAGCTCCACCGCGACGGCCGCCTCGACAGCCTGGTACTGGGCGAGACAGGATCCCAGCACCTGCGCAAGGCAGCGGAAGGAGAGCGGGTCCTGCAGGCGGCGCGCGTGGCCCGGATCGAGCAGGAGGCCGCCCTGCAGGAGAGCCCGCAGGCGCTCGCCGGCCGCAACCTCCCCGGCCTGGGGCCGCACCCTGGTCGCGCCCTCCGAGATCGGGGTGGCATTGCCGCGGAAGCCCTCAAAGGAGAGTGCTCCCGCCACGAAAAGCCCTTCGAGCGCGCGGCGGGCGGCGCCGGCCGCGAGGGCCGCCTGGCCGACGGAGAAGGCGGTGATGTTGGTGAGGACGAGACCGTCCTTGGGGCCGAGCACGAGAGGGTCTGTTCCGGCGGCGGCAAGCACCTCGGCTGCGGGCGCGGCCGCGCCGTCGCGCCACATCTCGCCCTCGCCGATGAAGGCGTGCGGAATAGCGGCCATGGCGACGAGATCGCCGGCCCCGATCGACGCCCAGCGCGGCACCACGGGCGCGAGATTGCGGTTGAGCGCCTCGACCAGGAAGGCCGCAACGGCCGGGCTCGCGCCGGCCTCGCCGGTCAGAAGCGTGTTGAGGCGCGCCAGCATCACGGCGCGGGTCTCCGCGATGGTGAGCGGCGGTCCTACTCCCTGCGCCCGGCCGCGCACCATGCGGAGCGAGAACTCCGCAAGCTCCGCCTCCGGCAGTGCCTCGGTGGCGCGGGCGCCGAGCCCGGTGTTGATGCCATAGGCCGGAATGCCCTCACGGACATAGCGGTCGACCAGCGCACGGCCGCGCGCCATGGCCCGCGATGCCGCCGGGGCGATGGCGACCGGCGCCCCTAGCAGCGCCACGCGCTCCAGCGCCGGGATGTCGAGGCTGCGGCCGTCGAGCGTGACCTCGTCGCTCATGCGGGCTGCCACGCGGCGAGCGTATCGGCGATCCGGCGCAGCACCGGCTTCAACCGGGCGGCTTTCGCCTCGTCGTATCGGTAGCCTTGTCCGTCCGCCAGATAGGCGTCGCAGCCGATCTCCATCTGCACCGTGTGCACGCCCTCCTCAGGTTTCCCGTAGCGGCGCGTGATGTGGCCGCCGACGAAGCGGCCGTTGACGGCATGTGAGAAGCCAGATTTCGACAGGATATCCGCGATAGCCCGCTCGATCGCTGGATCGCAGGATGTTGCGTGCGCGGTGCCGAGATTGAGGTCGGGAAGCCGGCCCTCGAAGAGACGTGGCACGCGGGACAGGATCGAGTGGCAGTCGTAGAGGAGAGCGTGTCCGTGCCGCTCCTTCACGCGCGCGATCTCGCTCGCGAGCCGGTCGTGATAGGGCTGCCAGTAGACGGCCCGGCGGGACGCCAACTCGTCCTTACCGACGCGTGCGTCGTCGCGGTAGAGCGGCGTGCCGTCGAAGGCGACGTCGGGACAAAGGCCGGTGGTGGCCTGTCCCGGATAGAGGCTTTCGTCCTCGGGCGGACGGTTGAGATCGACGACATAGCGGCTGTGGGTGGCGCGCAGCACGGTGGCGCCGATCTCCTCAGCGAAGTCGTAGAGGCGCTCCACGTACCAGTCGGTGTCGGGAAGGCCGCGGGCGGCGTCGGTGAGGCGCTGGGCGATGGCGGGGGGCAGAAGCGTGCCGGCATGCGGCACGGAGAAGATCAGCGGCCCGTCGCGCGGAGCGAGCTCGTAGAGATCGGTGCGTAGCGGCGCTCCGAGCGTGGCGAGGAAGCGCTCGAGAGGAACGAGCGCGCGCACATGCTCTCCCGCCATGATGTCGCGGCCGTCCTGGCGGGCGACCACGTCGAAGGTGAACTTGCGGCCGTCGGCGTCCTTGAGCGTCGCGGTGACCTCGATCGGCCGGCCGGGGAGCGCGCCAGCCAGGTGCTTCAGGGAGAAGCCGACGCCGACGCTCGCCTCGCCCGGATCGAAGTGCTCTTCGAGGAGGCGGTGCCCCGCCATTTCGAGATGGCCGATGGTTGCGGGCGAGGACACCACGTCGACGCCGCGGTTGCCGAGCGCTGAGGCCAGTTCGTCGGGGCGAGGGTGGACGATATCGGTGCGGGTGGTGCCGACGGCGACGGGTTTCATGGGCTAAAAGCGGCTCCGTCATGAAAAATGCGCGTCCGCGGGGTATTTTTGCAACCCAGGACGCGCTTGATCGTTTATGATTGAACACATCCCAAATCCTGGCCGCAACCCAAACTTGGATCACACCCAAGCCCAGTAATGCTTTCCCTTCCGGGCCAAGAGCCCCTCGAACATCTCGACCCGGCGAGCATATCGCTCACGGGGCACGCGCTTTTTCTCGATTTCGACGGCACCATCGCGGAAATCGTGACCCATCCTGACGCGGCCTGGCCGTCGGCGCGCTGGAGCCGACTGGTGCCGCGTCTGCGGGAGCGGTTCGAAGGCGCGCTGGCGATCGTCACGGGCCGCGAGCTCGGCGATGTGGAGAAGCGCTTTCCGGAAAGCAGGCCGATGGCGATCGGCGCCATGTACGGGTCTCTCAGGCGGTCCCATTCCGGCCAGCTCACGGAAGCCGCGGCCGACCTTGCCGACGTCTTCGCGGAGATTGGCGCTCACGTGAGCGCCTTCACGGCGCCCCACCATGGGCTTCTGGTCGAGGAGAAGTCAGCCGGCGTCTCGCTTCACTATCGCGCAAGACCGGAGCTCGAAAGCTTCTGCCTCGCGCTCATGCAGGAGGCGACGGCTCCCTACGACTTCATCGAAATCATGCCGGGAAAGCGCGTGTTCGAGGCGCGTCCCGTGGCCGTGGACAAAGGGCGCTGCATCGCCGCGTTCCTGCTCGAGCCCCCCTTCGAAGGGCGCGTTCCGGTCTTCGCCGGCGACGATGTTCCGGACGAGGAGGGCTTCCGGCTCGTCAATACGCGTGGCGGCGTCAGCATAAAGGTCGGGGACGGCGACAGCGCGGCGCGCTACCGGTGCGCTTCCCCGACGGCACTCGCGGCGTGGCTCGAGGCCGTTGTCGTCAAGAAGAAGACGCTCGCGAGGCAGGAAGCGCTGTGAGCCGCAGTTCGACGCTCCGCGTGACGGCAAATTGACGAACAAGGGGAACCTTCCCGCGCGGGAGGGAATTGAGCCCCTGGGAGTCGGGACTTCGACCCCAATGCGATCTGAAGGAGCGAGATGCCCGCGGCGGTTCGCCGGCACGCAGAGGGGGCGTCGATGCATTCGTATGATGAAGTGCGCGAGAGCAGATTTGCCATTCTGCCTTTCTACACGAGCCATTTGCGCCGCATGGGCCGAGGGGCTGCGCGGATGAAGCGGCTCGTCGTGGTATCGAACCGCGTGTCCAGCTTCGACAAGGCCGCGAAGGCCGGCGGCCTGGCGGTCGCCGTCGGAGACACCCTCAAGCGTTCCGGCGGCCTCTGGTTCGGCTGGAACGGCGACATCGCGGAGGAGGCAGGACCGGAAACCTTGAAAATACGCCGCACGTCGCAGGCGCAGTTCGCCACGATGCCGCTCACGCCCAAGGAGCACGAGGCCTACTATCTCGGCTATGCCAACAAGGTGCTGTGGCCGGTGCTTCACAACAGGCTCGATCTGGCGGAGTTCGAGGGCGGGTTCTTCGACACCTATTGCGACGTCAACCGGAAGTTCGCCGAAACGCTGGGGCCGCTTCTCGGTCCGGACGATCAGGTGTGGATCCACGACTATCACCTCATCCCGCTGGCGCGTGAGCTCAGGCGGCTGGGAGTAGAATCCTCCCTCGGCTTCTTTCTCCACATCCCCTTTCCACCCTCCGAGGTGTTCGCCGCGATCCCGGAGCATGCCAATCTCGGCGAGGCGCTGATGACGCATGACTTGGTGGGGTTCCAGAGCGAGAACGATCTCTCCAACTTCCACGACTATGTGCGCAAGCTCGGCCGCGGCTGGATCGGAAGCGACGGTCTTTTCCACGCCTTCCGGCAAACCGCCTCGGCGCGCAGCTTCCCGATCAGCATCGATGTGCAGGGGTTCGCCGAGGAGGCCGCCAACGTCGATTCCGAGCGCGAGGCGGCGAAGCTCCGGCTCAAGGACAACGAGATCAGCATCATCGGCGTCGACCGTCTCGACTATACCAAGGGGCTGCCGCAGAGGTTCCGCGCCTTCGGCAAGTTCCTCGACCGGCATCCCGAACGGCGGGGACAGGTGAGTCTCGTGCAGATCGCACCACCCTCGCGCGAGGATCTTCCCGCCTATGTGTCGATCCGCAAGGAACTGGAACGGCTTTCAGGCGCCGTCAACGGCGCCTATGGCGATGTCGGCTGGGTGCCGATCCGCTACATCCGCCGCTCGCTGCCGCGCAACAGCCTCGCCGGCCTTTTCCGCGCCAGCCGCGTGGGGCTCGTGACCCCGCTCAGGGACGGAATGAACCTCGTGGCCAAGGAATATGTGGCGGCGCAGGATCCCGAGGATCCGGGCGTGCTCATCCTGTCGCGCTTCGCGGGCGCGGCGGAGGAAATGAAGGAAGCGCTCATCGTCAACCCGCACGACGTCGAGAACCTGTGCGAGGCGATCGCCGAGGCGGTCGCGATGCCGCTGGAGGAACGGAAGGCGAGGCACGGAGCGCTCATGTCCCGTCTGGAGACCAATGACGTGCATCGCTGGGCTGCGAACTTCCTCGCTGCTCTGCAACGCGCCTCGGATGCGCGCCTCGCCTTGGAAGGGGTCGACCCCCAGTCGCGCTCGATGGAATCTCCCGCGGCCAGCGCTTGAGCGCCAGGCGACGGGGCGGCGGCGCCTCCGCTCCCTTGCAAAGAGGTGCGCGAGGGCGCGCACCCTCCGCTCGAGGCGCTCCGCCTCGTCCGGGCTACGTGCAGGTCACCCAATCAGCGCCGGCACGAAGCCGTCGAAGGCGCCTTGTGCGATGAGGGCCGAGACGGTGGCGATGTCGGTTGAGAACTCGCGATCCTCCAGCCGCGGCTTCACTTTCCCCCGGATCAGCGCATGGGCCTCCACGAGAGGCTTCGAGCTCGCAAGCGGCTTACGGAAGTCGATTCCCTCCGCGGCCGCAAGCAGCTCAATCGCCAGGATGGCGCGGGTGTTGGCGTTCATCTGCCTGAGGCGCCAGCCGCCGTGGGTCGCCATGCTCACATGATCCTCCTGGTTGGCCGAGGTCGGCAGGCTGTCAACGGAGGAGGGGGTCGCGAGCTGCTTGTTCTCGGATGCGAGCGCCGCTGCCGTAACGTGTGCCATCATGTAGCCGGAGTTGAGCCCGGGCTCGTGGGTTAGAAAGGGCGGCAGCGAGGAAATGGTCGTGTCGGTGAGCTCGGCGATCCGCCGCTCGGCGAGCGCGCCGGTCTCGGCGATGGCGAGCGCCAGCGTGTCGGCCGCGAAAGCCACGGGCTCGGCGTGGAAATTGCCGCCCGACAGCACCTCATCGTCGTCGGGAAAGACGAGCGGGTTGTCGGAGACGGCGTTAGCCTCGGTGAGGAGCGTGTCCGCGACCTGCCGGAGGAGGTCGAGGCAGGCCCCCATAACCTGCGGCTGGCAGCGGAAGGAATAGGGGTCCTGCACCTTGGTGTCGCCGACGAGATGGGAAGCGCGGATGGCGCTGTCCTTCATCAGCCCTTTCAGGATCGCGGCCACGCGCGCCTGTCCGGCGTGACGGCGCAAGGCATGGATGCGCGGATCGAACGGCGTGTCGGAGCCCATGAGGGCGTCGGTGGACATGGCGCCGGCAAGGAGACCCGCCCGAAGGTTGCGCTCGGCCTCGACCAGACCCGAAAGCGCCAGCGCGGTAGAGGCCTGGGTTCCGTTGAGAAGGGCGAGGCCCTCCTTCGGGCCGAGCGTCACGGGCGAGAGCCCGGCCCGCTTCAGAGCTTCAGCTCCCGGGAGCCGGTCGCCGCCGAAGAAAGCCTCGCCCTCGCCGATGAGCACGAGGCTCATATGGGCGAGCGGCGCAAGGTCGCCGGATGCTCCCACCGACCCCTGGCGCGGCACCACGGGCGTCACATCCTTGCTCACGAGAGCGCAGAGGGTGTCGAGCGTTTCGGTCGTGATGCCGGAATGGCCGGCGGCGAGCGAACGGATCTTCAGGAGCATCATCAGCCGCACGACATCGGCCGGCATGGCCTCGCCGGTGCCGGCCGCGTGGGAGCGCACGAGGTTCACCTGCAGGCGGCCGAGATCGGATTCACCGATCCGCCGGCTCGCGAGCTTTCCGAAGCCCGTGTTGACGCCGTAGATCGGTTCGCCCGACGCGAGGAGACGCGCGATGGCGTCGGAACCCTTCCGGACGGTCGCCTGCGCTTCCCGCGTGAGGCTGATGTCGAGCGGCCCGGACAGCGCGGCGCGGACGTCGTCGAGTTCCAGGTCGGCTGCGCCGATGGTGACGGTGGTCATGGAAGGGCTCCCGCTATGCAGCCCTCCCCTCGAGGGGGAGAGGAAGGGGTGGGGTGAGGATGCGTGGCTTCTCCGGTCATGCTTTTGCTCGCAGACGCGCAATGGCCTTGCGGAAGCCACCCAGGATTTCGTCCTCGCGGATGTGGCGGCGGTCTGAAACCACAGGCTTGCCGCCGACGATCACGTCCTTCACCGCCGCCGCGCCGGCCGAAAAGATCCAGCTGTCCACCGCCTCGTCGCGCTCGCGCCCGAGCAGCAGCGGATGGTCGGCGTCAAGCACCACGATGTCGGCGCGCTTGCCCTTCTCGATCGCGCCCATCGGTTGCGCGATGGACCGTGCGCCGCCCTTGAGCGCGCCGTCGAGAAGCGCGCGCCCGGTCGAGCGGTGCGGGCCGCCCGCCAGCACGTTGCGCGCCCGCTCACGAAGGCGGAGCGAGTATTCGAGCTGCCGCAGGTCCTCGGCCGGGCCGACGGTGATGTGGCTGTCGGAGCCGACGGCGAAGGCACCGCCACTATCGAAATAGCGCGGCGCATCGAAGATGCCGTCGCCGAGATTGGCCTCGGTCGTGGGGCAGAGGCCGGCGACGGCGCGGCTCCCCGCCATGCCCACCGTCTCCTCCGGCGTCATGTGCGTGGCATGGATCAGGCACCAGCGCGGGCCGGTGGCGAAGTTCTCCAGCCAGTATTCGACCGGCCGTAGCCCACACCAGGCGAGGCAGTCGTCGACCTCCTTCGTCTGCTCGGCGATGTGGAGGTGGATCGGCGCGGCAGGATCGAGCGTGTCCAGGCCGGCGATGACCTCGGCCAGAAGATCCTTCGTCACCGCGCGCAGCGAATGGGGCGCGATGCCAAGGCGGCGGAGCGGATGCCCGTCCGTCTCCTTCTTCAGGCGCGACAGGATTTTCAGGAACCGGTCGGCATCGTTGAGGAAGCGCCGCTGACCCTCGCTCGCCTTCTGTCCGCCGAAGCCACCGTGGTTGTAGAGGGTGGGGAGGGCCGTGACGGCGAGGCCCGCATCCTCCGCGGCGGCGATGCAGCGGAGCGTCATCTCGGCCGGCTCGGCGTAAGGGCTGCCGTCCGGCTGGTGGTGCAGATACTGGAACTCGCCGACGGCGGTGAAGCCGCTCTTCAGCATCTCGACATAGAGTTGTGCCGCGACCGCCTGCAGATCCTCCGGCGACATCTTCAGCGCAAAGCCGTACATGGCCTCGCGCCAGGTCCAGAAGGAGTCGTTCGCAGGTCCGGAGCGCTCCGCGAGTCCCACCATGGCGCGCTGATGGGCGTGGGAGTGGACGTTGGGGATACCCGGCACGGCGATGCCGCGGAGAATCTTTCCCTCTCCCTTAAGGGGAGAAGGAAAGGAGACATCGGTGATCGTGCCCTCGTCGTCGCACGCGACGTCCACGTTCTCGTGCCAGCCGTCGGGAAGGAGCGCGATCTCGAGGTGGAGGGTGCTTGCCATAGGGGCATCCGATCCTGTATAGACAGGCTTATACAAGTTGATCGGACGCCGCGCAATGCCCTCCGACACCACTCTTTTCCGCAACTGCCGGCTCGCCACGCTCACGGGCATGACGCCGTATGGTCTCATCGAGGGCGGCGCGCTTCTCGTTCAGGACGGCCGCATCGCGTGGCTTGGCGCGGAACCAAACGCCCCCGCCGCCGCCAGAACGGTCGACTGTGGCGGCCGACTCATCACGCCGGGCCTCATCGACTGCCACACGCATCTCGTTTATGGCGGCAACCGCGCGCAGGAATTCGAGATGCGCCTCAACGGCGCAACCTATGCGGAGATCGCGAAGGCCGGCGGCGGCATCCTCTCGACCGTCAAGGCAACCCGCGCCGCAAGCGAGGAGGAACTCGTCGCGTCTGCCCTGCCGCGTCTCGATGCGCTCACCTCGGAGGGCGTCACCACGGTCGAGATCAAGTCGGGCTACGGGCTAGACCGCGACACGGAGCTCCGGATGCTCGGCGTGGCGCGCCGGCTCGGCACGCTGCGACCGGTCGAGGTCGTGACGAGCTTCCTCGGCGCGCACGCCCTGCCGCCGGAATACCGCGAGGACCGCGCCGCCTATGTGCGTCTCCTGTGTGATGAGGTGCTGCCGGCGGTGGCGCGCGAAGGCCTCGCCGATGCGGTCGACGGCTTCTGCGAAGGCATCGCCTTCTCCGTCGCCGAAATGGAGCAGGTCTTCGATGCGGCCAGGGCGCTCGGTCTGCCGGTGAAGCTGCATGCCGAGCAGCTTTCCAATCTCGGCGGCGCCGCCATGGCCGCCAGGCATGGCGCGCTCTCCGTCGACCACATCGAGTATCTCGATGCTGCCGGCGTCGAGGCGATCGCGAAAGCTGGCACGGTGGCGGTGCTGCTGCCCGGCGCCTTCTACTATCTGAAGGAAACGCAGGCGCCGCCGGTCGATCTTTTGCGCAGGGCGGGGGTACCCATCGCGGTCGCGACCGATCTCAATCCCGGCTCCTCGCCCGTCCATTCGCTGCTCGCCGCGCTCAACATGGCGTGCGTCCTCTTCCGCCTGACGCCGGAGGAGGCGCTGAAGGGCGCGACCCTCAACGCGGCGCTGGCGCTCGGCCTCAAGGACCGCGGCCGGCTCGCTGCCGGCCTTCGCGCCGACTTCGTGCTCTGGGACGTCGGGCGGCCGGCCGAACTCGTCTACCCGCTCGGCTTCAATCCCTGCCATGCGGTCTTCCGCGGCGGGGAGATGGTGGAAGCACGAAGATGATCACTCTCGTCATCAGCGGCGTCATGCCCGATCTTGAACCGGGCATCCTTTTCCATTCGTCACTTCCGGATACGAAAAAGGATGGCCGGGTCAGGCCCGGCCATGACGGGTCTGACGGCAGGGAGACTCTCCCATGAATGCGCCCGTCGATCCCGCGCCGCTCTACCGGCAAGTGAAGGCGCATATCCTCGGCCGGATCCGCTCCGGCGCCTGGACACCCGGCCAGCGCGTGCCTTCGGAAAACGAGATCGTGGAGACATTCGGGGTCAGCCGCATGACGGCCAACCGCGCGCTCCGCGAGCTCACCGCGGACGGCTATCTCGCGCGCGTGCCGGGCGTCGGCACGTTCGTGAAGGAGCCGATGCCGCGCTCGAGCCTGATCGAGATCCGCAACATCGCCGACGAGATTCTTTCGCGCGGCCATGAACATTCCTCGCGCATCGTGGCCAGGCAGAAGGTGCGGGCCGCGCCGGCGCTCGCCCATCTCTTCGAAACGGAGCCCGGCGCTCACCTCTTCAACGTCACGATCGTGCATTGCGAGGACGGCGTGCCGGTGCAGATCGAGGACCGCTACGTCAATCCGGTGGTCGTGCCGGATTTCCTCGCACAGGATTTCTCCTCGACCACGCCCACCGCCTATCTGGTCGCGGCCGTGCCGGTCGAGGAGTTCGAGCATACGGTCGAGGCCATCCTGCCGCGCGCGACGCAGGCGCGGCTGCTCGAGATCGAGCCGGGCGAGCCCTGCCTCGCGCTCCACCGGCGCACGTGGGCCAGGGGCCTCGTCGTCACCTTCGCCACGCTCGTCTATCCGGCGAGCCGCTACACCCTCTACAGCCGCCATCGGGGGAGTTCCGAATGACCGCATCGCCGCGCCTCGACAACACTCGCCGCATCAAGGCCCCGATCGGCACCGCCTTGAGCGCCCGGAGCTGGCTCACCGAAGCTCCGCTCCGAATGCTCATGAACAATCTCGACGCGGAGGTGGCCGAGCGGCCGGAGGAGCTTGTTGTCTATGGCGGCATCGGGCGGGCGGCGCGCACCTGGGCGGACTTCGACCGCATCGTGGCCTCGCTCAAAGGCCTCGAATACGACGAGACGCTGCTCGTCCAGTCCGGCAAGCCCGTGGGCGTCTTCCGCACGCACCGGGACGCGCCGCGCGTGCTGATCGCCAACTCCAACCTCGTGCCGCACTGGGGGACGTGGGAGAAGTTCCACGAGCTCGACCGCAAGGGACTCATGATGTACGGCCAGATGACGGCCGGCTCCTGGATCTATATCGGCAGTCAGGGAATCGTGCAGGGCACCTACGAGACCTTCGCGGAGGTCGGCCGCAAGCATTTCTCGGGCAACCTCAAGGGCAAGTGGATCCTGACCGCTGGCCTGGGCGGCATGGGCGGCGCGCAGCCGCTCGCCGCCACCATGGCCGGGGCCTCGATGATCGCCATCGAGTGCCAACCCTCGCGCATCGAGATGCGGCTCTTGACGAAATATCTCGACGAGCAGGCGACGAGCCTGGACGAGGCGATTGAAATCGTGGTGCGGGCGCACAAGGCCGGCAAGGCCGTCTCCGTGGGCGTGCTCGGCAATGCGGCCGAGCTTCTGCCGGAGATCATGAGGCGCGGCATCCGGCCGGACGTGCTGACCGACCAGACCTCGGCGCACGATCCGGTCAACGGCTACCTGCCGGCGGGCTGGACGCTCGGCGAGTGGGAGGAGAAGCGCCAGAGCGATCCCAAGGCCGTGGAAGCCGCGGCCAAGGCCTCCATGAAGGTGCATGTCGAGGCGATGCTGGACCTCCATCGCGCCGGCGTGCCGACGCTCGACTACGGCAACAACATCCGTCAGATGGCCTTCGAGATGGGACTGAAGGATGCCTTCGACTTTCCGGGCTTCGTGCCGGCTTACATCCGCCCGCTCTTCTGCCGCGGGATCGGACCTTTCCGCTGGGCGGCGCTCTCGGGCAATCCGGACGACATCTACAAGACAGACGCGCGGGTGAAGGAGCTCATTCCCGATGACCCGCACCTCCACAACTGGCTCGACATGGCCAAGGCGCGCATCAAGTTCCAGGGGCTGCCGGCGCGCATCTGCTGGGTCGGTCTTGGCACGCGCCACCGGCTCGGCCTCGCCTTCAACGACATGGTGAAGAACGGAGAGGTCGAGGCGCCGATCGTCATCGGCCGCGATCATCTCGATTCAGGCTCGGTCGCCAGCCCCAACCGCGAGACCGAGGCGATGCAGGATGGTTCCGACGCCGTCTCCGACTGGCCGCTCCTCAACGCGCTCCTCAACACCGCCTCCGGCGCCACCTGGGTGTCGCTGCATCATGGCGGCGGCGTCGGCATCGGCTATTCGCAGCATGCCGGCATGGTGATCGTCGCCGATGGAACCGAATCGGCCGCCCAGCGGCTGGAGCGGGTGCTCTGGAACGACCCGGCGAGCGGCGTCATGCGGCATGCCGATGCGGGCTACGACATCGCCATCGACTGCGCGCGGGAGCACAAGCTTAACCTGCCGGGGATACTGGGAGCGTAGGGGCGTGTGCCCGAAAATTAATCCCTCCTCGTCATTGCCGGGCTTGACCCGGCAATCCATGATCACCGCGCCTCGCGATCCTCGCTCCACTGGTGTTCATGGATGCCCGGAACAAGTCCGGGCATGACATGTGTAGGGCAATCGCAAGCACGTTGAGCGCCAGCCCGATAAGCTCTAGCTTGCGCGCCTTCGCTCGCAGCATGGTTGGAGGAGGGGCATGGCGACACCGGCAAAACTGAAGACGCTCGCCGTCATCGGCAACGGCATCATCGGCCACGGCGTCGCGCAGGTCTTCGCGGCGGCGGGCACCCAGGTCGTGATGGTCGGGCGCAACGATGAGAGCCTCAAGAAAGCGCTCGGCAACATCCGCTCGAGCCTCAAGGACTTCGTGACCCATGGTCTCCTGGCTGAAGCGGACATCGAGAAGACGCTGGGCCGCATCCGTACTTCCACGAAGCTAGAGGACGCCGCGCCCGCCGACCTTGTCATCGAGGCCGTGACGGAAGACCTGCCCCTCAAGCTCGACATCTTCGGAAAGCTCGATTCGATCTGCCCGCCGCCCGCCGTGCTCGCCTCCTCAAGCGGGCAGCCGGCAAGCGCCCTTATCGAGAAGGTCAAGCACCCGGAGCGCGTGATCGCGACGCATTTCTGGTATCCGCCACAGCTCATCCCGCTGGTCGAAGTGTGCGCCGGACCAAAGACCTCGGCTGACGTGCTAAAATGGACCTGCGACGCGCTCAAGGCCGCCGGCAAGGAGCCCGTCGTGATCGACAAGGAGATCCAGGGTTTTATCGGCAACCGCCTGCAGTTCGCGATGCTGCGCGAGGCCTGGTCGCTCTGGGCTTCTGGAGCCGCGAGTGCGGAAGCCATCGATGCCGTGGTGCGCAACAGCTTCGGGCGGCGAGTGGGCATTACGGGGCCGATCGAGTCGGCGGACGTCGGAGGCCTCTACACCATGTACCACTTCGGCAAGTCTCTGATGCCCGACCTCGACGTGTCGCCAGTGCCGGCCGAGGGCATCGCCAAGCTCGTGGCGGAAGGCGCGAACGGCTTCAGCAACGGCCGCGGTGTCTATGACTGGGCAAGGAAGAAGGACGGCAAGGCGCTCTTGAAATCGCGCATGGACGAACTCTTCCGCTGGCTCAAGGTCGATGCCGAGCGGAAGGCTTAGGCAGAACTTCCAAACAATTGTCATCCTCCGGCGAGCGCCAGCGAGGCCGGAGGAACCAGTACGCACCGGTGGTAGGTGCCTACTGGGTGGCCCGGACAAGCCGGGCCATGACAAAGGAAAGGGTTGAGGTTTGAATACGTCAGTGCTCGCGCCCAACGCCCAGCTCGATCCCTACTGGTGGCGTGCCGCGCCTCTGCGCGACAGGCCCGTCCGAGACCTTCCTTCGAAATGCGACGTGGCCATCGTGGGATCGGGCTTCACGGGCCTCTCTGCGGCGCTGCATCTGGCGCGCGCCGGCCGCTCCGTGTCGGTCCTCGAGGCGAAGGAGCCCGGCTGGGGCGCCAGCACGCGAAACTTCGGCTTCGTCGGTCGCACGCTGAAACATATGTTCGGCGACATCCTCGCGCATGAGGGCCTCGACCGCGCAGTGCGCGTCTACAGGGAGACCCGCGCGGCCTACGACTCGGTGTTCGAAGTTGTCGAATCCGAGAACATCGACTGCCGGCTCCGGCGCCAGGGGCGGCTGATCCTCGCTGTGACGCCAGGGCAGCGGAACAATCTCCTGAAGGAGTTCGGGCTCAGGAAGACCCATCTCGGCGAAGAGTTCCATGTCGTGGAGAAGGCCGACCAGCCGTCCGAGATCGACACGGAGCGCTTTCTCGGCGGTGTCCTCATCCCCGACATGGCGGGCGTGCATCCCGGCCTCTACCATCAGGGCCTGCTCGCCGCTACGGAACGCGCGGGCGCGACGGTGTATGCCCATACCGAGGTGACCGACGTCCGGCCCGGCGAGGGCCGCATCACCGTCAAGACGGCGCGGGGACCGGTCGAGGCGCGCAACGTCCTTCTGGCGACCAACGGCTATTCGGGGCCGGGCGTGCGCTTCCTCAATCGCCGGCTCGTCCCTTTCGACGCCTATGTGGCGACGACCGAGCAGATGCCGGAGGAGACCGTGGCGCGTCTCCTGCCCGGAGACCGCACCTTTCTCGACTGGAATTTTAACGTCGATTCCTTCCGCCGCGCGCCGGATGATCCGAAGCGGATCATGATCTGCGCCCTGACGGGGCCGCGCATAGAGTTGCCGCGCATGGGAGAGATGCTGCGCGACCGCCTCGCCCGTACCTTCCCCTCGCTCGCCAATGTCCGGATCGACAATGTCTGGACCGGCCGCTGCTCCGGCACGCGCGACCTCGACCCGCACTGGGGCGTGCACGAGGGCGTTCACTACGCCGGCGGCTACTGCTTCGCCGGCGTGCCGATGGGCACGTGGTTCGGCAGGCAGGTGGCGCGCCATATCCTCGGCGAGAAGATCGAGCACACGGCCTTCCTGGAGCGGCCGCTGCCCTCCATCCCGTTCTACACCGGCAATCCCTGGTTCGTGCCGCTCGCCATCCGCTGGATGGCGCGCAACGACGCGTGAGTCTCGACCTTTCCCTCGACATCACCGGGCTTGACCCGGTGATCCTTTCATCGCCCGGAAAGAGGATGGCCGGGTTGGGCCCGGCCATGACGCGTCAGGCGGTGCAACCCTAATTCCCGGCTGTGATCGGGCGCAGGAGCGCGGCGAGGCTGCGCGCCTCAGCGCCGGCGAGCGCGCAGCCGAAATGGCGCGCGATCGATTGCTCGTAGACTTCCCACATGCGAGTCTTGAGCCTGCGGCCGGCGGGCGTGAGACTCACGAAATTGGCGCGGCGGTCATTGGGACAGCCGTCGCGGCGCACCAGTTCCTGCGTCTCCAGCCGGTCGAGCAGGCGGGAAAGGTTGTACTGCGTCATTGCGGTCTGCGCTTCGATCTCGAACTGGTGGAGGCGCCTTCCCTCGGCCGCGTCTAGCTCGCGCAGCACGTCGTACCAGGAGAGGGGCGGCAGGTCCGCGCGCTTCAAGTCGGCCTCGACGCGCTTCAGGAGCTTCTGGCTCGCCCTCAGAAGCTGCGCCCACGCGTCCACCGTGTCGGGACAGGGCCGCGGCAGGCGATCGGCAGATCGGGTGTCGCTCATTCCCGTTCCGGCGAAGATGCTTGCAACTGCATGTTCTCTTCCTTATAGATGCAGATGCATGGATTGGCAAGACCCCTACGGTCAGCAAGCAAGGATATTACGCATGAAGCTTTACTACAGCCCCGGCGCCTGCTCGCTCTCGCCGCACATCGTGCTGCGCGAGACCGGCCAGAAGTTCGATCTCGTCAAGGTCGACACCAAGACCCACAAGACAGCATCCGGCGAGGATTACTACAAGATCAATCCCAAGGGCTACGTGCCGATGCTCGAGCTCGACTCGGGCGAGAGGCTCACGGAAGGCCCGGCAATCGTCCAGTACCTCGCCGACCAGAAGGGCGACGGGGCGCTCGCGCCCAAGGCCGGGACGATGGAGCGCGTGCGGCTTCAGGAGTGGCTGAACTACATCTCCACCGAGGTTCACAAGGCCCTCGGCGGTCTCTTCAACCCGAAGATGCCCGAGGACTACAAGGCGGTGGTGAAGGAGCGCTTCTCGACGCTCAACGCGAAAATCCTCGACGACCATCTCGCCAAGAACGACTTCGTCCTCGGTAAGAATTTCACCGTCGCCGACGCCTATCTCTTCACCGTGCTCGGCTGGGGCAAGTTCGTCGGCATCGACATGGCTCAGTGGCCGAACATCTCGAAGTATCTCGAGCGCGTCGCCTCGCGGCCGAAGGTGCAGGAGGCGCTCAAGGCCGAGGGGCTGGTGAAGTAGTCGACAGGTCCCATCGGAGGGTGCGCGTCCTCGCGCACCTTCCCTGGGGCGGCGGGGCGCCGCCCCTCCGACGGCTCTCAAATCTCCAGCACGATTTTCCCGATATGCGCGCTCGATTCCATGAGCGCGTGGGCGGCGGCTGCGTCCTTGAGCGGGAAGGTCCGGAAGAGCTGCGGCTTCACCTTGCCTTCCTCGATCAGCGGCCAGACATGCTTCTCCAGCGCCTCGGCGATCTTCGCCTTCTCGGCGACGGGCCGGATGCGCAGCGTCGAGCCCGTGAGCGTCAGGCGCTTCAGCATGACGGGCAGGAAGTCGACCTCGGCCTTCGAGCCGTTCAGATAGGCGATGTTGACGATGCGCCCGTCGCGCGCCGCGACCTTGATGTTCTTTGCGATATAGTCGCCGCCCACCATGTCGAGAACGACGTCGGCGCCCTTCTTGCCGGTGGCGGCGAGAACGACATCCGCGAAATCCTCGCTGCGGTAGTTGATGGCCCGCTCCGCGCCCAGCGCCTCGCAGGCACGGCACTTCTCGTCCGATCCGGCAGTCGCGAAGACGCGGGCGCCCATCGCGGCGCCGAGCATGACGGCGGTGGTGCCGATGCCGCTCGATCCGCCGTGCACGAGCAAGGTCTCGCCTCTCTTCAGCGCGCCCCGCTCGAACACATTGGTCCATACGGTGAAGAAGGTCTCCGGGATCGCCGCCGCCTCGGCAAGCGTCAGGCCTTTCGGAACGGGCAGCGCATTCGCCTCGGCCACCGCGCAGTATTCGGCATAGCCTCCGCCCGCCACCAGAGCGCAGATCTTGTCGCCAATCCGATAGCGTGACGTCCCCGCTCCGAGCGCCACGACCTCGCCCGCGATCTCGAGGCCCGGCGTCTCCGGCGCGCCGGGAGGAGGGGGGTAGCCGCCCTTCCGCTGCAGCACGTCCGGACGATTGACGCCGGCCGCCGCGACCTTGACCAGAACCTCCCCTTCCTTCGGTGCGGGTCGAGGCAGTTTCACCGGTTTCAGCACCTCGGGCCCGCCGGGTGATTCGATTCCGATGGCGGTCATCGTGTCGGTCATGGAGCTTTGCCTCCCGTAAAGACCTGTTCCACTATAGGCGGGGGAAGGTGGTGGCAACCGACGAAGGAGGCTTGCATGGACCCGGACGACAGGCCGAAGCCCAAACCCGGAATCGTCATCGGCGAGGATCTGGCGATGCTGTCGCTCGACGAACTGGAGAGCCGAATCACCACCCTCGAAGGCGAGATCGACCGCATCCGGAAGACTGTCGAAGCGAAGCGTTCGAGCCGGGATCTTGCGGCCTCGGCCTTCAAACTCTGAGTCACTGCTTCGCCAACGCGCTGCAAACTCTCGACAAAAAGTCGATCTCGATCGCCTTTTACGACATTTTCAATCTAAACGATTCGTTTGTTAACTATTTGGTAACAGCTCCAGGTGCATATTCGTTAACGTAATCCAGTCATCTGGATTCCCCGAGTGGCTCCTGTCCACTCTGTTTGACGCCTCCCTGTTAAAACTTCGAGCCGCGGCATCCCCGCGGCTCTTTTTTCTCGGGACGCCGTCATGGCACCCGAATTGCTCATAGCTAGTTATCCACGTGGGGCGTGGGCCATATTGACCGGAATCGGCATGGGCCTCATCATCGTCAAAGCTCGGCGTGAGTGGTGGGTTTGTGCGGGCGAGGGGATTATCGAGCATGACCGATTCCGGGAAACACGCGGTTCTTCCAGGGCATGATCCCCTGGTCGACTTCATGACGCGATTCACGAACTCGGACCGGTTCAGCGAAGTGTTCCAGGAAGGCATGGGGCTGGTCGAGGAGACCGCGAACTACCTCGACGGGCAGGGGCGGCTGGATGCCCGTATGCTCGACCGTCACGGCTCGATCGCCTACGCAACGGAAAGTATGCGGCTCACGACGAGGCTCATGCAGCTCGCCTCCTGGCTCCTGATGCAGCGGGCGATCAGCGCCGGCGAGCTCACCAAGGAAGCGGCGCGCTCCGAGAAGCATCGCATCAACCTGACCGAGATCGGGGCCGGCTACCCGTTGCGCGGGGCCGAGCAGATCCCGACCGGGCTCAAGGCGCTGGTGCAGCGAAGCCTCACGTTGCACGAGCGCATCCTGAAGCTCGACGTCATGCTGGCGGACGCCGAGACGAAGCCGGCGGCCGGCCACAACCAGGTGGCCAAGCACATCACGCGGATCGAGGAATTCTTTACCCGCGCCCGCTCCGAGGCGAGCTGAGAAGCATCCAGGATGCGGATGCGTCTTTGCCGGGCCTGACCCGGCGATCCATGAACTGCGGGAACAGAAAAAGGATGGCCGGCTTAAAGGCCGGCCATGGCGCATCGGGCTTCGCTCGGGGCGAGATCTACTTCTTCAGGAAGCCGAATTTCTGGTTGAAGCGGCTGACGCGGCCGCCGCGGTCGACGAGCTGCTGGTTGCCGCCGGTCCAGGCCGGATGCGACTTCGGATCGATGTCGAGCTGCAGGGTCTGGCCTTCCTCGCCCCAGGTGGAGCGGGTCTGGAAGGTGGTTCCGTCGGTCATCACGACGTTGATCGTGTGATAGGCGGGGTGGATGTTCTCTTTCATCGTCTTTCTCGCGGCACAACGTCCCATGGGTTGCCGCTCCTATAGCCAAGCGGGTCCCGCTGCGCAAGCATGGGCCGGATCGGGCGTCACCTTGGGCAGTTGCGGGACATGACGGCGGAAGCGAGCACCGGGCGGAGGGGCGCCGCGGCGGATTTCGAGGATTCGGGCGCCAGGCGGCCGAAATCCCGCAATCTGAAGCCCCTGGCGCGGCTCTTCCCCTTCGTGCTCCGCTACCGCTGGCGGCTCGCTGCGGCGCTCCTCTCGCTGCTCGCCGCCGCCGGCGCCTCGCTCGCCGTGCCGCTCGCGGTCAGGCGCATCATCGATCACGGCTTCTCGGCCGAGAACGCCGCGTTCGTGAACCAGTACTTCGCCATGATGCTCGCCGTCGTGGCGGTGCTCGCGGCAGGCAGCGGGCTCCGATACTACTTCGTCACCTGGATCGGAGAGCGCGTCGTCACAGATCTGAGGACCCGCGTCTTCGCCCATGTGCTGGCGCTCGATCCGGGCTTCTACGACACCCAGCGCACCGGTGAGGTGATTTCGCGCCTCACCGCCGACACGACGCAGATCAAGGCCGCCTTCGGCGCCAGCGCCTCAACCGCGCTCCGGAACCTCGTGACGCTCTTGGGCGCCGCGGTGATGATGGTGGTGACGAGCCCCAAGCTCTCGGGCCTCGTGCTGCTCGCCATCCCGCTCATCGTGCTGCCGCTCGTCGTCTCGGGCCGGCGCGTGCGTGGCCTCTCGCGCGCCGCCCAGGACCGGCTCGCTGAAAGCGCGGCGCTGGCGCAGGAATCGCTCTCCTCGGTCACGACCATCCAGGCCTTCGGGCAGGAGATGCGTCTGCGCCGGCAATTCGACGACGCCTCCGAGGCAGCCTTCACCGCCGCCCGCCGGCGGACGGCCTCGCGCGGATGGCTGACGGCCGCCATCATCTTCATCGCCTCGGGCGCCGTGGTGGCGGTGCTCTGGTACGGCGCCCAGGAAGTGCTCGCCGACCGGCTCACTGGAGGCGCGCTCGGGCAGTTCGTGCTCTACGCCGCCTTCGCCGCCGCCTCGCTCGGCGCGCTGTCGGAAGTGTGGGGCGACATTCAACTCGCGGCCGGGGCATCGGAGCGGCTGGCGGAGCTGCTCGACACGAGCCCGGTCATCGCCGCGCCGGCGACGCCACGCGCGCTGCCCTCGCCGCCACGCGGCACGATCGCCTTCCAGGACGTCCACTTCTCCTATCCGGCGCGGCGCGGGGAAAAGGCGCTGCACGGCGCGAGCTTCGAGGTGAGGCAGGGCGAGCGGCTGGCGATCGTCGGACCTTCCGGCGCCGGAAAGAGCACGATCTTCAACCTGCTGCTCAGGTTCTACGATCCGCATGCGGGCCGCATCCTGATCGACGGCGTCGACATCGCCACGGCCGATCCGCAGGCCGTGCGCTCCCGCATTGCCCTCGTGCCGCAGGAAACGATCATCTTCTCCGCCTCGATCCTCGACAACATCCGCTTCGGAAGGCCGGAGGCGAGCGACGCCGAGGTGCGGCGCGCCGCCGAAGCCGCGCAGGTCGAGGAGTTCATCCCGCAGCTCGAGCACGGCTATGACACGCTGGCCGGCGAGCGGGGCGTTGCGCTTTCGGGCGGCCAGCGGCAGCGCATCGCCATAGCGCGCGCCATCCTGCGCGACGCGCCGATCCTGCTGCTCGATGAGGCAACGAGCGCGCTCGATGCCGAAAGCGAGCGGCTGGTGCAGGCGGCGCTCGAACAGCTCATGCAGGGGCGCACGAGCCTCGTCATCGCCCATCGGCTGGCGACGGTGCGGAAAAGCGATACGATCCTCGTTCTCGACCGGGGCCGCGTGTCGGCCAGGGGCACGCACGATGAACTCATCGCGGAGCAGGGGCTTTATGCCAACCTGGCGCGGCTCCAGTTCACGGGATAGACGGCGGAGTTGCCCATGGACGTCACGATCTATCACAATCCGGCCTGCGGGACCTCCCGCAAGGTGCTGGGGCTCATCCGGGATGCGGGCGTCGAGCCGCGCATCGTTGAATATCTGAAGACGCCACCGTCACGGAGCGAGCTCAAGAGCCTCATCCGCCGCATGGGCGTGCCGGTCAGATCCGTGCTGCGCGAGAAGGGAACGCCCCATGCGGAGCTTGGTCTCGACGATCCCGCCCTGCCGGAGGATGCGCTTCTGGATGCCGTGATGGCGCATCCGATCCTGCTCAACAGGCCGATCGTCGTCACGCCCAAGGGCGCGAAGCTTTGCCGCCCGCCCGAGACGGTGCTCGAGCTCATCCGATAGCGCTGGAGCGCACCCTCCGCCACTCTCTCGTCATTGCCGGGCTTGACCCGGCAATCCTTTCCTCCTTGCCATTGCAACGAAAAGGATGGCCGGCTCGGAGGCCGGCCATGACGCTAAAGAACAGAAATCAGGCGCGCTGCGCAGCCTCGACCTTGAGCCGCATGCCATCGGTGCCGGAGACCTTGACCCAGGACCCGGCCGGCAGGTCCGGACCCTCGACCTCCCACAGCGCGTCGTCGATCCTCAACCGTCCCCGGCCGTTCACGATCGGCCCTTCGAGAACATAGGAGCGGCCGACATAGTCGCGGGTGCGGGCGTTGAGGTTCGGCTGGTCGGACTGCAGATCCTGCCGTTTTTTAAGCCACGGCCGCGCGACCACCACGAGGATCACCGACAGGCCTGCGAAGATGAGAACTTCCACCTGCCAGGAGAGCGGCAGGAAAAGATGGAGCGTGCCCACCACCAGGGCGGCAAGGCCGAACCATATGAGGAAAACGCCTGGAGCGAGCACTTCCGCGACGAGCAGGATTCCCCCGATCACCAGCCAGGTCCAGCCACCGGTCAGCGCGAGAAGATCGCCCATGGCCGGCCTCAGTCGCGGCTTTGTCCGACGGACGGCACCGACGTGCGGCGGCGCGGAGAACCGTCCGGATCGTTGCCGCCGAAGGCGTCGCGGGCGATCTCGGCGATGCCGCCGATCGAGCCCAGAAGCGAGGTGGCATCCACCGGCAGCATGAGGACCTTCTGGTTCGGCGCCTTCGCCAGCGATTCCAACGCCGCCACATACTTGTTGGCGACGAAGTAGTTGATGGCCTGTACGTTGCCGGACGCGATGGCCTCGCTAACCACCTGCGTCGCCTTGGCCTCGGCTTCCGCCTCCCGCTCGCGCGCCTCGGCGTCCCGGAAGGCCGCTTCACGCCGCCCTTCGGCCGAAAGCACCGCCGCCTGCTTCTCGCCCTCGGCCTTGAGAATCTCCGCCTGCCGCTTGCCTTCCGCCTCCAGGATGGCGGCGCGCTTGTCCCGCTCCGCCTTCATCTGGCGCGCCATGGAGTCGACGATATCGCGCGGCGGATTGATGTCCTTGATCTCGATGCGCGTCATCTTGACCCCCCAGGGCACCGTGGCCAGGTCGACGACGCCCAGCAGCCGCTGGTTGATCTCGTCGCGCTGCGAGAGGAGGTTGTCCAGATCGAGCGAGCCCATGACGGTTCGAATGTTGGTCATGGTGAGGTTGAGGATGGCGTTCTCGAGATCATTCACCTCGTAGGTGGCTTTCGGCGCGTCCATGACCTGGAAGAAGGCGATGCCGTTCACCTCCACCATGGCGTTGTCGCGCGTGATCACCTCCTGGCTCGGCACGTCGAGCACACGCTCCATCATGTTCATCTTCGAGCCGATGCGGTCAACGAAGGGAACGATGAGCCCAAGGCCGGGCTGCAGCGTGCGCACATAGCGGCCGAAGCGCTCGACCGTGTAGTTGTAGCCCTGCGGGACCGTGCGGATGCCCTGAAAGACGCCGACGACGGCAAGCACGAGCAGGATGATGACGAAAATGCTGGCGCCTTCGAACATGAATGAACTCCGCTGCTTGCCCCTCTCGGGCGGCGACCTTAGCCGATTCCAGGTGCCCTGCGGAGACTCATTGCGGCGGTATCCGGCGGCGATTTCGCTCGCTTGAGAAATACTCTAGGGTGGTCGGGTCAGCGCTCTTTTCTCCGGAGAATATTCCCAGCATGACCGCTTCCTTGCCGCGCGTCACCTATTCCAATATTTCCGCCGACTTCACTCCCCTCCACGACTGGCTCGACACGGCGCTTCCGGCCTTCCGGAAGTCGACTCTGTCCAAGGCATGGCCCAACATCGTGGCGGGCCGCCATGACGTGAGCGGACGGGCCTACGAGGTACGCTGTCCTTTCGACCGCGAGCTCCTGGTGGCGCGGCTGGTGGCAGCCGACAAGAAGGCCGTGAAGAGCGCCGTCACCGCAGCGCGCGCGGCGCTGCCGGATTGGGCAGGCCGGCCCTGGCAGGAACGGGTGGAGGTCATCCGCGCCTGGGCCGACAAGGTGGACGAGCGCAAATACGATCTTGCCATGGCCGCTCTCTACGAGGTCGGAAAATCTCGCATCGAGGCGGTGGGAGAGGCTGAGGAAGCGGTCGACCTCCTGCGCTGGTATGCCGATGAGATGGAGCGCAACGAAGGCTTTCAGCGGCAGATGAAGCGCGCCATTCCCCGCGAGGAGACGGTATGTGTCCTCAAGCCCATCGGCGTCTTCGCCGTGATCGCACCTTTCAACTTCCCGGTGGCGCTTTCCTGCAACATGCTTGGCGCCGCTCTCGTCGCGGGCAACACGGCCGTCTACAAGCCTGCGCCTACGGCCGGGCTCACGGGCTCGCTCCTCATGGAAGCCGCGAAGGCGGCGGGAATGCCGGACGGCGTGATCAACATGCTCTGCGGAGAGGAGGCGGGTCCGCTGCTCGTCGAGGCCGACGGCATCGACGGCTTCGCCTTCACCGGCTCGCACGAGGTCGGCATGGCGATCTTCCGCAAGACCGCCTCGGGGCCCTTCGCGCGGCCGGTCATCTGCGAGATGGGTGGCAAGAATCCGACCTATGTCACGGCCAAGGCCGATCTCGACGTCGCAGTCGAGGGGCTCGTGCGCTCGGCCTTCGGGATGCAGGGCGAGAAATGCTCGGCCTGCTCGGTGGCCTATGTCGAGCGAAGCGTTCACGACGCCCTTCTCGACAAGCTCGAGAAGCGCGCCAAGGGATTGGTCATCGGCAACCCGGAGGACCGGACGGTCTTCATGGGACCGGTGATCGATGACGGCTCGGTAGAGCGCTTCGAGTCGGCGGCGCGGGCCGCCAAGCGGGCCGGCCAGATCGTCGCCGGGGGCGAAAGGCTGCGCACCGGCCAGCTTGCGGCGGGAAACTTTGTCGCACCCACCATCGTGGCCGGGCTGCCGGCCGACCATGCCATCAACCGCGACGAACTGTTTCTGCCCTTCCTCTCGGTGCAGCCCTTCGACGATTTGAAAGAGGCGATCGCCCGCGGCAACTCCATCGTCTATGGCCTCACGGCGGGGTTCTACAGCCAGGACCAGGCGGAAATAGACCGCTTCCTCGCGACCGCGGAGGCGGGCGTCCTCTATGTCAACCGCCGCTCGGGCGCGACCACCGGCGCATGGCCGGGATACCAGACGTTCTGCGGCTGGAAGGGCTCGGGCGTGGACAGCAAGGGAGGGCTTGGGCCCTTCACCATTCCCCGCTACATGCGGGAGCAAAGCCTCACCGTCATGCACCCCGAAACGTCCTGACGCCAGCTTCCATATCTTCTTAGGGCAATCACCAGCCGGCGGTTGCCCTAGGGGCGTCTGACCGACGTCACGATGTCATCCGGCTGCGGCAAAAAGTTTTGCAGCTGCGAAGAAAAGAGGGCTTCACAGTTTGGCCGGAATGGCCAACTATTGAAAAGCCGGTGTTTTGTTGGCGTTTGGTGGCCTTGGCGGGCCGTTCGAGAGAGCGTTGATGGTGCTTTCGCGTCGTGCGGTCGTGTCCTCGATAGGGGGCATGGTGCCCCTCTTTGCGTTTGCGGCTGCCGTTCCGCGCGCGCAGGAGGACCCCCTTTACGGCGAGCCCGTGGATTTTCCCGAAGACTATGTTCTCAATCTCGCGCGGGCGCGGGCAGAGAAGCCGTTCGAGGAGGAGAAGGTCACCCTTCCGCCGCCGCTCGGCGAGATCTCCTACGACCAGTATCGCGACATCCGCTTCGATCCCGCGCGCTCGATCTGGAAAGACACGGGCTCGCGCTTCACCTTCGATCTCTTCCACTCAGGCTCGCTCTACAAGACGCCGGTCGACATCTATGTGGTCGAAGGCAGCTCGCAGCGGCGCGTCAACTATGTGCCGCAGCTCTTCATCTTCGGTCAGAGCGTCACGCCGCCCCCGGCCAACACGGTGCTGCCGTTCGCGGGCCTGAGGCTCCGCTATCCGATCAACAATCCGGAAATCTGGGACGAGTTTGCGGTCTTCCTCGGCGCGAGCTATTTCCGCGGTGTCGGCAAGGACCAGATCTACGGGCTTTCGGCGCGCGGGCTCGCCATCAACACTGCATCGGCGGAGGGGGAGGAGTTCCCCTATTTCCGTGCCTTCTGGGTGCGCCGTCCGCCGGACGGGGCCAACGCCATCGTGGTGCACGCGCTCCTCGACAGCCCCTCCACCACAGGAGCTTATCGTTTCACGCTGCGGCCGGGCGAGACGACCCTCATGGACGTCGAGGCGCGGCTCTTTCCGCGCAACGACCTCGGGCATGCCGGGTTCGCGCCCCTCACCAGCATGTTCCTCTTCGACTCGACCAACCGCAACCGGTTCGACGACTTCCGGCCCGCGGTGCATGATTCCAGCGGTCTCCAGATGCTGACCGGCAAGGGAGAATGGGTCTGGCGGCCGCTTTCCAACCCCTCAAAACTCCAGATCAGCGCCTTCGTCGACCAGGGCCCCCAGGGCTTCGGCCTCATGCAACGAACCCGGGGCTATGTCGATTTCGACGATCTGGAGGCCCACTACGAGCGCCGGCCGAGCCTCTGGATCGAGCCCGTCGGCGACTGGGGCGCCGGACATGTCGAGCTCGTCGAAATTCCATCCGATCGTGAGATTAATGACAACATTGTCGTCTATTGGCGTCCGCAGCAGCCGATAGCCAAGGGAACCGAGTACGCCCTCACCTACCGGCTGCACTGGTGCAACGACTGGCCGGCGGAAATGGCCGTGGCGCGGACGGTATCGACGGCCCAGGGGCTGAACTGGAACCAGGATGCGCGGAAGTTCGTTGTGGAGTTCGCGGGAGGCGACCTGTCGGGTGAGATCAGTGCGACAGTTTCGACCGGCGCCGGGGAGATCAAGAACACCGTCGTACAGTATAACCCCGAGACCAAGGGACATCGGCTCAAATTCGAGCTGGATCCAAAGGGAGCAGAGTTGGTCGAGTTGTGGGCACAGTTGAAGCGGGGCGAAACGCCGGTCTCGGAGCTCTGGCTTTATCGGTGGACGGCATGAGTGTCTTCCAGGCCGCCGAGAGCCGCCCCCATGGCGCGGCCATCCCCGACATGCCGCCGGAGAGCCATCTGGCCATGCCGGTGCAATCCTTGAGGAAATGGCGCGGCCGCCGGCCCATCCGGCGCGGCCTGACGCCGGCGCTTGTCCATTGCGAGCGCTTCTTCGTCATGGCCCTGACATTCGGCCTGACGGCGCTCGGCACGTACGAGATTCACGGCGTCGTTAGCGTCACCGCGCCTACGTGGCTGCAGATCCTCTTCGCCACGCTCTTCGCCATCACCTTCGCTTGGATCGCATTCGCGGCGGCAAGCGCCGTGCTCGGGTTCTTCCACGTGCTGGAAAAGAGGCCGGCGGCCGCCTCCAAGGGCGCGGTGGGGCGCAATGCGCTGCTCATGCCGATCTACAACGAGGATCCGGAGCGGGTCTTCGCGACGCTGGAGCGGATGGGCCGCGAGCTTCACGCGGAGGGTGCTGCGCCCGCCTTCGACATCTTCATCCTGAGCGATACCCAGGACGAGTTGCGCGGGCGGCGCGAATGGATGCATTTCCAGGAGCTTCGGAGGCGCCTCTTCGGGGTCATCCCCGTCTACTACCGCCGGCGCGACAAGAACATCCACCGCAAGGCCGGCAACATCGCCGATTTCGTCACCCGCTTCGGCGGCGACTACGACCACATGGTGATCCTCGACGCCGACAGCTACATGAAGGCCGCCACGCTGGTCGCGCTGGCGCGCACCATGCATTCGGATCCCGGCGCCGGCATCATCCAGACGCTGCCGCATCTGTGGAGCCAGCATTCGCTCTATGCGCGCATGCAGCAGTTCGCGGGCCGGATCTATGGCCGCGTCGTGGCGGCCGGCCTCGCCGCCTGGCACGGCCGCGACGGCAACTACTATGGCCATAACGCCATCATCCGCGTCGAGGCTTTCGCCGAGTCCGCCGGGCTGCCGGAGCTTTCCGGCCGCAAGCCCTTCGGGGGCCACATCCTCAGCCACGACTTCATCGAGGCGGCGCTGATGCGGCGGGCAGGCTGGGGCGTCTACATGCTGCCCCGTCTCGAAGGCTCCTACGAGGAATGCCCGCCGACGCTGCCTGACCTCGCCACCCGCGACCGGCGCTGGGCCCAGGGCAACCTGCAGCACATGAAGGTCGTGCCGGCCCGGGGCCTTTCCTGGGTCAGCCGTGTCCACCTCATCCAGGGCATCATGTCCTATCTCGCCTCGCCCCTGTGGCTGGTGCTGATCCTCGCGGGCCTCGTCTTGTCGCTGCAGGCCCAGTTTGTGACGCCGCAGTACTTCCCCGACGGGCTGTCGCTGTTCCCGGTCTGGCCGGTGTTCGACAACGAACGGGCCCTGCGCCTCCTGTCGGTCACCATGCTGGTGCTGTTCCTGCCGAAGATCCTCGGCATCGCGGCGGCGCTTCTCGACAAGAAGCTCCGGCGCGGCAGTGGCGGGGCCACGGGCCTTATCGCCAGCGCGCTGGTCGAGACCGTGCTTTCGGCCCTCATCGCGCCGGTGATGATGCTGATCCAGAGCAGGTTCGTGGCCGACATCTTCGCCGGACGGGACTCGGGCTGGAAGGCCCAGAACCGTGGCGGCGAGGAGCTTCCGCTCGGCACGGCCATGAGGCTCCACGCCTTCCACATGGCGACCGGGGTGGTGCTCGGCGTGGCGGCCGGCGCGGCGTCCTGGGAGACCCTTCTCTGGCTCTCGCCTATCGTCGGCGGACTTGTGTTGTCGGGACCGCTTTCCTGGTTCACGGGACGCTCGGCCCTTGGGCTTGCTGCCCGGCGGCGCGGCCTTTTCCTCATCCCGGAGGAGACGGCCGAGGCCGATGCCCTGCTTGCCCAGCGCGCCGAGAAGGCAAAGGCCGCGCTGCAGCCCGCAGAATAGCCACCCGAACATTGCCTGCCAGACGGAACCCGTGCCGCAGGGCGCGAATTGTCCTGCCGGGACAATCCAGGCAGGAGCGCTGTCATGCCCGAACGCAAAGGTGAAACCGGCACCGTCCGGTCTGCGAAGGAAGTCGCCCGCGAAAAGGGAAACACGAAGGACTACGGGTCCGTATCGCGCAGCAAGGACGTGACTTCGCCGAAGACGGTGAAGGAAAACCCGGCGAGCAAGCCCTCCGGAAAGCGGGCGCCGGGCGGCAATACGGAAGGCGTCTAGATCTCCGCCGGATAGACGATCACCGCCGCGTAGCCGTCCTCGAGGCGGATGTCGACCGTTCCCAGCGCCACGTTCGACAGGGTGAGCGTCGAGCCCAGCGGCACGTCGCGCCGTTCGAGCGGCCAGACGACGTTTCCCAGCGAAATCGCCTTGAGCGCGCTGAAGGGGAGGATGCTCATGCGGCTCCCTGGCGGGAGATCGAGTGCCATTTCGCCCGCGAGAAGCGGCCAGGCTTCCTCGGTGCCGCTCGTCACCAGCATGCCGTAGCCTTTCTGCTTGAGGCTGACCGCCAGCAGGAGATGCGAGAGGGCATGGTCCGCCTGACCGCCGAAGCCGCCGACCATGACAAGATCGGTGGCGCCGCGGGCCAGCGCCTCCTCGACGGCAAGCTCGGTGTCGGTCTTGGCCTTGGCGGCCGGAAACGTCACCCGCTCGACGTCGGCATGGCGTGCCAGGAGCTCGGGACTCGAGGAATCGAAGTCACCTACCCAAAGCTCCACCTCGAGCCCCAGCGGACCGGCATGGGCCATGCCGCTGTCGGCCGCGATGACGCGACGCCCGGCGATCTGGCGCCGGAGCCGCTCGGTCGGCGTGAGATGGCCGCCCGCCAGTATGGTGAAGCTCGCCATGCCCGCTCTAAACACGCCGATTGCGCCCCTGTCCAGAAGGGCATAATCTCCGCCCCGCTCTACGGGGTGCCCTGAAAAGGGCTGAGAGGCGTATGCGCCAACCCGACGAACCTGATCCGGATAATGCCGGCGGAGGGATGAGGAGCGGGCGCCAGGAGCCTCCCCCTCACACCGCCGCCGGCGAGTGGAGGCGCCGATGCGCAAGACCGTCCTGTTCCTCGCCCTCATTGCCGGCCTCGGCTCCGCCAGGGCGGAGGAGACGCTCACCGTCTACACCTATGAGAGCTTCGTCAGCGATTGGGGGCCGGGTCCGGTCGTCAAGGCCGCCTTCGAGAAGGACTGCGCCTGCAAGGTCCAGTGGGTGGGCGTCGAGGACGGCGTGGCGCTCCTCACCCGCCTCAAGCTCGAAGGCGGAAATTCCAAGGCCGACATCGTGCTGGGCCTCGACCAGAACCTGGTCTCGGAGGCCGCGGCCACCGGTCTTTTCGCGCCGCATGGCATCAAGATCGAATGGAGCACGCTTCCCTTGCCATGGGGCGACGAGACCTTCCTTCCCTACGACTGGGGGCACTTCGCCGTCGTCTACGACAGCGAGAGGACGAAGAACCCGCCGACGAGCCTCAAGGCGCTGGTCGAGGAGCCCTCGAACCTCAAGATCGTTCTCCAGGATCCACGGACCTCGACGCCGGGCCTGGGCTTCCTCCTCTGGATGAAGGCGGTCTACGGAGATAACGCCAAGGAGGCCTGGGCCAAGCTCAAGCCCAAGGTCCTCACCGTGACGCCCGGCTGGAGCGAGGCCTACGGCATGTTCACCAAAGGCGAGGCGGACATGGTGCTGAGCTACACGACCTCGCCCGCCTATCACATGGTCGAGGAGAAGACGGAGAAGTACAAGGCTATCCCATTCCCCGAAGGGCACTATCTTCAGATCGAGGTGGCGGGCCTGCTCAAGGCCGCGCCGCACAAGGCGCTGGCGGAGAAGTTCCTCGCCTTCATGCTGACGCCCGCATTCCAGGACGCGATCCCCACCAAGAACTGGATGTTCCCGGCCTCCAAGACCTCCGTGCCGCTGCCGGACGCCTTCGACAAGCTGGTGAAGCCCGAGCGCACGCTCATGCTGTCGCCGAGCGAGGTGGCGGCCAACCGCAAGGCGTGGATCGATGAGTGGCTCGAGGTGATGAGCCGGTAGAGGCAGGCCAGCGGGTCGATGCCAGCGGCGGTTCGATATTTCCTCCCCCTTGGGGGAGGTCGGCCCGCAGGGCCGGGTGGGGGTGCATCAAGCGTCCAGCGCCACCACCCCTCCCCCGTCCCCTCCCCATCGAGGGGAGGGGAGAGGAATGGCATGTCCTGTCCGCCATGAGGGCAAGCCTCCTTTCCGGCCTTCTGGCGCTGGGGCTCATCGTCGGCATCGTGGCGGCGGCGCTCACGGCCCTCCTCCTCGCCGCCGGCGAGGGAACGGGGCTCCGGGCGACACTCGCCGACCCCTATCTGTGGCGGGTTGCGCGCTTCACGCTGCTGCAGGCCGGGCTCTCGACGCTTCTTTCCGTGGGGTTTGCGATCCCCGTGGCGCGCGCGCTCGCCCGCCGGCCCGCCTTTCCGGGACGCCGTCTGCTGCTCACGCTCTTCGCGCTGCCGCTGGCGCTGCCGGCCCTCGTGGTGGTGCTGGGCGTCGTCCAGGTCTGGGGACGCAACGGGTGGGCGAGCGCCCTCATCCGGGCGGCCGGCATCTACGCGCCGCTCGACGTCTACGGGCTCACCGGCATCCTCATCGCCCACATATTCTTCAACATGCCGCTCGCGGCGCGGCTGCTCATCGCGCATCTCGATCGTATTCCGGGCGACAGCTGGCGCCTTGCAAGCCAGCTCGGCATGCCGTCTTCGAGCATCTTCCGCCTCATCGAATGGCCGGCGCTCCGGGCCGGGCTTCCGGGCGCCGCCCTTCTCGTCTTCATGCTGTGTGTGGCGAGCTTCACCGTGGTGCTGACGCTCGGCGGCGGCCCCTCGGCCACCACCATCGAGGTCGCGATCTATCAGGCGCTGCGGTTCGATTTCGATCCGCAGCGGGCGGTGACACTCTCTCTCATGCAGCTCGTCCTCACGCTCGCGGTCTTCGCGGTGGGCGGCCGTTTCGCGCTGCCGCTCGCGGTGACCGCCGATCTCGGGCGCAAGGGCATGAGGCCGGACGCGGCGGGGCTTTCGGCCCGCATCGGCGATGCGCTCGTCATAGGCGCGGCTGGCCTGTTCCTCCTCCTGCCGCTCGGCGCGCTCTCGGCCGCGGCGCTCGCCGCTCCCTTCGCCAAGCTCGCGGGCGAGCCGGTGGTGCAACGCGCGCTCCTGACAAGCCTTGTCATCGCGGCGACGGCGGCCATCCTCTCCGTCCTCCTCGCCTGGGCATTGGTCAAGGCGGCGGCGGCGGCCCGGGCGCGGCCGGGATGGGGATGGCTCGCCAAGGCGGCGGAGGCCGGCGGCAGCGTTGTTCTCGTCATGCCGCCGATCGTCATCGGAGCGGGGCTTTTCGTCCTCCTGCGGCAGTGGGCCGACGTGTTCGCCCTTGCACCGGCGATCGTGATCGCGATCAATGCCCTGATGGCCATACCCTATGGGAGCCGCATCCTCGGCCCTGCGCTTGCGGAGGCGGCTCAAGCGCATGACCGCCTCGCCCAGAGCCTCGGGATCGGCGGCTGGAGCCGCTTCCGGCTCATCGACTGGCCGACGCTGCGCAAGCCGTTCGGCCTGGCCGTCGCCTTCGCGGCGGCCGTGTCGCTGGGCGATCTCGGCGCCATCGCGCTCTTCGGCTCGGAAAGCGTCGTCACATTGCCGCTGCTCCTTCTGCAGCGCATGGGAAGCTATCGCTCGGCCGACGCGGAAGGACTGGCCGCGCTCCTGTCGCTTCTCTGCCTCTGCCTCGTCATGGCGGCCGATGCCTTCGGCGCGCGTCGGAGCGCCCGGCCATGAGCGGCAGCGGGGTGTCCCTCGAAGATGCGCGCTTCCGCTACGAGGACATGCAGATGGCTTTCGACGTCCAAGTGCCGGAAGGCACGCTCGCGGCCGTCGTCGGTCCGAGCGGCTCGGGAAAGACCACCATCCTCAATCTCATCGCCGGCTTCGAAACGCCGGTCTCCGGCCGGGTCCTGATCGGCGGCGTCGACATGGCGGGCAAGCTTCCTGCCGAGCGGCCGGTGACGATGCTGTTCCAGGACCACAATCTCTTCGCCCACTTGGACGTCGAGACCAATGTGGGGCTCGGCATCTCGCCGGCCTTGAAGCTTTCCGGCGCCGAGCGCGAGCGCATCCGGGCGGCGCTGGCGCGTGTCGGGCTGGAGAGTTTCGGCCGACGGTTGCCGCGCGAGCTTTCGGGCGGCGAGAGGCAGCGCGTGGCGCTTGCGAGGGCGCTGGTGCGGGACCGGCCGGTCATGCTTCTGGACGAGCCCTTCGCGGCGCTCGGACCCAGGCTCCGGCGGGAGATGCTGGACCTGGTGTCGGACCTTCACAAGGAGCGCGGCATGACGGTGCTTTTCGTCACCCACCAGCCGGAGGACGCGCGTCGCATTGCCTCTCACACGCTCTTCGTGCATGACGGCCGCATCCTTGCCTTCCGGCCAACGGGCGCGCTCTTCTCCGCCCGGGACATCCCGGAGGTCGCGGAGTATCTGGGGTCGTGAGGGCGCCATGGAGCAGGAGCACTTCGAGGTCAACCGCCGGTCCTGGGACGAGCGGGTGGCGATCCACCGGCGGGACGCGACGGGTTTCTACAAGGTCGAGGCGGTTCTTAGCGGCGCCGACAAGCTCTATCCGATAGAGGCAGGCGAGATCGGCGACATCCGCGGCTTGAGGATCGCGCATCTGCAATGCCACTTCGGGCTCGACAGCCTTTGCCTGGCGCGGCGCGGGGCTCAGGTCACGGGGCTCGATTTCTCGAGCGAGGCCGTCGCTGAAGCGCGCCGCCTCGCTAAGGCGACCGGCCTCGCGGCGACCTTCGTTCAGGGCAACGTCTACGATGCGCGCGCTCTGCTCGATGGCGACTTCGACCTCGTCTATGTCACCTGGGGCGCGATCAACTGGCTGCCCGACATCCGCCGCTGGGGCGGGGTGGTCGCGAGCCTGCTCAAGTCGGGCGGGGTGCTCTACCTCGCGGAAAGCCACCCATCGACTCTCTGCCTCGACGAGGTCGATGGCGTCATCCGGGCGGCGCCCAGATATCGCTGGAGGGCGGC
This sequence comes from Parvibaculaceae bacterium, assembly GCA_050181295.1. Classification (GTDB taxonomy): domain Bacteria; phylum Pseudomonadota; class Alphaproteobacteria; order Rhizobiales; family Aestuariivirgaceae; genus JBFXDI01. The sequence continues at coordinate 1,978 of JBFXDI010000010.1, read as the reverse complement.
GCCTAACGATCCGATCCGGGAAGAGGTCCCGACGACCTACAACGGCGACCCGACCGTGCTTGCCAACAAGGAGACGCGGGAGTGGATCCATCCGCTCTCGGAGATCCTCGGCGGGCTCATGGCGGCGGGCATGCGGCTCGACTGGCTGCACGAGTTCGATGCGCTGCCATGGCCGCTCTTCCCGATGATGGTCGAGGGGGAGGACAGGCTCTACCGCATGCCTGCGGGCGCGCCCGAATTGCCGCTCGCCTTCTCGCTCCGGATGACGAAGGCGTGAGGGCGGCAACTTCCCACCGTCATGGCCGGCCACCGAGCCGGCCATCCTTTCCGGGCAGAGCCTAAGAGGATTGCCGAGGCAGGCCCGGCAATGACGAGTCCTCGCGGCTACTGGATGAAAGGATTGCTCTGCCGCTCGCGGCCGATGGTCGAGGCGGGCCCGTGGCCGCAGAGGAAGAAGAATTCGTCCGGCAGCGGCAGGAGCTTCGTCTTGATCGACCGGATCAACTGCTCGTGGCTGCCGCGCGGGAAGTCGGTGCGCCCGACCGAGCCCTGGAAGAGCACGTCGCCGAAGACGCCGAAGTTCATGTCGCGGTGGATGAACACGACATGGCCGGGCGTGTGGCCGGGGCAATGGAGGACGTCGAACGACACCTCGCCTACGGAAACCGTGTCTCCTTCTTCGAGCCACCGGTCGGGCTCGCAAGGCCGCACCCCCGTCATGCCGTACTGGGCGCCGGACTCGGGCAGCGATTCGAGCAGCCACAGGTCCTCGCGCTGCGGTCCGACGATCTCGACGGCGAGCTTCTCGGCAAGCTCGGCCGCGCCGCCGGCATGGTCGATATGGCCGTGGGTGAGGAGGATGCGTTCGGGCTGGACGCCGGTCTTGGCGACGGCCTCAAGAATCCGCGCCACGTCACCGCCCGGATCGACGATGGCCGCCTTTTTCGTGCGAGTACACCAGAGGAGGGCGCAGTTCTGCTGGAAGGGCGTCACGGGAACGATGGCTGCACGCAGCGGGAGTTCGGATTCGCTCATGGGGCTCAGGGCTATTGCGCGGGGGCGGTGGCAGGGGCGGATGAGGGAGCGCTGCGCTGCGAGGGGTCCACCTTCAGCTCGATCTTTCCGGCTTCCGTGCTTTCCGCCGGCCGAGTCTCGGCCACGATGGCGCAGGTCGCATCGCCCGCGCCGGGACAGGGCTGGAACACCTGGATGTCCGAAACCGAGTTGTCGTCGTAGACGAGCTGCACGGCCACGGTCTTGGCGTCCTCTTCCCTGGCCTCGAGATAGAGCGTGGCGTCCGCCCCCACGTTGAAGGGAAGAAGCGGGTTGCACTTCGGCACCGGAAAGCGCCGGTCGAGCGCCGTGCCGTTGAAGGAGTAGCGGATCTCCAGGAGCGCGCAGTGATAGGTCGCCAGATGCGTGAAGTAGATGAGGTTGCGTCCGTCATAAACCCGGAAGGCAAGCCAGCTTTCGAGCGTCTGGGCGAGGATCTGCTTGACCTGATCCACGGGCAGCTCGCGCGAAGCCTGGGCATGGACCGGGGAGGCCGATGAAGCGGCGAGAAGCGCGAGCGAAAGGAGCGTCCTTGCGTTCATGGGTCGCCAATACCTCGCCCGCCGAGGCTTCGCAACAACAGGCGGCATCTTCCGTCGACGGATAGAGCCCAGGCGAGGCTCCTCAGTTGCGTCCCAGATGCGGGAACGAACGCGAGTTCGAGTTCGATCGGGTCGAAAGGCTCGTCGTCGTGGTCGTAGTCTGCTTGACGCGCGAGGCGGCGACGATCAGCGGGTGCCGCATGAGCTTCGTCCGTTCCGCGGCGTCGAAGGCCTGCTGTCGGCGCTCGCAAATCTGCCATTCTGTCTCGAACACCTTGTCGACCTCGCGGCTCAGCGTGCCGCAATCGGCCACCCTGAGGGCGAGCGCGCGCCGCTCCGCCTTGGCGAGGCATTCGAGCCATATGGTGCGGTGCGTCTCCTCA